>PWVB01000149.1 GCA_003562365.1 Anaerolineae bacterium
AGATCTGAGCATCAGAACGCATCATTGTCCTCACTGTGATCTAGTTCTCGACCGCGACGTAAATGCTGCGGTTAATATTCTGCATCTGGCCCGGACGGGGCCTTCGGGACGCAAGGTGGGCTGAAGTAACGCCGAGCGTGTCCCGAGAAGCTCCCCGCTTTAGCGGGGAGAGTCGTCACATAGTAGCGTTAAAGCTGCGTTTGGCCCTGCCGTCTGGCACGTCTCCCTTATGCATCCGGGATCCTGACCTGCCGTCCCCAGGCAGCTGAGTGGTGCTCTGCAGCGTCTTCACGTGTGCGACGTGACATCCTTGTCGCGCGAGATGACGCCGCCACCCAGGACCTCCTCTCCACTGTAGAGCACTAAGAACTGGCCCGCCGTGACGTCACGCTCCGGTGCGTCGAACTCCACCCATGCCCGCTCCTCTGACAGCGGGGTGACTGTGACGGTGGTGGGCTTGGCCTGCGAGCGAATCCTCGCGCTGGCCTGGAATGGTTCCGTTGGCGGTTCGCCACTGATGTAGTGCATCGCCTGCACGAGACACCCTGGGAAGTCCAGCTCTTCCCACGTCCCAACAACCAATGCATTCTCGTCCACGACCACGTCCAGCACGTAGAATGCCTTGGAATCTGTAATGTTTAGTCCGCGCCGCTGACCGATGGTGTATGCGGGCAGTCCGTTGTGCTGGCCCAAGACGTGTCCTCGCGTGTCACGGATCGGTCCAGGGATAAAATGCTCAGGGATTCGCTCTGAAAGGAAACGTCGGTAGTTGCCGTCGGCCACAAAACAGAGATCCTGGCTCTCTGGCTGCTCGGCGACCGACAGCCGCCGGGTTCGAGCGGCCTCACGGACCTCAGCTTTTGCCATCGAGCCGAGAGGAAATAGGACGTGCGCCAGTTGATGCTGCCCCAAGATGTGCAGGAAATATGACTGATCTTTGCGCTGGTCGATGCCGCGCAACAGCTTGTAGCGGACCTTGTCGTCACAAACGCGAACGGAGTCACGGGCGATGCGGGCATAGTGCCCCGTCGCCAGGTAGGCGGCGCCGGAGCGCAGCGCCAGATCCAGCAGCAAACCGAACCGGATGCTGCGGTTGCAGACCACGCACGGAGAGGGCGTGCGACCGGCTGCGTACTCAGCAATAAACGTGTCCACCACTGCCTCCCTGAACTCCTCCTGTACATCGATCAGGCGGAAAGGGATCTGGAGCTGCGCCGCGACAGATCGGGCGCGGGCCACGCTGGCCGGGGTACAGCAGCGGTTCATCGGACACTGGCCGATGCTGCATTCGGCCCACAGCTTCAGCATCACACCGGTCACGTTGTAGCCGTGTTCGACGAGCAGTGCTGCAGCAACGGCACTGTCGACGCCGCCGCTCAAGGCGGCCACAACGGCAATTTGGTCCTCCGTCTGAACGCTGGATGACTCTAGCATGTCGGACATTAGTTTGTTCCTCCAGACTCTCTGGATCGGATACCGCATCCCGTCCGGGTGCGCTTCCGCTAGCCGTGTGATATTCACGAAGACCCGCGCTGAAACCAGCGCGGGTCTTCGTCCCACAGTATATTCGCAAGCTGCTCGCCGGGAATGCAGCGGGGTCGCACTGCGGCGTAACAGCGAATGCGCAGCCAGTTGGCGGTTTCCAGGTAGGAAACTCTCCATTGATCATCCGTCGATTTGAGTCTACAGTAGGGCGGTCAAAGGTGTAAGGGCAACCTGGCTTAGGCGCTGCCCCGCCTTTCAACGGGGTGGCGCGCCACTTGGGGCTACAGTATATCTCGGTCTGCGCTATACTCTAGATTATGGCCTATCTTATGATCAGGGGGAGAGCTGATGGCTGAGACGATCCGTGTCTTGCTGGCCGATGACCACGTCTTGGTGCGTCAGGGCATTCGGCAGTTCCTGGCGCAAGCCCCGGATGTCGAGGTGGTCGCCCAGGCAGATAATGGGGCTGCGGCGGTGCAGCTGGTTCAGGAGCTGCAACCCGATGTCGCGGTTCTTGATATACATATGCCGCAGATGACCGGGGTCGAGGCGACGCGCCGGATCAAGCAGCACTTTCCGGCGGTACGCGTGTTGATTCTTACAGCCTACGATGACGATCCCTATATACGGGCGTTGCTACAAGCCGGTGCTGACGGATACGTGCTGAAGACGGAGCGTGCCGAGGTGTTGGTTCAGGCTGTCCGAGACGTGCATCACGGATTGGCTGCCCTGAGCCCGGCAGTGGCGACAAAGGTGGTACGGCAGATGACCCGAGCTCAGCCGTCTGGTACAGTTCATCAGGTTGAGACGCTCACCGAGCGGGAGGTAGAGACGCTGCGCCTAGTAGCTCAGGGGATGACCAATCGCGAGATCGGTCAGGCTCTCGATATCAGCCACCGTACAGTTCAAGGGCATCTGGCGAATGTGTATGAGAAACTGGGCGTTAACAGCCGCACGGAGGCCGTGACCGAGGGTCTGAGGCGGGGTTGGATCGTCATCGAATAGGGTCTGGATAGCTATGGCAACACTGCGACACTGGTTTCACTCACTCCACGCGCAGCTGGTTCTCTGGGCTGTGTTGCCGATCATCCTGGTTGTTATCGGCTTAGCATTTACCGGTGTATACACTCACCAGCAAGCGATGCTGGATTTTGTGATCGAGCGTGATCGAGTACTGGTGGATCTGGTGACACTGCGTTTGCAGGAGGCCCTGGTACGCGAAGATCTGACAATCGATGGTCGCGGGCTTGAACACTGGCTGCCGGCTGGAGTCGATAGGCTTCCGGCGGCTCTTCTTGTCTTGACGCGAGAGGGTGAGATCCTGGCGAAGGGTGGTCAGATGGAGATCGGTGCTGATGAGGCTCGGTTGGTGCGAGACCATCTGGCGACAACGGGTGGTGGATCCACGACACTGGCGACAGATTCGGGCGCTTCCATCGTGTTGACATCAAGTGAGGTGCCCGGCGTTCAATGGACGGTGATGGTCTGGGCGCCATCTGATGATCTGCTGGGCCCCATCTTGCGGTATTCCGGCCTTGGGCCGATTGCGGCAGCTCTCGCTGCGGGCGTGGCGATCTTCGTTCTTGTCTGCGGATGGCGTACGATCGTACGACCACTTCAGCAGTTGAGCCAGGCCGCTGAAGCTGTCTCCTGGGGAGATCGGACGGGGCTCGGGCGGTCAATCTCGGGTGTGATGGAGATTCAGGAGTTGCATGCAGCGTTGGCCCATATGATCGAACGGCTTGAGGGTTACCAGACCGGGGTCCTTGATTACCTGGATGCGGTCACCCAAGGCCAGGAAGCTGAGCGGGCTCGACTGGCTCACGAGCTGCACGATGGTCCTGTGCAAAGCCTGGTGGCCCTCGGCCATCAGACAGAGATGCTCCGCATTGATGCTACTAACCACAAGGTATCTGATGTCGCGCGGCGGCTAGATGATCTCCGCGAGGCCGAGATCGGTGTCGTGGATGATCTGCGTCGCATCATTGGGGCCATTCGACCCGTCTATCTGGATGATCTGGGCTTCCTTCCAGCGTTAGAGGCGATGGTGCATAGCGCCGACGCCCGAGATGAGGCTGCGGTTCATCTTAAGGTTGAGACGGATATGCAGCGGGTGCCGCCCGATCTAGAGCTAGCTGCCTATCGGATTACCCAGGAGGCCCTCACTAACGCCTTACAGCACGCGAAGGCCGAGCGCGTTGATGTCACGGTCCGATTCGATCCGGGGCGCCTGACGCTGCGTGTCGCCGATGATGGATGCGGCTTCCAGCCTGCGACACGCCTTGACCGCTACACGCGTGCTGGACATTTTGGGCTGGTTGGCCTCCAGGAACGCGTGCGGCAACTGGACGGCATCTTCACGATCGCATCCGCGCCGGGTGTGGGTACCGTGGTGGACGTTCGCCTGCCCCTGCCATGATGGTCTAGCTCTGATGTAACGGTGACGTTAGTATCGATCATCGTGTGGTTGACGCGGGCCGAGTCGCGTCGGTGCTTGCGCGCTGCCTAATTTGGCGTGAGAAGGCCCCCCCCGCCATTTGGCGGGGGGCGGGCCTCACCATTTGGCCCTCAGTGCTTCAGGCCTCCTCTGGTATGCTAACTCTTGGAATTTGTGATGACTGACCCTCAACACACGCTGGCGGAGCGTATCGGCTGGGCTGACGGTTGATCTGAGCACCATTAATGGGATAATGAACCAGGGCACTCAGCGTCCAGAAGGCGCGTCATCCATACCTGCCTGTTCGCCGACGTGATATTATCTGTCTCCAGTAGAGGGGGGAGCGCAATGACACACGAGTTTGATGGTTTTGATACGTTAGCCTTGCACGCCGGTCACACACCGGATGAAACGGGGGCGCGGGCCGTCCCAATATGGCAGACCACCAGTTACGTCTTCAAGGACACCGCGCACGCCGCCCGACTTTTCGCACTCGAGGAGTTCGGAAACATCTACACCAGGATCATGAACCCGACCACCGACGTGCTGGAACAGCGGGTCGCATCGCTCGAGGGAGGGGTGGGGGGCTTGGCGTTCGCTAGCGGGATGGGTGCCATCTCCGCGGCGTTGCTCACATTATGCGCTGGCGGCGATGAGATCGTGTCGACGACCCGTCTCTACGGCGGGACTGTGACGCTGCTCAAGGACACACTCCCGCGGATGGGCATCCGCACGGTCTGGGTGGACAGCGACGAACCGGGTGCCTTTGCCGAGGCCATCAGCGAGCGCACCAAGGTGGTCTTCCTGGAGACAATTGGTAATCCTAAGCTGACGATTCCCGATCTGGAAGGCATCGCCGAGGCCGCTCATTCCGCTGGGGTCCCGGTCCTCGTCGACAACACGACACCGTCGCCAGCGCTCTGCCGACCCATCGTGCACGGGGCGGACATTGTGGTCCATAGCCTCACCAAGTACCTGGGCGGACACGGAAACTCCATCGGTGGGATGATTGTTGACGGTGGAACGTTCCCCTGGGACAATGGGCGCTTTCCGGAGTTTGTCGACCCTGACCCGAGCTATCACGGGATGAGATTTCACGAGACTTTCGGGAATCTCTCCTTCATCCTTCGCGCGCGGGTGCGTCTGCTGCGCGATATGGGGGCTTGCATCAGTCCCTTCAACGCGTTCCTAATCCTGCAAGGGATCGAGACGTTGAGTCTCCGGATGGCGCGTCATTCGGAAACTGCTCTGACGGTCGCACGCTTCCTCGAAGGCCATACTCAGGTCGCCTGGGTGCTCTACCCCGGACTGGAGAGTCATCCGAGTCATGCACTGGCTTCGCGCTATCTGCCGCAGGGCGCAAGCGGGTTAGTGGGTTTCGGCGTGAAGGGCGGTATGGAGGCCGGCCAGGCGTTTATCGAGAACCTGCAGCTCTTCAGTCACCTAGCCAATATCGGCGATGCGCGCAGCCTTGCGATTCATCCCGCCTCAACGACGCACCAACAGCTTGGTGAGGCTGAGCTGCTCGCTGCCGGGGTCACACCGGATTTCATCCGCCTGTCGATTGGTCTGGAGACCCCCGAGGACATTCTGACCGATCTGGATCAAGCCTTGCAGGCTAGCTGAGGACCCGGCATGGCGATCGACAATGAGATCGAGGTAAAGGAGACCTCCAGGCTTGGTGGTGACCAGAGTGTAGGATTGGTGGAGACTCAGACGTGGACCTTTGAGGCGCCCCTGCCGCTGGACTGTGGGCGTACGTTGAGTCCCGTCACGCAAGCATATGAGACCTATGGCGCGCTGAATGCGGCTCGCGACAACGCGATCATTATCTTCCATGCGCTTTCGGGTGACGCCCATATGGCCGGTTATCATACGCCGGAGGATCGCAAGCCAGGCTGGTGGGATATTATGGTGGGACCTGGTAAGCCCTTTGACACTGATCGGTATTATCTGATCTGTGCCAATGTGATCGGTGGGTGCAAGGGCAGCACCGGGCCGGCGAGCGTCGACCCCAATACTGGGAAGCCGTATGGTCTAAGCTTCCCAGTGGTTACAGTGGGCGACATGGTGCGGGCTCAGAAGCGGCTTGTGGAGCATCTCGGCATCGAACGCCTACTCGCTGTGGGAGGCGGGAGTATGGGGGGGATGCTGGCGCTTGACTGGGCGGTACGGTACCCTGACGCGGTAGCATCGGTGTTGGCCATCGCTACATCGGCGCGTCTCAATGCCCAGGGGATAGCTTTCAACGAGGTGGGCCGCCAAGCGATAATGGCTGACCCCGATTGGCGGGGCGGCGACTACTACGGTCGGACACCGCCTTCGGCTGGCCTGGCCATCGCTCGAATGGTGGGTCATATCACCTATCTGTCTGACCACCAGATGCGCGCTAAGTTCGGACGCCGCTTGCAGAACCGTCGGGCTTTCGGCTATGATTTCGAGACGGAGTTCCAGGTCGAGAGTTATCTGAAGTATCAGGGCGACAGCTTTGTGCGGCGCTTTGATGCTAACTCCTATCTGTACATCACCAAGGCCATCGACTACTTCGATCTG
Organism: Anaerolineae bacterium; assembly: GCA_003562365.1. Taxonomy (GTDB): domain Bacteria; phylum Chloroflexota; class Anaerolineae; order B4-G1; family SLSP01; genus PWVB01. Next base: position 6,476 of record PWVB01000149.1, read on the forward strand.
GCCAACGGTCATCATTCGTTGGTGATGGCGTTGGAGCGGATCCAGGCCGAATTCCTGGTCGTGTCATTCAGTAGTGATTGGCTCTTTCCCACATCGGCTGCGAAGGAGATTGTCAAAGCTTTGCAGGCCAATGGTGTGCCGACCACGTATCTGGATATTCACAATCCCTATGGTCACGATGCCTTCCTGTTGCCCAACGAGGAGCTGGGGAGGACCGTCAGTGGTTTCCTGGCGAACGTGCATCGCCAGGTGCGGAAGGATGCGCTATGACCGGGTCTGACCGGATCGGAAGCCCGGCCTCCAGGCGGCGTGTTGACTATGAACTGATCGCTTCGCTGGTGGCCGATGGGGCGCGGGTGCTCGACCTAGGCTGCGGCGACGGTCAGCTGTTGGCGGCACTGGCCCATGATAAGGGATGCATAGCGCGGGGCATTGAGATCAACGAGCAGGCAGTCCTGGCCTGTATTCAGCGCGGCGTCGCCGTCTACCACGGGGATATGATGGAGGGGATGGGATTCTACCACGACCAGGCCTTCGACGTGGTTATCTTGAGCCAAACGCTGCAGCAAGCCGCCGACCCAGTGCGGGTGATCCGGGAGATGCTGCGCGTGGGCCGGACGGCGATCATCAGCTTCCCCAATTTCGGCCATTGGCGGGTCCGGCTGCAGTTGCTGTTCACCGGGCGAATGCCGCGGACGCCGCTGTTACCCTACGAATGGTACGAGACGCCCAACGTGCATCTGTGTACGGTGCGCGACTTCCGTCTGCTGTGCGACACACTGGACCTTCGACGGGTCCGTGAGATCTTCCTCGGCTCCCCAGATCACCGGATCGGTGGGTTACTGGCCAACGCCAGGGCCAGTCTCGCTGTATTCCAGGTGCGGCCCGGGCCAGTGCCGGTGCCATCCGCGAATGATGGATCTTGAGGCGGAGCCCTTACGAACGGCCAACGCCTGACTCCCTGTATGGGCCAACAGAAAGCGTGAACTGGATGACTGTTCTAGCTCAGAAACGTATGCGACTATATGGCCTACTGCAGGGATTGGGTAGCGTGGTGGTGGCTTACTCCGGCGGTGTGGACAGCTCCTATTTGCTGGCGGCTTCGGTGGAAGCGCTGGGCCCTGAGAAGGTGCTCGCTGTTACGGCTGAGTCGCCGACCTATCCTGCCAGTGAGCAGCAAGCGGCGGCGGAGCTCGCCCGCGACTTGGGAGCTAGCCAGCGCCGCATCGCTACCGCGGAACTGGAGGACCCGAACTTCGCCAATAATCCGCCCGAACGCTGTTTCTATTGCAAGGGTCATCTCTTTGAAGAGCTGAACGCCATTGTGCGCGAGGTTGGATTTGACAACGTGGTCTATGGCGCAACTCTGGATGATCTGGGGGATCATCGGCCGGGAATGCGCGCGGCGAAGCAGCAGGGTGCGCGGGCGCCGCTGCTTGAGGCCGCGCTGACGAAAGACGATGTGCGGGCTCTCTCCCGCGAGCTTGGGCTGCCGACCTGGGATAAGCCGGCTATGGCCTGCCTGGCCTCGCGGTTTCCGTATTACGCACAGATCACGGCCGAGGCGCTGGCTCGGGTTGAGGCGGCTGAGGACCTGCTGCGCAATGACTACGGCCTGCGTCAAGTGCGGGTGCGGCATCACGACACCGTGGCGCGTTTGGAGATTGAGGTTGCCGAGTTGGCGCGCCTGCTCAACGATGAGCTCCGCAACAGCATTGTGGCTCGACTCAAGTCTCTGGGCTACACTTATGTGACAGTTGATCTGTCGGGGTTCCGCAGTGGTAGTATGAACGAGGTATTACCTCCTGAGGCGCTGGGAGCCGCTGCCGCTCAGTTTGAGGAATCCAATGGTGACGGTTCATCCTGACGCTCTGCGGCGCTACTCGCGGCAGATGCTGCTCCCGGAGATTGGGGTGGAGGGCCAGCGACGTTTGCTGGAAGCTCGCGTCGCAGTGATCGGAGTCGGTGCACTGGGCACGGCGTTGGCCAGCGGCATGGTACGCGCCGGCGTAGGTTATGTGCGCCTCGTGGACCGCGATTTTATCGAAACGCACAACCTGCATCGGCAGGTTCTCTTCGACGAAGATGACATCGCGGCGCATCTGCCAAAAGCTGTCGCGGCAGCGGAAAAACTGCGGCGGGTGAACCGTCACGTCACCATCGATCCAGTGGTGGCGGATGTGGCGTCCGACAATGTCGAAGCCTTTGTCGCCGACTGCGATCTGGTGTTGGACGGTGGTGACAACTTCGAGGTGCGCATGCTGGTGAACGATGCTTGCCTCAAGCACCGGCGCCCTTGGATCTACGGAGCGGCTATAGGTGTCCACGGAATGACCAAGCTCTTCCTGCTCGACGACGGACCGTGCTTTCGATGCATGCTCACCGACCTGCCCGCACCCGGTGCCATCGATACGTGCGATACCGTGGGGGTGTTGGGTACGGTGCCGCAGATCGTCGCCGCATGGCAGGTGACTGAAGCGCTCAAGCTGCTCACCGGCCAAACCGGAGCGCTCTGCCGGGATCTGCGCTATATTGACGTATGGCGGGGTGTCAGTGAGCGCGTCGGCCTTGTCAAGGACGAGGTGCGCTGTCGGGCTTGTGACGACGGCACATATGACTTCCTGGAGGGCCGGCAGGGGACGACCAGCGCCGCGCTCTGCGGTCGCGATGCTGTACAGGTCAAGCCTCGAGGCGTACAGGTGCCAGATTTTGTCTCGCTGGAGCGACGCTTAGCACCGTTGGGTGATGTCGTTCACAACGAATACCTGTTGCGCTTTCGCAGTGCTGACATCGAGCTCACGCTTTTCCGTGATGGGCGCGCGATAATCAAAGGCATAAGTGATGCCGGTGCGGCTCGCGGTTTGTATGCGCGGTACGTAGGAACCTGACGACCGCTGACGGTATTGGCAGGCTGGCTGTCCAGTATACGGGGCGGCGTTAGCTCAGGGTGAGCGACCTGCCGCGCTTGATCACCTGACTGCACGGATTGTAACCGATGTAATAGGCGAGTTCGGCCGGTGTCTCGACATCCCAGAGCACCAGGTCGGCCTGCTTGTCGACCTCAATTGTGCCCAGCCGTCCCGCTCTTCCGAGTGCCCGGGCTGCGTGCACGGTGACCCCGGCTAGCGCTTCCTCAGGTGTGAGGCCCAAGAGGACGCAGGCCATATTCATAGTTGTGAGTATCGAAAAACACGGGGATGTGCCGGGGTTGGCATCGGTGGCCACCGCCATCGGCACCCCGAGCCGGCGCAGCAGGTCGACGGGAGGACGGCGTGTCTCACGAAGCGTGTAGAGCGCACCGGGTAGTAGGACTCCAACGGTCTCAGCTGCGGCCATCGCGCGGGCACCAGCGCCATCCAGATACTCCAAATGGTCGGCCGAGGTAGCGCCCATCCCGGCGGCCAGCAGCGCGCCGCCGAGATTGCTCAGCTGCTCTGCGTGAATCCTGATGGACAGTCCATGCTCCAGGGCCCGGCCAAAGATCCGCTGCGTCTGCGCCGGAGTGAACGCGATTGCCTCACAGAAGACGTCGACGGCCTCCACGCGCTCCGCCATCTGGGGTAGCATCTGGTCGCACACAAGATCAACGTAGGCCTCGGCACGCCGTCGATACTCGGGTGGTAAGGCGTGGGCGCCCAGGAAGGTCTTGGCGATCTCAACCGGCAGATCCTCCTCCAGCATCTCCATCACTCGAACCATCTTGAGTTCAGTCTCCAGATCAAGACCGTAACCGGTCTTGATCTCCACCGTTGTGACGCCTTCACGCAACAGGGTGCGGAGACGCGGGCGTGCGGCGGCGGCCAATGCCTCGGCGGACGTGCGCCGGGTGGCCTTCACTGTGGCCATAATGCCACCGCCTGCTGCGGCGAGCTCCTCATAAGTGGCCCCCAAGAGCCGTTGTTCAAACTCAGCGGCCCGGTTCCCGCCGTAAACAAGATGGGTGTGGCAATCGATCAGACCAGGGGTGACAAGCCTTCTCCGTCCGGCGAGGACCGTGCGGGCCTGGACCTGCGGCAGTGCCAGAGCTTCCCCAACCCAGCGAATGATGCCCTCGTGGACAACAAGGGCCGCGTTCTCGATAAGCCCATACCGGCCGCCCACCATCGTGACAATACGTACGTCCTGGAGGAGCAAATCAGCTTTCATAGCAGCTCCATTGGAACCATTTGGTGTCCTGGCGTATACTAGAGACTAGGTAGACTATAGTATATCCGGTATGATCCCCGTGGTCCAGTTGTGTGGGAGGGTATAGATGGGTGTGATGCTCAACCGAAATGACGCCGAACGAAGGATCAAGGCTCCCACCGGTGCGAAGCTGACTTGTCGCTCCTGGTTGACTGAGGCGCCGCTACGAATGCTGATGAATAACCTGGATGCGGAGGTGGCGGAGCGACCGGCGGAGCTGGTTGTCTATGGTGGCATCGGTCGCGCGGCCCGCAACTGGGCCTGCTATGACACGATCGTGGACACGCTCAGGCGTCTGGAGACGGATGAGACGCTGTTGGTTCAGTCAGGTAAGCCGGTGGGGGTCTTCCGTACCCATTCAGATGCGCCACGGGTCTTGATTGCTAACTCCAACCTAGTGCCGCGTTGGGCGACCTGGGAGCACTTCAACGCTTTGGATCGGGCAGGACTGATGATGTACGGTCAGATGACCGCCGGTTCGTGGATCTATATTGGTACTCAAGGCATCATTCAGGGCACCTATGAGACCTTCGTGGCGTGCGGGAAAGCGCACTACGGTGGTGATCTCAGCGGTAAGTGGTTCCTCACCGGTGGGCTCGGCGGGATGGGCGGCGCCCAGCCACTGGCCTGCACGATGGCTGGTGCCTCGATGTTGGCGGTCGAATGCGACCCGGCGCGGATTCAGCGTCGCTTGGAGATGGGCTATGTTGATGCCATGGAGACCGACCTAGACCGAGCTCTGGACAAGATCCGCGACGCGTGCCAGACCCGGTCCCCACTTTCCATCGGCCTGCTGGGGAATGCTGGTGAGGTCTTCCCGGAGCTACTGCGCCGGGGGATAATACCTGACGCGGTGACAGATCAGACCTCGGCCCACGATCCGCTCAATGGCTACCTGCCGGTCGGCTGGACTCTGGCACAGGCTGAGACACTGCGTCAGAGCGATCCGGACCGTGTGGTCCGCGAGGCTATGGCCTCGATTGCCCAACAGGTGCGGGCGATGTTGGGTTTCCATCGGTTGGGCATTCCAGTCTTTGATTACGGCAACAACATCCGGCAGATGGCACAGGAAGCAGGGGTAGAGGAAGCTTTCGACTTCCCCGGTTTCGTGCCAGCCTATATCCGCCCCCTCTTCTGTCGCGGCACTGGACCCTTTCGATGGGTGGCACTCTCCGGTGATCCCGAGGACATCTACCGAACCGACGCCAAAGTGAAGGAGCTGATTCCGGACGACCACCACCTTCATCACTGGCTGGATATGGCGCGCGAGCGGATCGCCTGGCAGGGGCTACCGGCGCGTATCTGCTGGGGGGGGTTAGGGGATCGCGCACGACTGGGGCTAGCGTTCAATGAGATGGTGGCGCGCGGCGAGCTGCAGGCCCCGATTGTTATCGGACGGGATCACCTCGATTCCGGCTCGGTGGCCAGCCCTAACCGCGAGACAGAAGCAATGCGCGACGGCTCCGATGCGGTCTCCGACTGGCCAATACTTAATGCCCTGCTCAACACCGCCAGCGGCGCAACATGGGTGAGCTTTCACCACGGGGGTGGGGTGGGTATGGGATTCTCACAACACGCCGGCTTGGTGATCGTCGCCGATGGGACCGAAGCGGCAGCTCGACGGCTGGCGCTGGTCCTCACAAACGACCCGGGCTCTGGCGTCATGCGGCATGCTGATGCAGGCTATCTCGAAGCGATCGCCTGTGCTGAAGCGCAGGGGCTCGACTTGCCCATGGGGGGACGATGATGTGCGCTGACCGAAGCGTGCTCCGTATCCGACATCTGATGAGGCTCAGGTGTGTTTAAGCTCCTTCTGACGCCCGGCACGCTGACCCTCACCGAAATGCGGCGGGTCTATGAAGAGCCTGTGCACATCACACTCAATCCTGAATGTTTTGCAGCCGTTGATGCAGCGCATCAGACGGTTTTGGATGTAGTGGCAGCCCAGGGTACGGTCTATGGCATCAACACGGGGTTTGGTATGCTGGCCGATATGCGGATCTCCGATGCGGATCTGGAGCAGCTGCAGCAGAATCTGGTGTTGTCGCACGCCGCTGGAATCGGGCCCCGGCTCGATGATGGTGTAGTGCGGTTGATAATGGTCCTGAAGATCAACAGTTTGGCTCGTGGCTACTCCGGCGTCCGGCGCGAGACTATTGAGCAACTCGTAGCGCTGGTCAATCACGCAGCGTTGCCCTGCATTCCAGCTAAGGGCTCTGTAGGGGCGTCCGGCGATTTGGCGCCCTTGGCCCATATGAGTGTCACACTGCTGGGCTGTGGGGAGTTCCATTGGCGTGGCAAGATCCGTCCGGCGGCTGAGGTGCTGGAATCGCTGGGGCTGTCGCGGCTGCAGCTACGACCGAAGGAGGGCCTCGCACTTCTGAACGGGACTCAGGTCTCCACCGCCCTGGCACTTGCAGGGCTCTTTCAGGCCGAGACGCTGTTGGGCAGTGGACTGGTGATCGGTGCTTTGGCGGTTGACGCGGCGATGGGTACTGATGTGCCTTTTGATGCACGTATCCACGACATCCGGGGGCACGCCGGTCAGATTGCGTGTGCGGCAGCCTATCGGATGCTCCTGGACAACAGCGGAATCTGCGCGTCTCATCGGGATTGTCCGCGGGTTCAGGATCCCTATTCGCTGCGCTGTCAGCCGCAGGTACTGGGGGCCTGTCTCGATCTCATATGCTCAGTGGCGGAGACGCTGCATATAGAGGCCAACGCTGTATCCGACAACCCTCTGGTCTTTGCGGCAGAGGGTGTGACGCTCTCAGGCGGTAATTTCCACGCCGAACCAGTGGCGTTGGCGGCGGATACATTGGCATTGTCCATTGCACAGATCGGGGCACTTTCAGAGCGGCGCACTGCCCTCTTAATCGACGAGCATCTGAGCCATTTACCGCCCTTTCTGGTAGAGAACAGTGGTCTTAACTCGGGTTATATGCTTCCGCAGGTGACGGCAGCAGCACTGGCGAGCGAAAACAAGTCGCTGGCGCATCCGGCCTCCGTCGATAGCCTGCCCACTTCGGCGAACCAAGAGGACTTCGTGAGCATGGCTGCCTTTGCGGCGCGCCGGCTGGGCGATATGGCCGAGAACACCGCCGGGGTGCTGGCTGTGGAGTATCTGTGCGCGGCACAAGGTGTCGACTTTCGCGCGCCGATGCAGACATCGCCGCAGCTGCTGGTGGCGCTGACACAACTCCGTGAGGTAGTGCCTTTCTATGCCAAGGATCGCATCCACACCCCAGATATTGTGGCGGCGATGGCGATGGTGCAGTCTGGAGCGCTACTCGAACTGCTGCCCCCGGAGCTTCTGCCGAGCCGGAGGCAAAATGCGGGTGTTGAGGTCCACAGGTGACGGGGAGGTCATCGATGCCAAGACTGCTTGAGTGTGTCCCAAATTTCTCCGAGGGTCGCGATCAGGAGACCATTGAAGCCATCGCTGCCGCTATCGATACTATTGAGGGTGTGACGTTGCTGGATGTTGATTCCGGCGTTTCCACGAATCGGACGGTGATGACGTTCGTGGGGGAGCCGGAGCCTGTAGTCGAGGCTGCTTTTGCAGCGATTCGTGCCGCAGCAGAGCTGATCGATATGCGCCATCATCGGGGAGAGCATCCGCGAATGGGCGCCACCGACGTCTGTCCGCTGGTGCCAGTTTCGGGCGTCACGATGGAGGAGACCGTTGATTTTGCCCGTCAGCTAGCCCAACGGGTGGGCGAATCCCTGGGCATACCGGTATATCTATATGAGGCGGCTGCATCTCGCCCGGAGCGTGAGAATCTGGCCTACATTCGTCAGGGTGAGTATGAAGGCTTGATGGAAAAGCTTCGAGATCCGGCCTGGGAGCCGGATTTTGGGCCGACTGCCTTTAACGCGCGCGCCGGGGCAACTGTCATCGGTGCCCGGGACTTCCTGATTGCCTATAATGTCAACCTTAACACCACCTCGACACGCCGGGCCAACGCCGTTGCCTTCGATGTACGGGATCGGGGACGGGTGAAGCGTGTGGGAAACCGGCTGACGGGTGCGGTGGTGCGCGACGAGCACGGAGAGCCAGTCCGGGTCCCCGGGACGCTTGAGGGAGTGAAAGCCATCGGCTGGTACATAGAGGAGTACGGTGTCTGCCAGGTATCGATGAATCTCACGGATATCCAGACAACCCCGTTGCATATGGCTTTTGGGGAGGTCTGTGATCGGGCCAGGGCGCGAGGCTTGAGAGTTACTGGCTCCGAGATCGTGGGGCTGGTGCCTCTGCGCGTCCTTCGTGCCGCGGGAGAGCACTTTTTGCGCAAGCAGCAGCGCTCCTTAGGTATCCCAGAGCGCGAGATCATCCGCATCGCGGTGCGTTCCCTGGGATTGGAGGAGTTCACACCCTTCCAGGCGGAGAAACGTATCATCGAATACGCGATCGCCGCGCAAGAGGCGCATAAAGATCGGTTGGTCGACAGGAGCGTCGCGGGGTTTGTGGACGCCGTGGCGTCTGAGGCGCCCACACCCGGTGGCGGTTCTGTTGCTGCTGCTGTAGGTGCGCTGGGTGCAGCGTTGGGGACGATGGTGGCCAACGGCTCGGCTCACAAACGGGGCTGGGACGCCCGGTGGCAAGAGTTCTCAGATTGGGCGGTGCAAGGCCGGGAGGCGCTAGAGACGCTGCTGCCGTTGGTGGATGCGGACACCCAGGCGTTCGAGTCGCTGATGGCAGCCTACCGCAGACCCAAATCCACCAGTCAGGAACAGGCTGCACGTAACAGAGCGATTCGAGAGGCTACGCTGGGGGCGATTGAGACGCCGCTAGAGACGATGCGGGCTGCTGTTCGCTCCATGGCCGTCATCAAAGCGATGGCTCAGATTGGAAACCCCAATGCCGTCTCTGATGTTGGGGTGGGAGCACTCTGCGCTCGTACTGCTGTCCGGGCTGCACATCTGAATGTCAGAACCAACGCTCTCACGCTAGCCGATGTGCCTGGGGTCGAGGCGCCGGAAGACGACGCGTCTGGGGGCAGTAGGTCGGATGTGCGTCAGATGCTGGATGAGGCAGCGGAGCTGGCAGCGCAGGCCCACGCCTTGGAGGAGGAGATTCTGGGTTTGGTCAATGCCAAGTTGGAGGCCGACTAGTCAAAAAAACAGAGGCCGCATCCCTGCGGAGGTGGGGATGCGACCTATGCTGAGCTACCTAACGCGTTAGACGTCTACCAGTCGTACGAAGGGCTGGTGCTCGGTCCAGAGTCAAGGGCTGAGACGTTGGTGGCCTTCGGCCCCTTGTCGCCCTGCTCTACGCTGAATTCCACTTTCTGACCTTCACGTAGAGACTTGAAGCCTCCACCCTGAATGTCGGAATAATGGACGAATACATCATCTCCAGATTCTCGTGAGATGAAGCCATAGCCCTTCGAATCGTTGAACCACTTTACGGTACCGCTTTCTCGTTCTGCCACTTCTCTACTCCTAATGCTAGCTAATCTACTATGAACGTAGCTAGAAGGCCACGATGTCGGTGCTGTCCAGCCTCCGCAGCACTGAGCGGCGCCGAATCATAGCCCCATCGCTACGCGTCCATCTGTATAATACCATAGATCCTGCAATATGCAAAGTCAAATTGGGAGGGACGCTCAAATGGTGATTGGTAGCTTTCGGGCCGGCATTGCTGCTCTGATCTGGGACCCGGATCGCGGGGCGTATCTGATGCTAAAGCGGGCGGCTGAAAAGGATTTTTCGCCGGGTGCGTGGGAGTGTGTGACCGGTCGTCTCGATCAGGGTGAGGGTTTCGAGTCGGCGCTGCACCGTGAGGTGCGCGAGGAAGTGGGCCTGGCGGTGCAACCGGATTTCATCATCGGGACCACCCACTTCTATCGTGGGCCGCGGGACAGGGCGAACGAACTGGTCGGGGTCGTCTATCACTGCTCGCCTATCTGCGCCCCAGTGGTGCGTCTGAGCCCCGAGCATCAAGCTGTTCGTTGGGCGACGGCGGATGAGGCGAAGGTCTTCTTGCGCGATGACCATCCCAGTGAGCGCTGGCTATTGCGGGTGATCCGGCGGGCAGAGGTGCTGCGCAAGGCGGTACCTGGAGATCTTATCACCTACCACCACGAGAGCGGCTTCGAGCTTGGGTAGCCCTGAGAGCCGCTGGAGTCTATCGAGCGCAAAAGGCCGGACACGGCGGGTCAGCCGTGTGAAAGGCAGATATCTAATCCGGCGGAGAACTCAAGCTCTCCGCCGGATTTGAACAGAAATCGGGTCTTCTGCACCTACAGCTACTTGCCGCGGTCCTGCTACGGTCTACCCCCAGCCTGTCTGGACGGCGGGCCCGCTGAGCCCGGTCGACCGACACCTGCCGGTGGACCTGCGTTCTCCGGTGGCCCAACACCTTCGGGCGGGCCAGCGTGCTCCGGCGGGCCAGCGTGCTCCGGCGGGCCAGCGTGTTCCGGCGGGCCGGCGTGCTCCGGCGGGCCAGCACCTTCGGGTGGACCTACGCGCTCTGAATCATCGTTATTGTCCCGTGGCCCGACCCAGATGGGACGTCCAATGACGCCAAGTTCTTGCCATATCACGCCCCATCCCTCGCCATCCAGCCGGCGTTCCAAGAGCTCCTGGGCTTTCGCCTCGAGGTCTTCCCCGTCGTCAAGGAGGCGGTAGGCAGTTCGCAGTGCTAGCATGATCTGGCCGAACCCCAAAGCCTCGGTGTCGTCATCACCGCAGAACCAACCCATCACCTGCTCGTAGTCGATGTTATAGTGATGCGCGAGGGCTGCGCCTACGGGATGCTGGAACTCGGATTCGAGGTTAGCGCAGAAGTAGTTGATGGCCCCGTCATCTGGTTCCTCTTCCGCCAGTATCGCCCGTGGCGTTGTCGCGGCCCCGACAACGGTAGCGCTAATACCAGTGCTCAGCAGTGCCAGAGCCGTGATCAGGCTCAGCCAATACTTTCGACTTAGCTTCATTCCCGTCCCTCCTTAAGCTGCAACGACCATCCACGTAACTGCTTTCAAACTTAAACCAACCCGGGAGTATGTAACTAGCGTGCCCTCCGTTCACCCATGATAACGGAGGAGGAGTAGAAACGTTACGGAGAACAGCCAGTTCTGGGCTAAATCGATACGGTTTTCGCCAATTTGTGCTATATTGAGAGTAGTATTCAGGCACCTAAGGGAGTGGTCTTTGATGCGATATCGAGTGCAGCTTCTGGGTCTGGTCCTCATAGTAATGAGCTTCCTCAGTGGGTTCCACGGCGTGATTCCGGTGATGGCGCAATCTGAGGAAGTCGTCCAGGTCGTCTACTTCTATTCACCTACCTGCCCACACTGCAATGTGGTGAAGGCGGAAGTCTTGCCCCCTTTGGAGGCGCGGTACGGTGAGAGTCTGGAAATCGCGCATCTCGACACGAGCCTGCCGCAGGGCCAGGCGCTCTGGCAGGCAGCCGTGGAGCGCTACGAACCATCCTTGATCGGTGTACCAATGATTGTGATTGGCGACAAGGTGTTGGTCGGCTCACTGGAAATCCCGCAGCAGCTTCCCATTTACATCGAGCAGTATCTTCTTGCAGGAGGCGTCGGCTGGCCCGACTTGCCTGGTATTGAAACAGCGGTGGCGGATCTGGCGTCTCCTGTCAACGACACCGCGACGCTACGGACACGGTTTATGCGGGACCCATTGGGGAACTCCGTGTCGGTGGTGGTGTTGGTAGCGCTGCTCATCAGCATCGTGCTGGTTATCCGACCGCGTCGGTGGCAGCAGCGGCTGACTACTAGGCTGCCAAACTGGGCTATGCTGGTTGTGCTGACCATTGGCTTGGCCGCAGCAATCTATCTATCCTATGTTGACACCACAGGCGCCGAGGCCTTCTGCGGCCCGGTAGGGGACTGCAACACTGTACAGCAGAGCGAGTACGCCTTTATTTTCGGCTTCTTGCCTCTGGCAGTCGTCGGTGTCATCGGCTATCTTTCAATTATGGGCGTGTATGTCTACAATACTTGGATTCGTCCCGACTCCGATCTGCTCCACGCCGCAACCTTTCTGATGTCGTTTTTTGGACTGGGCGTATCTGTCTTCTTGACCTACCTCCAACCATTCGTCATCGGCGCAACGTGTGCCTGGTGTCTGACCTCGGCGCTCTGCATGATGGCTGACACTCTTATGAGTGCCGGTAAGGGCTGGCCTGCCGTTGAGAGACGGTTGCCGTTCCTCGCCCTACTGGTAGCGCCAGCGGGACGGTCAGGCGCTCGGCGGGCACGCTACGCCCGTCGTCGACGCTCAGCACGCCGTTTTCGTTGATCTGCGTGGCACTGCGCAGCGCAGGCCGCGGTGTGCGGAACTCACTCCATCAACACCAGGCTTACCGCCATAACCGCCATACCAATGACCAGGCCGAAGATGCTGTCGTGGCCCTTGCCGTAGGTCCGGCTGGTGGGCAGTAGTTCGTCAAAGCTGATGTAGACCATCACGCCGGCCACGCCACCAAAGAGCACGCCCATCAGCTGCGGCGGCACGAATCCAGGGTCGCCGCCCACGAAGAGACGGAGCACACCATAGGCGATCAACGCGCCGATGGGTTCGGCCATCCCGCTGATTGCCGAGTAGAGGAAGGCGACACTGCGCTTTCCCGTAGCGTAGTAGATCGGGACCGAGACGCTGATTCCCTCAGGAATGTTGTGGAGCGCGATCGCCACGGCGATCGCCGCCCCAAGCGCGGGATCCTGTAGCGCGGTCAAAAATGTGACCAAGCCCTCGGGGAAATTGTGCAAGGCGATCGCTAGGGCCGTGAAAAGCCCAGTGCGCATCAGTTCCTCAGAGTTGCCTGGACCCTCCTCTGGGCGGCCATTGTCAGTAGCCGGTGTCACCGGGGTTGGTTGGTTAGTGGGATCGCCCACACCATCCCAGTCCTCTGGCGGCTCCATACCTTTATGTCCGTGGATGTCGTGCGGGTTCACTCCAGCGGGAATCAGATTATCGATAAGGCCGATCAACAAGATGCCTCCGAAGAAGGCGGCGATCATAGCCCAATGGCCCGCCGTCACACCGTATGCTTCTTCCAGTGACTCGAGTCCTTCGGCAAAGATCTCTACAAAGGATATGTAGATCATGACTCCGGCCGAGAATCCGGTCGATATAGACAGAAAGCGGTAGTTGGTGCGCTTTGCAAAGAAAGCGATTAGACTACCGACACCGGTTGCCGATCCAGCAAGGAACGTAAGACCCAATGCAACCCAGACGTTGGACATTGTTGCCTCCTTCTCGGATTAGGTGGACCCCGTCAGATCAAAACCGGAGTGAGTTTACTGCAAACTGGGGCTTTCGCCAGTCTAGATGACCCACCGATACACATCGTGCGGTAGACTAGCCCTTTAACTGCTATCTGCGGCCATGTCGATCCTGAGTACTGCTTTCGTGGTGCCGCTGGCGGTCGGTCTGCACTTTCCCGTTGCGCCTATCCAGATGATTCTCATCGAGTTGCTCTTGGATCTGGCGTCACCAACGATTATCGTGCTGACGATGCCAAACCTGGGCTGATGGCCCGGCAGCTCCGGCGTCAGCAGCGGTTCCTCTGCTGGGAGTGGGCGTGCGGATTCTGCGCTAAGAAAGTGACCCAGAGCACCAGGTCAATGATTGCACTGCTGGTGGCCTACGTCGGCTCGTTGGGCTCAAAATACGCCGTGGCGAGTGGGCGGACGACGGCTCTTGCCACTTGGCTCCTCGGTTATATCGTGGTGCTG
>PWVB01000163.1 GCA_003562365.1 Anaerolineae bacterium
GAGGCGTGTGCCGCAAGCACGAACAAGCGGCCCTCCGATTCCCTGAAGCCTATGCGGGAGCCCTCAGCCTGCTCCACGCTGCCCCATGCGGGACTTCAGCCCCCCAGAACACGGCTCTCTGATAAGGATTTATTGCATGTTGTTCCCTAATATTCAACTGTTAAGGTGCGGAAAATAGGCTAAGCATGATGGCTGCTCCTCCATCTCCACCATCATCGTGCCGTATCCTGTGTCTGTCTCGGCCTCGCTAGTTACGCAGGTTCAGTTTGTTCAATCCGGCTCCATGCCAGACGACGCCAGGATCACGAACCTGCTTTGTCGCTTTCAGCTCTTCTGCACCATTGAATCGTTACCGCCGGACCGTCAGGTTACAGCGTAACACGTAGAGCACCGGCTTCACCAGATCGTCGGCGAGTACCAACTCTGCTGTCTCCTGCGGCAAAAAGGCACTGCACGCAAATTCGCCGCCGGTTGCTCGAGCGCTAGATTGACGGTCGCTTCTCGGTGTCGCGCACCAACCCACCAACCCTTTGTGACTGCGTGCAGGCCTACAGTCGCACAGCCTGCCAGCGCGCCTCGTGGTAACGGCGAACCATCAGCACGGCTTGAAGACACCACCCGACAAGCAGGCCCAGCCAGATACCCTGTGGCCCTATGCCAAGACCTTTGGCAAGGAGCCAGGCCAGGGGCAGCTGCACCAGCCACAGCGCCGCCAAGTTCACGAGCATCGGCGACACCGTGTCTCCGGCCCCGACTTGCGCCGCATCGTAGACGAGGGTAACTGTCTGTACCAGGTAGCCTAGGCACAGCCACCGCAGCATCACAGTACCGGGCGCCAGCGTCTCCGGCTCGAGGTTGAACCAGCCAAGCACCCAGGGCGCCGAGACCAGCAAGATCAATGTCAGGGCAGCCGCTATGACCAGAGCCACCCGGCAAATAAACCACACCGCCTGCTTTGCGCGCTGCACCTGCTTGGCGCCCAGGTTGAGCCCCACCATCGCTGAAGCAGCCCCAGAGATGCCGGTTCCGGGCACCTGAGCAACGCCCAGGACACGGTTGGCAACGACCCAGACAGCCAGGAGACCGGAACCATAGGTGGCGACCAAACGGATCAGGAGCGAGGCTGCCAGGTTGGGCGCACCGCGCTGGATCACCGCAGGTAGCGCGATGCGCACGATGCGGCGCATCATCGGCAGGTCGATCCGCAGGGCATGCAGATCGATGCGCACGGTCGCCCGCCCGCACAGCAGGACACGCAGACCCCAAAGCATCCCCACAAGGTGCGCTCCGACCACCGATGCGGCCGCCCCTTCGATCCCGAACTGCCGCGTCAGGAACGGTTGTGCGACAAGTTGGGTTCCCATCACCCAGAGCATCATGGTCAACCGGACCTGAGGTGCGCCGGCCGTGTTGAGCATACCCCCAACGCTGGGGACCAGCTCCATCGCGATCAAGCCAGCGAAGAGAACACGCGCATAGCCCACGGCAAGGGGCAGCACGGTAGCATCGGCGCCAGCCAGGCGCATCAAGGGCTCGGCAAGCAGAAAACCGAACAGTCCGAGCGTGCCAGAGCTGAGCACCATAAGGATCACTGCCTGCAAGGTGGCCAGGTCGGCGTTGCGCTGATCCTCCGCGCCGACGTAGCGGGCCACCACCGCGCCACTAGCGCCACTTAGCGCCATCAGCACGCTGATCAGCGTAATACGGACCGAGACGGCCAACCCGGCGGCCGCCTGAGCACCGGCGCCCAGGCGCGCCAGCCAGAGAGAGTCGTAGAGGCCGGGCAGCATAAAGAGCGCCTGGCTCAGCGTGATGGGCCAAGCCAGGCGCCATATTGCGTTCGTGAGGCCGCCACAAACGGCCGCAGCGGCGGACTCCGAGCGGTGGACGGTATCAGAGGTGACGGTCATCGCAAAGATTATACACCAGCCCGCCCGACACGCTGTCAATGCACCGCCGTCCGCAGCTAGCGGAACAGGCGCTCGCCGTTGCCATCCCGATGGAGTAATAGCTGAAACAGGAGGTTGAGCCGCACGTCACCAGCTCGCATCCGCCGGTGCAACGGAGAGTGCTCTTACAGTTGGCGTTTGCTAATACGACCGCCCATCCGGAGCCACCCCACTGTGCCGTCGGACTTGCGTAGCACATCGACTGTTTCACCCTTAGCAGGGCCGTCAAGGACGAGCAAGCGGTCGTGCTCGCACAGCGTCAGTGTCGCGGGAGGCGGAGATGGGGGCGGTGGTGAATCCTGACTTGGGAATCCCCGTTTGTACACAACCTGGGCCACGAGCCGACCAGCCAGCATGCCAAGCTCGGCATCGTTATACGGGTTTGCGTAGCGTCCCGCGTAGGCGGCCAAGTCCTCTTCAGAGACTTCTATAGGCTCTGGCTTAGGGGTCTGCAAGCCCAAAACCTGCTCTGAAACCCAGGCGGTCACTTCACGGCTCACAGAACCGCCTCGATCGGCATTTGTGAGCACCGCAACCGCGAAGTCATGCTCAGGCACGAAGGTAAGCAGCGAGACCTGACCCATAGTGCCTCCACCGTGCGAGATCCGGCAAGTTCCGTCCACAGTGCTGAGCATCCAGGAGAGGCCGCAGGTCTCATCCTTCCATATGCCTGCCTGGGTGGACTGCATCAGGGATAGGGACGCAGGATTGAGCAACCTGGTCCCGTCTCCCGCGGTGCCGTCCCCCAGATGGAAAAGAGCATAGCGCAGCAGATCATGCACGGTGCAGGTGATGCCGCCGGCAGGGTAAGCTGCGCGGGGCAGCGGCCACGGTCGGGCCACCTCGGCGCCGTCGTCGCCCAACCTATGTCCCACGGCAAAGCGGTGAGTGAGCACATCACCGGGGTCAAAGAAGACATGCTCCAGGCCGAGCGGTTCAAGCACCAGTCTCCTTAGTGCTGCTGCGTAGGATTCGGCAGTCACCAGCTCTATGATATGGCCCGCCAGGTAGAAGCCTGCATTATTGTACGACCACATAGCGCCCAGTGGTGTCACCTGCTCCAGGTCGGCCATGGCGTCTACGTATCTGGACATAGCATCATCGCCGGCACCGGTGTCGTGGAAGAAGTCACCAAACCAGCCCCCCATATGAGTGAGGAGGTGGCGCACAGTAGCCCGAGAGGAGGCCTCGGCATCCGCTACTCTGAAGTCCGGGACGTACGTCCGCACCGTGGCATCCATCTCCAGCTCGCCCATCTCGATCAACCTCATTATGGCCGTCGTCGTGAACGTCTTGGTGATGGAACCTATCTGAAACAAGGTTGCGTCGGTGACCTCTAGCGGATGATCCACGTTGGTCACGCCAAAGCCGTCGGTCATCGTCTCACCTGCGTGTAGGATGCCCACAACCACACCGGGAACCCCGGTCTTCTCCATCGAGCGAAGGACAAACTCATCGAGTTGATCATTGATCTGTTCAAGGTTAGCGGTCATCTGAGAGCCTCCTCTGCGTGCGCAATGAAATAGCTGCCTGCGATAGCTGGTAGCGGAACGCCCATCGAGACAAAGTATACTGCGCCCCTGCGATTTCGCCTGGCGAGCATCCGGTTATAATGGAGCCCACAGACAACTTGGACCCAAGGGGAGACAATATGCGGGAGACAAAGGCGCCATCCCCGTCACCACCGGTCTCACGCGTGGTGGTGGGCATCACCGGTGCAAGCGGAGCGATCTACGGAGTCAGGCTCCTGACCGCGCTACAGGCGCTGGGAGCAGAGACGCACCTGATCATCACACCGCCGGCTGCTTTGACGTTGGGGCAGGAGCTGGGGATGACGACCGATCAGGTCGCGAGGCTCACGACGCACCGCTATGCCGATGATGACCTCGCGGCACCAATCGCCAGCGGATCCTTCACCACGGACGGCATGGTGGTGGCACCCTGTTCTATCAAGACGCTCTCAGCCATCGCCAACAGCTATACCGACAACCTGCTCGTCCGCGCCGCCGACGTCACCCTCAAGGAGGGTCGCCCGCTGATCCTGGCCGTCCGCAAGACTCCGCTCCACTTGGGGCACCTCAGGCTGCTGGTCCAGGCTGCCGAGAACGGGGCGCTGATCTTTCCCCCGGTGCCCGCTTTCTACGCCCGACCGACGTCGGTCGAGGCTCTCGTTGACCAGAGCGTGGGCAGGATCCTAGCCCGCCTGGGTCTCCGTAACGATCTCTACGCCGTCTGGGAGGGCCTCTGAGCGTCTTACTCGCTCTGCAGGGCGATGATGCGCGCTGCCAAATCGGGGAGGAACTCGTAGTAATCGAAGTGGTCCCATTGGGCGACGTGACCGCCCAGCGTGAAGATTGTCATACCCAGCACGTAGTCATCCTCTCGCAGTCGATCGTCGTACCAGGCAATCTCATCCAGGAAGTAGTCCGCGCGCCGGTCGGGATCTTCGATGGCCAGGTTGACCTCGGTGATGACCAGCGGGATGGCCTCACCGCGAGGGATAAGGATCTCCTCATAGAGGTGGCGGTAGCGTCCGGCCAAGACGCCGCGGTCGGCATAGCGCGGCAGCGAGGGGTCGTCTGGATCCTGACCCGGATAGCGCGGCAACGCCTCGCCCCAACGATCGCGCAGCAGCGGACCGCCGTATTCGTGCAGTGACAGGATGTGGCCGCCGGCCCCGGCTCGGGCAAAGACACCAGTCTCCGCGATTGCCTCCCAATGGTAGAGCTCGGGCACGCCCATACTGTAGGAGAAGAGGGCCAGGCGGTAGCCGTTGGCTTCGGCGATGTCCATCGCGGCTTTGAAGAACTCTCCCAGCCACGCATGGCCCTCCGCGGTCGGAGGATTCACCTCATTGAGAACCTCCCAGTAGTCGACGCACCCGCGGTAGGGCGCCCAGCGTGCCATATGGCGCATCATATGCTCCCCAGCCTGCACGGCTGGATCGGCCTCAGCAATGACGCTCTCCCACTTCCAATGGGACCAGCGCCCGATGGTGAGCGTTTCGGGAGAGATCTCCTTCACGTCGCACAGGTAGCCAAAGTCAACCACAGCTTTGACCACGGCGACGTGACTTCCAGCGGCACTGACCTGCTCAACCAATTCCAGAGTGCCACCCTCGGCGATGGCATGGGTGCCAATCTTGGAGGGCCCGAGGGGAGCGCTGGAAGAACTCGGCGAAGCCCGATCGCGCAAGGTCAGGGGCAGGTAGACTCTCTGCAGGGCGTCCACCAGGTGCACCACGAGATCTACGCTCTGGGGCCGGGCCATGGTCTCCGGCGGAAGCGCATCAATGGTCAACGTCGCAGTGTAGGCGCCGGTCAGCAGCCCCGAGGTATCCACGGTAACCCACAGTCGCTCACCTTGGGCGCCCTGTTGCGCCGAAAGGGTGACCGGCATCATCTTCTGCGAGATGGCAGCCGTCCAGGTCAGCACATCCGACCGGGCATTGAGGATGGTGAAGGACGTGCTGAGAACCTCCGAAGCCGACAGCTCGCTCATCAGAATGCGACGTTGGGGCTCTACCGCGAGCATCGGTGTGCCCAACAAGCCGGGACGCTTGGGCATGTCGGCCAGGGCCGCATACCCCGGCGTCGCTGCCCCCAGATCGGACCCATCCTGGCGTCGCAGCGCATAGTAGCGGCTGTGCGCACAGGGCCACCAGGGTAGATAGTCGTGCCAGTCCAGGTTCCAAACGAACATTCCCGCCATCCATGGCCAATGGGTATCGGCATACTGAAAGGCCCGGACCAAATAGTCGGCCTGCGTCTGCGCTGTCACCTCCTGCCAGAGGAAATAGGGAGCATAGTCGGCATCCCCATCGCACATCTCAAGCCCATCCTCAGAAGGCCTGCGGATCCAGTTGAACTCCGTTGCCCAGACGGGCAGCGCCTCGAGGCCGGCGTCGACGAGCATTTCGCGCAGCTTCTCCACACCCCTGAAGGCAAACTCGTTGCTGACCAGGTCGGGATCGCGTTCGGGGGGGGAGGCGAAACCGTAGGGATGGTAACCAAAGCCGTCCATACAAGCCCCGGCCCCACTGTCCAGCATGACCTGCAGAAAGGCACGCTCGTCCATCGCTTCGCAGTTGTTGCCCTCTCCACAAGGCCAAGGCTTCCGAATACGCCCCACGGGCGCCAGACCACCGCTGATCACCGGCACCCCGGGTGCCAAGGCTCCGATCTCCTCCTTCGCTATGCAGAGCAGTTCGGTGAAGCGCTCGGGGTTGGGTGCATACCCCCCCATATTGGCGTTCCTGACATTGGGCTCGTTGCAGATCTCGTAGGCGTCCACGCTCTCCAGACCGGCCTGAGCCACGCTCCGCACATAGGTGCGCCAACCGGCAAGGTCGTTGATGTAGGCGCCACAGCCGATGTTATAGAGAATCCTGTACGGGACGTCATCTTTCAGCGGCAAACGCGACCCCGGATACTCGTCCCAGAGCTTGAGCCAGTCAAAGCCCAGCGGCGGCAGCAGTTCCGGAATCCGATCCTGCTGGCGGACGTTAACCCCATAGCCGAGATGAGGCGCCGGCATCGTGAAATCCAGACAGCCCGATGGGCCATAGACCGCCAGGATTGTTCCCGCAGCATCAACATAGGCTACCGAGATCTCATCCAGGGTGAGCTCTCCCAGGTTGAGGTGGTTGTGATAGCCTGTCTTCGGATCTATAGCTGGCAGCAGCCAATGCGCCAGAGTGTCGCATGTCGCCCGTCGCCAGATGAAGAGCTCGCTCTCCGTTGATGCCCAGGCCCGGGTCGGATGCAGACCCACCGACAAGCCTTCCGCATCCTTGACCAATCCCAGACTCGCGTCGGCACTCGCCACGGAGACAGTACCAATGTCACGCACCGGATACCAAAGCTCACGCCAACTGAGGGTATCGTAAGGATCCAGCCGCACAGCATCCCAAAACGTAGGCGCCAGCCCGCCGTGCAACTCGACGCCACCGGTGTCCTCATCAGTCCACAGATGCCACGGCAGAGGATCTGACCAGCCCGGCGCGAAGCCCTTCACGCCTTTGGCGATCTCCGGGGGGAAAACGCGCACGACGCCCTCCTCCAGGTCCTGATCGTAGACACCGGCAAATCCGCGCACGGCTTGCGGATATTCGAAAAAGCCCAGCCATTGGGTCCAATTACGAAGCGCGGAGAAATCAATCCCGGCGTGGATCGGCCAGTGGAAGCGGTGGTCAGGACCGGAGGGCGTCGCCGGATGCGTACCGGGCAGTCGAGCGTCTCCGGTGGAGTGAACCGCCATCTTCGGAGCGCTGAAGATGAACTCCAGCCCCTCCGTTGGCCGGTTGCCGGCACCGGGGGCCAGAGCTGCGTTGAGCCAGAACTTGAATTCGATGGGCACAGCGGTGGGGTTCTCCAGCCGGGGCGTCACCACTAGATAGGCGCCATCGGAGGGCAAGGAGAGGTCAATCGCTGCACGCAACCGATCATCGGCCTGGGTATCGTAGACGGTCACCGTCATCCCATCGGTGGCAGTGATAACCGACCAGCTCCAAGGCACACCCGATACATAGCCGTGTTCGTCGACTGGCAGGCACCACTCGATGCCCCCGGCGGCCAACCACCACCCTTGCTCAGGTGGCCCCCAGCGAGTGGGTTTGATTACGGGATTCTGGTAGAGGTGATTATGCATGGTGGCTTTGTCGATGAGCTGATAGACCCGCCCGCCTAGCTCAGGCAACAGCGTCACCGTGAGATAACGATTCTCCAGGACGAGCAACTCATACTCCTGGGGACTGGGTCTGGGATCGGAGGCCTCATAAGCATCCCAGTCCAACACAGGATAGGTCATATTGTAGCCAGCGTCGTAGACCTCGGTGAGGTGCTCGTGATAAGGATAGGTCGGTATCGAAATCGTCGTGGTGTAGAAGGCAGTTCTCTCCCCAGCTTGATCCAGCGCCGCCAGCAGACCCCTCTCAGCACCGACAGACGGACTGGCAATACCCAGGGTTACCAACAGCAGAGTGGCCAAGACGCTGCCCCAGCCGCGCTGGGCAGCCCAAGGAAGTCGCATAGCCCCGCGGATCTGGACGAACCGGCTCCGCCGAACGACGTCTTGGTCTAGCATTCGCCCGGACATCGGGCCTCCCTCAAGAACTCAGCTGCCGTCCAATCCCAGCTCTCCGGCAATCTCCTGCATGGCCGCTAAGACCACCCCGATGTGTTCAGATAGAGGAACACCCAACATCTCCGCGCCCTCCTCGACGTCGCCCCGATCCACACCAGCGGCAAAACCCTTATCCTTCCACTTCTTCTTGACCGAGCTCACCTTGACGTCGAGGATCGACTTGCTGGGACGCACCAGTGCGACCGCAACGATCAGGCCGGTCAGTTCATCCACAGCGTAAATGGCCTTCTCCATATCGCTCTCTGGCGTGATGCCCGTCAGCGCCGGGGCGTGCGCCTGAACGCCCCGAATGAGCGCCTCGGGCCAGCCTTTCTCGCGCAAGATCTCGGCGCCTTTGAAGGGATGGCCTTCCGGGCCTAGATCGGGATACTTCTCGTACTCGAAATCGTGGATCAGCCCCACAACTCCCCACTGCGCCACGTCCCCGTCAAGGCGGCGCGCATAGGCGCGCATTGCGGCCTCCACAGCCAATGCGTGTTTGATCAGATTAGGGTTGTGCGTGTACTTGTTCAACAGCTTCCAGGCTTCATCGCGTGTCGGCCACGGCATACGTCTCTCCTCCTCATCCTATCAGCGCCATACAGAGTCCAGCGACAGCCAGCCCCTACGGGCCTACATCACCTTCGTGATATGAAAACCCATCCCGCGTTCCTGCTCTGCAGCCTGAACGGCGGCGGAAGATCCCAGCACTACCACCGCGCCGGATCGGGCAATCTGCGCAGCGATCTCGGCAAAGGCCTTGAAATCATCAACCGAGGTCTCCAGCAGCTCGATACGATACTGCTGTCGGGCCTCATCCGTATATCCGATGAGTTGGCGAGCCATCTCACTATAACCCTTCGCATCGGGCAGCTGGTAGACATCGATGGTACCGATGGCGCCAATGATGCTCTTGACCAACTCTTCCTCGGAGAGGTCCAAGTGCCTCAAGAAGCTCTCCGTCTGATCATAGACATCTAGGGTCTGCAGCAGATTGGGGTCGCGGTAGGAAATGTAACTGAAGGCACCGGAATGGGCATCGAAGACACAGAACCCACCGTAGGCGCCTCCCTGCACGCGCACGCGGTCCCAGAGCCAAGTGCTGCGAACATAGTGAGAGATGACCTCCGTTGCGCCATGGCGCTGATAGCCGAGGTCAAAGAGGCCCGCACCCTTCCCAACGTAGTTGACGTTGGCCGGCAGAGTTAAAGCCTCGGGAACGGCGCCATACTCGGGATTCCAGATCGCTGGCTCCGGTGATCCACCAGGCAAGGCCTGCAGGAAGGCGCCAAGTTTGGGCTTTACCTCCGTCCAAGCCTCGGCATCAAGCGTAACGTTGCACAGCATCGTATTGCGGCTGATCAGCAGCTCGCGTACTGTCTCCAGTTTTTCCAGAACCGCGGGCCAATTCGACGCAACCTCGTCAGCAAGCCGGCGAAGGAAGAATAGGTACGCCAGTCCTCCGATCTGCTCCTCAACCCAGTGAGATGCATCGAACTTGGCCTGCAATCGTGAGGCAACCACGCGATGGCCCATCGGGACCAAACCGGCTTCCTGGCGCGCTTTTTTCTCCAACAACATCTGGGTGAAACGCTGCGAGTTGTCTAGGCGCACGCTGAGCAGAACGTCGCGCAGGATGTCCAGCAAGTCGTCGACCTGGCTCACCGTCGCCTTGCCACGCAGAAAGCCCCAGGCAGCCGTCCCATCGTTGTCCCGGATGGCCGAAGTAAAAGTCGCCGGAGAGATGCCGCCGGTCTGTCTCCCGATCCGCTGCGTAAGCTTGACGAAATCTTCAGACTCGGTGCCCAACTCCAGTAGGGCCGAGAGAAACAGCGCCGTATACGGGAGAAGGTCCTGAGGCAGGCTGTGCAAGTCAAAGCCCACATCGAGGTAGAGGATGCCGTTGGTGAAGAGATCATGGTAAAGCACCCGTGTCCCATCAAGCGCCAATGCTTCCGTCGGCACCTTTTTGGGCTCACGATCCAGGTCCTCAAGTTTCAAGCTAGGAATGGTGGCCAGCGCCTCCGGCGAATCGGGGGTCTCCTGCAGCTTCTTAAGACGCCGCGTGTGCGCGATCAAAGCCACCAACTCATCTTCCGTCCTCGCGGCCTTCACCGCGGCCAAATGCGCCTTTTCAGCCGCCTCCCGCTGATCTTGGAGCGTTGGATCGGGCTCCAGAATCACAGTGGTGCGGTGCTGGTTCTCCAAGAGGTGCTGACGGATGAGCACCTCAAAGTAGGCCGGATTCTCGGCAAGCCCAGCCTTGATCTCCTGAAGCGGCGCCTCGAAAGCTATTGGGGCCAATGGATCACCATCGTGCAGCCACGTCGTCAACGCATGGATCATCAAGAACAGACCGCGCGGATAGCGACCGGTGTTCTGCTCGCGAAGACGGAACTCGATGGTGTTGACTGAAGCCTCTACGGTCTCACGGTCAAGCCCCTGCGCCACCAATGTGCGCAAAGTGGCGAGGATCAGCTCTTGGACCTGGTCGACGTCCTCTGGATCGACGCCTTTCAACCCCGCGGAAAAGTAGAGCTGCCGCACCGAATCATCAAGCCCTCCCCCAATCACATCCTCGCCCAATCCGGAGTCGATGAGCGCCTTACGCAGCGGCGAAGCCGGGGTCTCAATCAAGATGTGGGAGAGAATCCCCAGCGCCAAGGCCAGCGTCGGATCGCTGTTCTCCGGCAATAACCAGTTGACCGTGATCATCGCTTTCGAGGGCCGGTCTTCCCCACTGGGATAGGCTCGAACAACCCACCACGGGGCATCGCGATACGCTTGGAGGGCAATGCTGCTCTCCACCGGCAACGCCTCGAAATCCCGCAGGTATTCATCCACGATCCGCAGGCGCTCGGTCGGATCGTCGTCACCATAGAAGAAGATGCGCGCATTGGAAGGATGATAGTAGGTCTCGTGGAACGCTTTGAACTGATCGTAAGTAAGGCAAGGGATAACCTCCGGATCGCCGCCAGAGTCGAACTGATAGGCGTTGTCTGGGAAGAGCGACTGCTCACTATAACGCCCCATCAGATTATCCGGAGATGCATAGGCGCCCTTCATCTCATTGAAGACCACGCCCTTATAAACTAGGGGATCGGCTTCGGCCTCCAACTCATAGTGCCAGCCCTCCTGCTCCAGGATCTCGGGAGTCAGGCGTGGGTAGAAGACCGCGTCCAGGTAAACGTCCACCAAGTTATAGAAGTCTTGCAGGTTCTGACTCGCGACGGGATAGCAGGTCTTATCACTGAAGGTCATTGCGTTGAGGAAAGTATTCAGTGATCCTTTCATCAGTTCAACAAAAGGCTCCTTGACCGGGTATTTACGGGACCCGCAGAGCACCGAGTGCTCCATAATGTGGGATAAGCCCGTCGAATCCGGGGGCGGCGTCCGAAAGGTGATCCCGAAGACCTTGTTCTCGTCAAAGGTCTCCAGCGACAGCAATTCAGCGCCGGTCTTGACGTGGCGGTACAGCTTCGCCGTAGCGTTCAGTTCGTCAATCGTCTGCACTTCCAATAACTCAAATCCGTGCTCAATTTCCATTGTCAACCACGCTTTCTATAGATCATTTTTCCGTCCGAGGAGCAGCAAACGCGCAGCTGCCTTTCTTTCAGCACCTCTAGCGCCAGCTCGTGTCGCACGCGGCCGATCCCTGGCCCACGACGCGGCATGATAACACAAAGGGCGGTCTCGAAAAAGCAGCATCGCTACCGACCGCGGCGAGAATCGTGCCCCCAAGAATCTCCACTGCCTCTGGATCTTGCCCCCAGGCCAACCAGACGCGGTCACCGCTGTGGTAGAGCAGGATCGCTCCAGGCCTGCCGGTCCACCAGCGTCCCCGTGGCATTCCCTCGGGGACAGGCGCTGAACGAAGCCCTCCGCTTAATAGAGAGCCCGGCAGCAACTCGGCAAGCATTATGGAGACCTGCTCGGCTGCTGCGCTGCTGCGCCAGACCATCTGCCAAAGCGCAAGGGTCGCGTCCTCAGGACTCTGCCAAAGCTGCAGCAAATCACCGTCCCAGTCGGCGGTGCCAACCGCATCGACGTGTTCCTGATGCCAGGCTGTCACAATCACATCGATGAGCGCCGCGCCCAGCGTGTCGGTGGCGGTCAGAACCCAACCCCGCGTCAGCTCCGGGTTCAGCGGTGTCGGCGCAGCGGGCTCAACGTGCTCAACATAGCGCATAGGGTGCAGGATCTGTGCGCTGACGCGGGGGGGACGGAGCACCGCGTCATCCAGCGCAGCATTGCCCCCGTCACGATGCAGCGCTGAGGCAAATACTCCCCCTAACTCAAGAGAAAGGCACCCCAGATCCGCCAGCCGCGCATCAGTGCCCTGTCTGCGAGGACAAATGGCATCACTGATCGTCGTCTGTATCTCCAGAGCCTGCCGACTGCCGGGGGCGACACCCTGATGGCGCCAGACCGTCAGGAGCGCATCCCCTTCCGCTACAGCAGCCAAAGCGATCTGGCGATCTAGCGTCGGCGAGGCTCGCATCAAGCCGGTGAGATTCCCCGCTTGATCCGGAAACGCCCGTGCGTAACCGTAGGCAAGCTGGACCTCCAATATGTCAAGGGAACCCGCCCAATCGCTCCGCAGATAGAGCTCCTCCAACGCGGTCGCGTAAAAGGCAGCGGTTCGGGAAGCCTGAGCAGCGACATCCAGCGGGGGTAGGACCTCCACCAGTCCGAACGCTCGAAGGACCGTCTGAGCTCGCTGATCCAGGGGCGACCAGGAGGCGTAATGCTCCTCCAGGGCGTCAACCAGACGGTCTTCATCAACCAGTGCCAGCGGCGGCGCCCACCAGGTGCGCGCTCCACGCGCCTCAGCGACCTCCGAAGCGATGAGCCCCGCCCGGAAGACCTCAAAAGCGGGTGTCGAGGTGGGCGAGGGTGTAGCGGAAGGGAAAGGGGACGGCGACGGTGAGGGCGTCAGCACCGGCAAGGCTGATTCGCTAGGCGTCTCTGGCCGTGGTAGCGGTGATACGGCGTGACGACCCTGCAAAGTCGTCCAGACATTCCATCCCAGTAGGCTGACAACAAAAACGATGCTCAACGCCAGAGCCAGCAGGGTGTTACGCTGGCCTGACGTCAAACCTCGATACCAACGCACGCCAAAGCCTCACGTTGACTGGCAACGAGATCTCGAATACCGTCAGAAGCCAGATCGAGCAACAGGCCAAGGTGTTCGCGTGAGATCGGCTCTCCCTCCGCCGTGCCCTGAATCTCGACGAATTTGCCATACGCGTCCATCGCCACATTCAGGTCCATATCGGCTTGAACATCCTCTTCATAGGCAAGATCCAGAAGCAGGGTCTCGCCGATCCGCCCCACACTCACGGCGCCGATGGGAGGACGGAGGGCTGTCGGAGGGATCGCGCCAGACTCTATCAACTTGTTAAGGGCTAGCGCAACGGCGACGTAACCACCGTTGACCGCCGCCGTGCGGGTGCCGCCATCAGCTACCAACACGTCGCAATCCACCGTCAAGGTGATCTCGCCAAGATGGTCAAGGCAGACGGCCTGTCTCAGGACCCGACCTATGAGGCGGCGGATCTCCTGCGCCCGCCCCCCCTGGATGTGGGAACGCGGAGTGCGGGTGTGGGTGGCCCGGGGCAACAGCGCATATTCGGCCGTCAACCAACCCCGTCCCTGTCCGCGCAACCAGGCAGGGGTGCGGGGCTCAACACTGACGGCGCAGAGCACGCGGGTCTTGCCCATATGGACCAACGCCGATCCCTCCGCGTGCTGAATCGGCGCCAACTCAATCTGCACTAGACGTAGCTCGTCTGCGGCCCGTCCGTCACATCGCATCTCTCGACCTCCCTACCCAATCCACGCTTCATTTTATGGCCGCGGAGAGGCTTGTCAAGAAGCAGGAGCACAGGTTATAGGAAGTGAGCGAGATGGAGTATCCTGTAAGTTGTAGTGAATTGAAAGGATACGCTGTGATAACGCAAGTGGAGCTCAATGAGATTGTGGTCGAGCGCGAGCAAGAGTGGTTCGTGTTCGTCGAGAATCGGGAGGCGGTGATTGCTGCGTTGCAGGAGGGGCGCTGCGATGGGATCTTGCCCGCGGCCCGCAGTTTCCTGGATGGCTTCGCGCGATTTTGCCTGGATGCGGGGATCCTGGCGGCGTTTGAGGCCTTTCCAGATCGGCGGGTGCGGCGCTGCATTCCCATGTTCTTTTTCTGCAACACGCTGGTGTATCGACCGCTGTTCCACCTGCCGCGCTTGAAGCCGATCGAACGGACCCTGTTCCGGTCGCCCTTCATTATGCGCCAGATAGGCTTCAATGCGCGGCAGATCCACACCGGCTTCCATAAGACGCGGGAGGGGGAGCGGCCGTTCACAGCGCAGACCATCGCAGACACCTTTGCCCGGGCCACACCTGCCGATTTCCTGGCCAACCAGCAAGCAGTGCTGGCGGCGTTGTGGAACATTGCCCCGGACAGTTTCGATCGGCGGTGTGGGCGATGGACAGCGTACACTTCCACATTCCCCCCGGGGCACATACCCCGGAGCAGACATTCAAAGCGTGTGTGCTGGGTGTATGGCAAGATAGTGTAGTCTGGCCCTTGCTGTGGATGCTGGTGCCCACGGATGTCGCGGAGATCACGGTGGGACGGAAGTTGGTGGAAGCCACGGAGGAGGTCATTGGAGAAGGGACGATCCAGCACTTGCTGGTGGACCGCGGATACTTGGACGGGGCGTGGTTGACGGAACTGCACGAGCGGGGCACCCGGGTGACAATTGGCGTTCGGGAGGATATGCTGATCCTGGCAGATATGCGGAACCTGAGCCGTATGCCGGGGATGACTTGGGAGGAAGTCGATCCGCCGAAGATTTATAGCGAGCCGCTGCCCAAACGTGAAATCATGGGCTTGCCCGCAATGGAGGCGGAGTGGGAGACGTGCAACGTCCCCCTGTCGAGTTGTCTGATTCGCGATACCTATCCCGACGAGGTGCGCTATCGAGGTCTGACCACCACAGCCACAGACATTCCCCCCGGCGATATCTTGAGGGATGACGGGCACCGGTGGACCATCGAAGAGACCTTTATGACGCTGACGCGGTATTGGGAGTTCGATAATCTTCCTCCGTGCCGATTAGCAGTAGGCTACGCAATGGTCCATTTCGCTCTCGTCGCCTACACATTGATGGGCTTCTACCTGCAAGAGACGGAGTCCGGCGACGATATCACCACCTGGAATATGGCCCCGCCGCCCTTGCCGTTGCCCGAGCGTGAGCTGGCGGTGTATGCTGGCCCATATTTCACACTCCTGTTGCCCAGCGAGCTGGTAGCCATCATCCCGGAGCATATCGAGGCTTGGCAGGCTCATCGCGAGCAACTTCTTATGGCACTCCGCCTCACCGAAGGCAATATCTAAAACCTGTGCTCCTGTGTCAAGAAGGCTAGCGCTTGCGGTTTGAGAGGGAAGGTCTATAATCTGTGGGTTAGACTGGATGGAGACATTGATGACAGAGCTCTGTGGCAAGGGAATATGGTTGGCTCACTCCTACGATCTTGAGCGCGCCATAGAAGTGGCGACGCAGGTCGACGGAACCCACCTGCTTGTCAAGGTGGGTCACGGTCCTTACTACTTTCCGGAGACAACCCGCCAGATGGCCCAACGGATCCGCACGCTGGGCCTGTCACCGGTGGCGTGGGTCCAGTTAACCCATCACGCTGCCGTCGAAGCGCAGAAGGCAATTATCAAGTCCCTGGGCTATGGCTATGATGCCGTGGTGCTCTTCTTAGGGGCGAGCGCCGTTTCGGTAGCATCACTACAGGCGCTGGTCGAGGCATTAGTCAATGTGGAGATTCCCCGCCAGCGGTTAATGCTGGCGTCCCCCCCGCTTCCCTACCTCACCGATACTGCCGCATTGGAGGCCCTGGTTTCGATCTGTCAAGGCGGGTGGATGCCGCTCTGCTTTTCGATCTGGGAAGATGACGCCGCCCAGATGATTGATCACAACGTCTATCACGCGTTAGGAGATCTGAGCGCCGTCTGGGGGAAAACGCCCGCGGTCTATCCAGTGATCTCTCCCCAGACCGGAAGCGACGGACAGATGATGCTGCCGGAGGCTTTCATTCCCTGGATTGAGGGCATTGCGCGCCACGGCGTGGACTTCTTCAGCATCTATCATGCGGCCAACACGGAGAGGGCGCTTTGGTCGATGCTTCAGGCGGTCAATGTCGCCTGCCTGGAGACTGATGGTCGGACGCCGATCTCCGACGAAATCGCCACACCAAACAGCGGCCTCGCTGCGGTGCCCCAGCCCGTCTACATCACGATCCGGGCGAGCGATACTGTGTGGGGCATTATCTCACGCTACAACCTGAAACGAGAGCAGTTCTGGGCCTGGAACGCGCATCTGTGGGATAGCCGCGGGCTACCGCGCGATCCTGACTATCTACAGCAAGGCTGGCGCGTCCGCGTGAAGTGACTTGTGCCTTTGCAGGCCGCGCGCGTTGTCGTTCGGGAGGAGTGTGGTATACTTGTAAATCGCCGCCAGATACTGGGGGCTTATTAGTTGCAGCGTTTCAGGAAGAGGATAGACAAAATGAACCTGGTTGAATCATTGGACCGCCAGATGGCGAAGCCTAATCCAAATGTGCCTGAGTTGAATGTCGGCGATGAAGTTCGCGTGAACATCCGGATTGTTGAGGGAGAGCGGGAGCGCATCCAGCGCTTCCAAGGCACCATCATCAGCCGCCGCAAGGGCGGCGCCAACGCCAACTTCACGGTACGCCGTATCGCTTCTCACGGGATCGGCGTTGAGCGCACCTTCTTGCTGCATTCGCCGCGCATCGATAGCGTGGACATTCTCCGCCACTCTAAGGTGCGCCGCGCCAAACTCTACTTCTTGAGAGAGCGACGAGGGCGTTCGGCCCGACTCAAGGAGCGTCGTTAGGGCACGTAGGAGCATTCCCTGAGGCGCTCAAACACTCCTCTGATTGGCATTACCGGGCGGAAAGACACTTCCGCCCGATTGTTGAGTGCCTCAATGCATTCGGTTGGCGCGACCTACACCCGCGCCGTACATCGTGTCGGCGGCACACCCGTCATCGTACCACCGCTCACGCAGGTTCAGGATTGGACGATCTTGCTGGAACGCTTGGACGGCTTGCTCTTGAGCGGAGGGGAGGACGTTGCCCCCGCCCAATACGGGCAGGCACAAGCGCCCTGGACCGGGCGCGTCGACGAGGAGCGTGACCGCTCGGAACTCGGGCTTGTGCGAGAGTGGGTCGGCTCGGGCAAACCGCTCCTGGCCATCTGCCGAGGTCACCAGGTGCTCAACATCGCCCTGGGCGGTTCGCTTCTCCAGGACATCCTGGCGCAGGTCCCCACAGCCCTCGACCACGCCTACGTTCCCGGGCGGCCTATGGAAAAAGCAGTCCACACCGTCAGCCTAAGCCCGGAAAGTCGGCTGACCGACATCCTGGGCGGCACCACGATCCCCGTTAACAGCGCGCACCATCAGGCGATTGAGACGCCGGGAGAGGGGCTGACGGTGGTGGCTTTGGCACCTGACCAGATTATCGAGGCGACAGAGATGCCGCCCCACCCCTTCTGCCTCAGTGTACAGTGGCATCCCGAGGCGATGCTCAAGGTATCCAGTTCGATGTTGCCGCTCTTCGCCGCCTTTATTGCCGCAGCGAGCAACACTGCAACAGCCGCTCCTTCTTGAAGCAATGGCGCGACGCTATTCTAAGCGTACGCTCCTGTCTCGCGTCACAGTAGGGCCAGGTGGCGCGGGCACCCCACACGCCACAAGATACGCAGGCAATCGGCGAGGTGTGCAGCCTTCACGGAGCAGGTTGCTGAGCCCAGTTGCGTTAGGCGGCCTCTACTGGCTCTTCAGCGGGTTGCAAGGTGATGGGACGCCCCTGCTTGAAGGAATCCAGCTGCTCCTCAAGCTCGTGGCGGCGAACTTCTGCAGCGGACCGACCTTCCGCCACAAGCCGTTCCACGCCCTCACGGATGCGAACCTGTAGTTCCGAACCTGGTTCCGGGGCGAAGATCAGCGAAAGCATACCTCCGGTCCATACCCCAACCAACAAACCAGCAAGAAACACGAAAAACTTGCGCATTCTTCGACCTCCTGTTTCATCCCTCATGCAGTCGCATCACGCTGTGCCTCTGGACGGCTCACTTGGACGTGTTGATGCTGACGATCCCTATTATAGAACAAGACTCGCTCCGAGCAATCAGCATGGCATCGCGACCATCACATACAGGGCAGGTGCAAAAACCACTGATCGTTCCTGGACGCGATCAGATCGCTGCGCCAACCTCGCGAACGTTCGGTCTTGCCCTATGCGCACCCTACAGGGCGACCAGATCGCTCGGCCTGCCAGGGCCGTTCCGCAGGTGGTCTTCGCCTTTGGCTCACTCGGCGGGCGGGGGGGAGGGTGTAGCCGTCATTGTCGGGGTCGGCGTGGCCACCGGGTCTGGCTCGACTGTCTTTTGAAGCGTGAGAAGCCGCGACACCCATCCGCTGCCCTCTGTAGGCGAGCACGGCTCCACCTGTACCGTCAAGAGCGGAGGGCCACTCGGGGTATCCACGTAAAGATTATAAGCACGTCCCGGCTGCACAGCGAAATCAGCGTATCCCAAGCCTCTATCGAGCTTAAAGCCGGTGATTGCACGATCAGCGCCTCCATCCCAGATCAGCCACACCTCGCGTACCGGTAGCCCTACCAGCTCTTGACGCGTACGGCCCCGCTCCTGCACCGTGCGTGAGATTTCCAAAGACACGGCGATGACGGGCTGCGGATCACAGCTGAACGTCTGCGAGATGATCCGAAAAGGTGAGCTGGATACCGGCACTGGGGTGGGTGTTGGGCTCGCGAAAGCCGTAGGGCTTACCGTCGGCGACATCGGGATGGGTGTCAGCGTTGGCGTCGGCGCTAGTGCCGAGACCTCCGAACCGCGCGTCGGCACCCCGGTTGGCGATGCGCCACTATAAATCTCAACCCCCGGTCCCGAGGCCCCATAGGCCGCGGCTAACTCAGCCAACCGTTTCAGGACCGGCAGCGGTTGATCGGCAGCAGCGCTCTGCTCTAGAGCTTCAGCGGCAATCACACTGATTTCTGTCCGGGGCAACTCCAGCAATCGGGTCTCGGTTCGAGAGCGATTACCCTCAATGCCATAGGCCAGGACCGTCATCCGAATCCAATCTTGACGGTAACGGGGCGCCAGCATCGGTGGATAGGTATCATAGTACTCAACCGGTGCCAAGAACCACGTATAGATGAGGCCGCCAGCAAGTCCTAGCAGCAGGCCAACGATGATGACACCGCCGAGCTTCACCGCTCGCCTCTGTAAAGGTAGTCGATCATGGCCGGGGTCTCCGCATCGAGCGCCTGGGCCAACGCTATGAGGGGCACGATCAGGTCGGCGTCCCTGGCATCGTCAATCCAGCGTTCGGTCAACGCGACGACAGGGGCCGAAACAGCGTCTCCGGCAACGGCTCGGAGCCGTCGCTTGGCTAAAACAAGATCGCCATCAGCCTGGTATGCAAGGGCCACCAGGCGGAGATACTCCGTTTGGTAGTCAGGGCGCATCGAGGCAGGCGTGATCTCCTGCCGTTCCAACGGAAACAAAACCCATCCGATCAGCATCGCAAAGCCCACCCCTAGCGCAATGCCGACGACGAAACCAATAACGCGCTTAACCATGACCAAAATCATACATCGGAAGCGACAAAGGGCAACGCCTCGGTCAATGACGCACCGTACGCTGGGCGCACACCCGTTCTATTGACAGCAACCCGTGGAAAGCTTATAATGAAGTCAGATAGAAGGGGAGTCTAAAACCTCTCAGGACCGGGTAAACAGGCGACTCGCTCAGAGCGAGGGGCTAAGTCAGTCGGGGTAACCGACCACTCGGAAATCCTGAGAGGTCCTCTTTTGTCTATGGGACACCATCGCAGCATCAGGCCGGTGAAACCAAGTGAACGTGCGACGCCGCCAGGCAGGGGCCGGCAGGGAAACAGGCTAGGGGCTATGCGCGAATCAACCGATAGCCTACGCCGCGCTCCGTCTCAATCTCAAAAGGCACGTGAAGCTGGTCGAGCGCTTTCCGTAACCAGTGGATATGGACATCTAGGGTGCGGGTATCGCCCATGTACTCGGTTCCCCAGACCTCCATCA
>PWVB01000340.1 GCA_003562365.1 Anaerolineae bacterium
GGACAAGGGCCGACGACGGTAGCCATCACGAGCGGGACTGCGCTCTGGTATCACGGCGGTAAACCGCCGGTCCCCATCCGCTGGATGCTGGTCCGGAATCCGGCGGGCAAGCTCGAGTCGCGCGCCCTGCTATGCACGGATCCCCCCCGTCTCTCAGCTGCAGATCCTGCGCTGGTTCGTGCGGCGCTGGCAGGTAGAAGTCAGGTTCCAGGAAGTCCGCACGCATCTGGGCATTGAGACGCAACGCCAATGGTCGGCCCCCGCTATTGCCCGGACCACACCGTTGTTGCTGGGACTGTTTTCCTGGGTTACGTTACTCTCCCACCAGTCACAGCGCCATGGACGGCTACCAGTACGTCAAGCCGCCTGGTATCACAAGCCTACACCGACCTTTTCCGATGCGTTGGCCGTGGTACGGAGCCGTATCTGGGCACACTGGGGTTTGTGCATGTCCGGACAAGACGCCGACACGCAAAAACTTCCGCCCGAGCTGCGCCAGCGCTTGCTTGAAGCCGTGTGTTATTCGACTTAAAAGGTGCATTTGGACAAATTCCAGATTAAGGTCTGTCAAGATCACCAAAAAAGGCCGGGAGTCCCCGGCCTCTCTGAGATGGGCGGTACAGGACTTGAACCTGTGGCCTCCACGATGTCAACGTGGCGCTCTAGCCGTCTGAGCTAACCGCCCCAATCAAGAGCAGTATAACATAATCCAAATCCTGTGCAAGGGCCCGTTCAGCTCAGTATACTCACAGGCTCAAGCGATAGACCCTGTGGTTCTTGTACATTTCTCCCCCCACATTCTCCAGGTCACGACGCATCTGGACAGCCGTTTCAGCCACCTGCGTGAGGTCGGCGTGCTGAAACTCCCGTGCTCGGGTTGTCTTCTCCATCTCGGCGTACAGGAGAGCATTGCCGCCGACGCCGTGGAATTCGGGAACCAGCCCGGCGCCGTTCAGCGCGAGCCACTTGGTGCGTCGCATCTCGAGCCATAGATCCACCAGCGCCCAAGGTGTCAAGCGGCCCCTAGCTCGCTGCAACGCCGCCGAGACGTCAGGGAAGCCGAAAAGGAACCCGACCATCTTATCGTCGTGCACGATGATCTTGATCAGCCGTGGATCGGAGAGACCGATTGCATTGTCCATCAGAAACTGCGCTTCGCGCTCCGAGATTGGGTAGAACTCCCAGTTATCGACGAAAGTCCGATTGTAAGCCTCGCGGATACGATCTGTCCAGGCTCTGATCTCCCCCCTCGTTCGAAATCGCTTGATTTCCAGCGATCCTCGCTCCAGGATCCGACGGGCGATGCGGTGGACCCGCTCCGGTAGCTCAAAGCTCGCAACCTCAATATAGCAAGAAACGAAGTCGACCTCCTTCTCGAACCCTAGATCCTCCAGCAGGCGCCTGTAGTAGGGGTAGTTATAGTTCATCATCGTCATCATCTGGCGATGCTCATATCCTTTGATCAGCAGGCCGTAGCCATCCAGAGGTCCAAACCCCTTTGGACCCACCAGATCCGTCAGTCCACGTGCGTTGGCCCAGGTCGCGACGCTGTCTATCAATGCCTTCGCCACCGTCGCATCGTCTATAGTCTCAAAGAGGTAGAAGTTGGCGGTTTTGGTCTTATGGTATCTATTATAGGCTCGGTTTTCGAGGGCCGCGATCCGGCCGACCACTTCCCCTTTCTGCTCAGCAATGAAGAATGCTGCATCTGAGTGCTCATAGAAAGGGTGTTTATCGCGATTAAACATCGTGCGGATATCGATGCGCAGCGGCGGCACCCACTGGGGATGGTCTTGATAGAGTCGATAGGGAAGGTCAATGAAACGGCGGACCTGGCGTCGATGACGGCGATCTACCTAGCTGACACTGGGCATAAGAACGTCCTATCCTGCTTGCTGCACGACTCGCAGATTACCGTTCCCTACAATGGACGCGATCTGTCGGCGCAAAGCTGGCGTGCAGTGCGTATATTCGTTGGGGAACGCAAGTTCAATCTTCTGCTCACCCTCCAGGACCACCACAAACTGATCTGTGCCCTGCTCGGCCAGAAGCACTTGATGCAGACGAGAAAGCTTGTCGAAGTCGTTAGCGGTATCCCCTGTGCGCCTGAGGGTTATGTAGATCGTAGCGGGGGAGGATGGCGGTTCAGGGGGAGGAGCTACAGATTGCCGACTGTTGTAGTCGCTGATCGGTTCGCCGGAAGCGGCAGCTGTTGGCTGGCCTGTTGAAGCCCTCGCGGGGCTCTCTGGTAGGGCGGTCGGACTTATCCCGCCGTTACTGTCTCCCCGCTGCGTTGGTTGGAACACGTTTTGCTCCGTGGCTGCTTGTCGCGCGCTGGTGGAGCTCCCCTGCCCGGACTGATCCGGGCGCAAGAATTCTTGGGGCTCTTTGAACCAATCTGCCAGCAGAGGATGCTCGTCGCGATCGGGCCGATTGTCCATCTTGCCGCTAACCACCAGCACCCGGCTAGGGATCAGCGTGTCTCTATAGGTCTCATAAGTCCTGGGGAAGACGACGACATCCAGTGTTCCTGCTGATCCCTCAAGCGTCACGAATGCCATCGTGTCGCCCTTTTTCGTGGTGATGCGTCGCACCCGTTGCACCATTCCTACCAATTTTATGATCTGCCCAGGCGTCTCCGTCACATGGTTCCCAATGGTGGTGGTGATCAGCTCCTGGGCAAGCAAGTCGCGTTCCTGGTCCATCAGAGGATGCTTCGAGAGGTAGGTGCCCAGAAGTTCCTTTTCCCACTCCAGCAGCTGGCGGTCGGGAATCGGCGGCACATAGTCTGGTATTTCAATCGCTTGGCGCGTCTCAAACATGTCGTCGAACAGGGTGAATTGTCCGACATCCCGGGCGCTGTGGATTTGAGCGCTCAGTCCCAGCATTGTATCTACCAGCGTTATCAGCGCTGCCCGCTGCCCGAACTCATCCAGCGCGCCAGACTGAATCAGGCACTCAAGCATTTTCCGGTTGAGCTTGCGCAGATCAACTCGGTCGGCGAAGTCGTCCAGCGATGAGTATGCCCGTGCCTCGCGCGCATCAACCACCATTTGCATAGCCTCGTCTCCCACGTTCTTGATGGCGCCCAAGCCGATCCGGATGAATCGCTCTCCCTGAGTGTCTCGGTCAATCGTGAATGCAACGTCGGAGTGGTTTAGGGATGGGGGCTCAACCCGAAGGCCAGTACGGCGGGCGTCGGCAATTAGAAATCCCAGCTTCTCGGTGTTATGCCGCTCCGTGGTCATCAGGGCGGTCATAAACTCCAGCGGGTAATGGGCCCTCAGATAAGCTGTCTGGGCCGTGATGACAGCATAATCGGTCGCGTGAGCGCGGTTGAAGCCATAGCGGGCGAAGAATTCGATATCTGCCCAGACGCGATCAGCGATCTCTGCATCGATACCCTTGGCGACGGCGCCCTGGCGGAACATCCGCTGGTGGTCTTCCATCAGATCTTGCTTCTTCTTGGCGACGGCTTTGCGGATCATATCGGCTTCGCCGGGCTTATAACCAGCCATCGCTACGGCAATCTGCATGATTTGTTCCTGGTAGACGATGATGCCGTAGGTATCGTCGAGTATGTTTGCCAGGATGGGATGGTGGTATTCGACTGGCTCGTCGCCGTGCATGCGCCGGATATACGTGGGGATATTCTCCATTGGGCCGGGGCGGT
Source organism: Anaerolineae bacterium (assembly GCA_003562365.1). Lineage (GTDB taxonomy): Bacteria > Chloroflexota > Anaerolineae > B4-G1 > SLSP01 > PWVB01. The sequence continues at coordinate 3,674 of PWVB01000340.1, forward strand.
AGAGCGCCAGCACGGCGATAATGTGCTGAAATTGCTCCGGGCGCAGCTCGCGGAGCGTGCGCCGCATGCCAGCACCCTCTACCTGGAAGACCCCAGTTGTCTCACCGGTGGCCAGCAGGTCGTAGAGTGCCAGCACGTTGGCGTCTTTCTCGGGGTCGTCTGGCTCGCGCTCATAGGGGATGGTAGTCAGATCGAGGTGCCGACCATGTTCCTCCTCGATCAGTTCGCAGGCTTTGCGCATATGCGTAAGCGTGCGTAATCCCAGGAAGTCGATCTTCAGCATGCCCATCGCGTCGACAATCTCCATCGGCCACTGGGAGATCCTATCGACAGGACCGTCCTCGGCCTCTCCCTTGGTCGGGCGATTCAGAGGCATATAGGCGACCAGGGGCTTATCCGAGACCAAGACACCGGCAGCATGGGTGCTAGCATGACGGGTGACGCCCTCAAGCTCAGTGGCGGTGTCCAGGAGCTTCTTGATGTAGCCGGTCTGCTGATAGATATCTTTCAGTTCAGGGACCGTCGCCAATGCCTCGTTGATTGAGACCGGCTTACCAGGTACGTTGGGGATCAGGCGAGCGACCCTATCGACTTCACCAAGGGGGATGTCCAGTGCCCGCCCGACGTCGCGGATGGCTGCTCGGGCGCCCAAGGTTCCGAAGGTGATAATGGCAGCGACATGGTCTGCGCCATAACGCTCTTTCGTGTAAGCGATTAACTCCGCGCGGCGGTCATCGGGATAGTCCAGGTCGATATCCGGCATTGTGACTCGGGCCGGATTCAGAAAGCGCTCGAACAGCAGACGGTTGTGGAAGGGATCGACACTGGTGATTCCCAGAGTGTAAGCTACGACACTGCCGGCACCGGAGCCCCGCACGTTCCACCAAATGTCCCGCGCAACGGCGGCCTCGCACAGGTCCCAAACGATGAGGAAGTAGTCGTCGAATCCCATCTGATGGATGATGCCTAGCTCGTATTCCAGCCGCTCAACGTACTCGGGTCGTTCGTGATCCTTCCCGTAACGGCGCTTCATTCCTTTAGAGCAGAGATAGCTGAGATAGTCCTGCGACGTTCCACGTCCCTCGGGCACTGGGAACTTGGGCAGATGATAAGGTGGCGCAAACTGAAGCTCGACGTTGCACTGTTCGGCAATTTTGACGGTGTTGCGCAGCGCGTCGGGTATCTCGTCGTAGAGGGCCCACATCTCCTGTGGCGTGCGCATATAGTAGGAATCGTCGCTCATCTTCAGACGGTTAGGGTCATTGACTGTTCTGCCGGTACCGATACACAGCAGAACGTCGTGCGCTTCGGCTTGTCGGCGCGTCGCGTAATGAATATCGTTGGTCGCGACCAGAGGGACATCCATATCGCGCGCCAGGGTCACCAGCTTGCGATAGGTTGCGTCATACTCCGGGATGTCATGCGTCTGGAGCTCCAGGTAAAATCGTCCCGGAAACTGTTCCTGGTACCAGAGAACGGCCTTGCGGGCCTCCGCGTCTCGGCCTTGGTGGAGAAGCTGCGGAACTTCACCTTGCACACAGGCCGATAGCGCGATCACGCCCTCGCTAAGGGCGGAAAGGACTTCCTTGTCGATCCGGGGTCTGTAGTAGAAGCCCTCTAGCTGGGCGATGCTGGCAAGCTCTAGAAGGTTGCGATAACCGGTCTGATTTTGAGCCAGCAGGATGAGATGGTGGGGCTTGCCATCATCACGGTCACGACTTTTCCGTGAAACTTGCGCAACATAGGTCTCTATCCCGATAATCGGTTTGATACCCACATTTTGGCATGCTTGATAAAAGTCGACCACTCCGTACATCACGCCGTGGTCGGTGATTGCTAATGCCTGCATATCCAACTCGGCCGCACGTTGAGCAAGGGCTGTGCACTTGCTCAAGCCATCCAGCAAGGAGTATTCTGTGTGACTATGCAGATGGACGAAATCCCGCATCTGATCTCCTCCTGCAATACAGTGTCCTGACTCAAGTAAAGTGATGCTTGAGTCGCGCCCCCAGTGCCCGGTTCTAGAGGAAAAGTAGGTCCCGGTCTGGGGGCCGGGACCATTAGCACAAATCTTGTCTAGCGTCATTATAGAGCAGTCGTGCTGCTTGATCAAGCCGGAATGTCTTGTGGTAGTGTGTACATTTCGGTGGCAGATTGAGGAAAGAGCGGACTGGATGTAAGCCAGGCTTGAGAAACTCAGCTGCAAGGAGGCCACTCTATGACAACTATGCCCGAGACTTGTGCGTCTGTCAATGCCC
>PWVB01000561.1 GCA_003562365.1 Anaerolineae bacterium
CCCGCCGAGCCGTACAAGCGTACGGTCTCCTGCTTGAACTCCTCGCTGTAGCGCTTCGATCCCATGACTGCCTCCTCGCTGCTGAGAACCTAGCACAAGCACGCTCCCAAGAGGTCCAAGGACAAGGGCCAAGCCTAAAGGGGGCGCACTCCCTGCTCCGCGAAGCCCTCACCAGCAACGGCAGCATCCGCGCCACCCGCACCAGCCTGCACGTCACCCTCAACGCCCTCTCAGCACCACGCCGCACCCGCGCGCTCGCTTCACTCTGCAAGCACCTCAACGACACCAAGACCACCTAACCCGGCACCAACCTCGTCATCCGCTACACCGTCAAACCACACCCCACCCTTGCATGAGCAAAGCCACGGCACTGGGAGTCCTGGCATTTGACAGGTCAGCGTGTCAGGTGTTACACTCTGCCCACCAAGCCAGAACCGGTCGAAGACCATCGTGCGCAACTTCTGCGCCGCGCCACCCGAGACGCGAGGAGGCGGAGTACCTGGTACCGGGAGGCTATGACCGCGGGCGAACGTCCGCTGGAGGGGTCCGGTGAAAGAGACTCGCCTGTACCTACTAATGCTTCTCCCCGCCGTGGTGGCGCTGTTGATGGTGGTGGTGTTGCCCCTCACCGCCCTGGGGTACATCAGCCTTCTGAACTGGGACCTGCGTCGGCCTGGAATCACGTTCGCCGGTTCAGGCAACTACATTCGAATGCTAAGCGACCCCGACCTGCTGAACTCACTCCGAGTCACAGCGTGGTTTGTGGTAGGCGCGATCAGCTTGCAGGTTGCGCTCGCACTTGTTCTGGCCGAGATCCTGGTAGCGCTCAGGCGCACTCAGACGCTCATCCGCACGCTCATACTCCTGCCAATGGTGATTCCTCCTTTGGTTGCGGGCATCATATGGCGCATCCTGCTCGAGCCGAGGGCCGGCCTGGTGAACCATTTCCTCGACTTCGTCGGTCTGCGACATGCGTGGCTTGCGGACCCCAACACCGCACTCGGTGCGGTGGTACTTACCGACGTCTGGCAATGGACGCCGCTCATCCTCCTGTTGCTGTTAGCTCGATATGCGGTCATCCCGACCTCGATCTACGACGCAGCAGCGGTCGACGGTGCAACGGGATGGACTCGCTTCTACTTCATAACCTTGCCACTTGTACGCCCAGTCCTCATGGCTGCAGTGGTTCTGAGGATGATCGATGCAATACGCGAGTTTGCCAAAATCTTCATCATGACCGGTGGCGGCCCGGGTGTCTCAACCGAAACGTTGAACATGTACGTATATCGCGTCGCCTTCACATACGGAAACCTAGGCTACGCAGCCGCCCTCGGCGTGTTTTTGTTCGCTATTGTCTTGAGTCTGACGCTCGCCCTCACATCGGTCCAGAAGCGTTTTGAGGTGTTGTGATGGTTTCCCGTAGAATCGCTACCGTCGGCATCACACTGTTGCTCCTAGTCTTCTTCCTGCTGCCTGTGTACCACCTCGCAACAATGTCCCTCAAGACACAGGCGGATACTTTCGCCTCACCCCCAGTGTGGTTGTTCAGTCCGACTACGGAGCATTATGACGGGCTCTTGGCAGGTCGCTTTCCGCGGTATATGTGGAACAGTTTCGTTGTCAGCGTTGCCAACGTGGCACTCACGCTGGCCTTGGGTGCGCCTGCGGCATTCGCGTTGGCGCGCGCACGAGTTCGAGGACGGAAGGTGATCCTCTTCGCAATCTTGGCTACGAGGATGATGCCCCCAATCTCGTTGGCGCTGCCAGTGTTCGTCGTGTTCCTGTACGGTGGGCTCTTGGACACCCGTCTGGGTCTTGTCTTGATCTTCCTCTCTTTCAACCTCCCCTTGACGGTTTGGCTACTCCACGGTTTCTTTTCGGAGGTCCCGGACGAACTGCTGGACGCAGCCCGCATCGATGGAGCCTCGGTCCTCAGGGCCTTCTTCAATGTTGCCGTTCCGTACGTTGCAAGTGGCATTGTCGCCGTAACGATCCTGGCGTGGATCTATTCGTGGAACGAGTTCACATTTACCCTGATACTGACACGCCGTGATGCAATTACCGCTACCGTCGCGTTGGGGCAGCTCTTCACCTTCGAGACCGTCGCTTGGGGTCGAATCGCGGCCGGCGGCTCATTGACCATGTTTCCGGTGATGCTGCTTGCTGTCATCGGGCGTCGCTACTTCGTGCGAGGCCTCACGGGCGGCGGCTTGACCGAGTAGGCACCGGTCGCTCAGAGAGGGGGCTTCTTCCGGTTCGCAGGAAACGTTCGAACTCGAATCAGCGACACAGCACACCGTGTCCGTTTTCGTCAGGAGACACCAATGATGTTCGATCGGCTCGCCTCAAGAGCGATTCGCAAGGCAGCGCTCGTGCTCGGATCAGCGATGCTCGTTATCGCCACTGCCGCATCGGGTCAAGCCCAATCAGAACCAGAGTGGACATGGGCCGAGGCCGGCCGTCCCTACGTGGGCACCACGATTCATGTCCGCATCCCAACTCATCCATCAACCAGGTCTACCGCGCCCTTGATCCGCGAGTTCGAGGAGGCAACTGGCATCAACGTCGAGTTCAGCAACGAACTCGTCAGCCGAGACCTTACCGCCGTTCAGGACATCGAGCTAGCGACGGGTGCCGTGTTCTATGACGTCATGTTCATCGGTGCAGATGCCGCCGCTCGGATCGCGCGGATGGGCTGGGCCGAACCCCTTGACGGCTTCATCGCCGACCCTAACTTGACGGCCCCTGACTTCAACATCGCCGACTTCATCGAGGTCTACCTTGAGATGCTCGCGCCGGACGGCAACCTGATCGGACTTCCCTACACTGGGGAGAGCTGGATCCTCTACTACAATACCGCCATCTTTGACGAGCACGGGATCGAGGGTCCGCCCGCGACGCTAGACGAACTTGAGGCGATCGCCGAGATCATCCATAGCGACGACACCCCAGCATGGGCCGTCAGGGCCGCGCGTGGACAGGGCCTGAACATCATGAGTTGGGCGCAGTGGCTTTGGAGCTATGGCGGTCGCTACTTGGACGAGGACACCGGCGCACCGATAGTGAACAGCCCAGAGGCGGTGCTTGCTACCGAGAGATTCGTCGATCTCCTCCAGCGCTTTGGGCCGAGCGGATACGCTGATCTTACACATCATGACATCGTGTACTCCTACTTCAGCCAAGGGGCGCTCGGAATGTTCATCGACGCCAGCGTGTGGGTTGGCGTATTCAACGATCCCGAGCAGTCGACCATTGTCGGCAACTGGTCAACGGCTCCGGTACCAGAGGGGCCAGCCGGCCAGTTCCCAGCGGTGTATTCGCAGGGCGCGATGATCCCCCGCGGAGCCCAAAACCCGGAGGCTGCGTGGCTATTCCTGCAGTGGTTCACGAGCCGCGATACCCAGTATGGTCGTGCTCTTGAGGTCGATGGGGAGCGCTCTGGTGATGTCACCCGCTGGTCGGTGGTAAGCGAACCGCGCTTCCAAGAGGCTTATGGTGACCAGAACTGGGTCGAGTCCACGTTTGGTGGTGTCGAAGCAGGACGAGTTGACTACAGACCCCTTAATCTGACGCATTGGGTCGAGATTGGCGACATCTTGGGAATCGCGGTTCAGAATGTGACTACCAGGACACGCAGCGCTCAAGCGGCACTTGATGACGCAAATGCGAGGATCGCACGCCTGCTAGAGGATTGAGCTGCCCTCATCGGTGTGTGGTCCGCGGCAGCCCTGGTTGCGGGGATTCGGTACCTAGCGCTCCTTTGACGTTGGCCAACACTAAGTAGGGCCAGGCCTCGATTACCCGGACTTAGCGAGAATAGGACGTGAACGCCCAAGAATCCAGAATCGTCCCGGTAGATCGCCGATCAACGTGACCATTCCTCGAGTCATGTGCTTACCGAGACTCTCGGTCTAACACGCGGTGACGTCTTCGGCGTAGGCTGTGAGCCGCGCTGTCTGGGTGCTCAAGTCCCGCTTAGGCGCCCAGACAGCGCGGGTAGAAATCCACAGCGAGTCTCGCTGAGTCCAGTCGGTCGCTGACGATCAGCAACAGCCTCGTCAGCCCACCGCCACACGGAACAGGTCAACCCATGTCACAAGCTCCAGTCCTGTACGAAACCCACGCACATACCCTTCTGTGCGGACATGCATCTGGTACACCGACAGACTACGCAACCGCAGCGGGCCAACGCGGCTTGGCCGGTATCTTCTTCACCTGCCACAACCCTATGCCGCACGGGTACAGCACCGAGTTCCGCATGGCCGAACACCAGTATGCTGGCTACTTGGAGTGGGTCGCCAGCACTCGATGCCAACACGTCGGGAGTGTCGATGTCCGGGTCGGCCTCGAGTGCGACTACTTGCCCGAGTTCGAACCATGGCTGTCACGCCAGATAACCAGTGCGCCGCTCGAGTACGTGCTCGGCTCCGTACACCCGCAGTATTCAGAATACGGCGCTCGTTTCGGTTCACCGGACGGGCCAGGCTTCTTCCACCGATACTTTGACCATCTTGCCCTCGCGGCTGAGTCCGGGCTGTTCGACTGTCTCGCCCATCCGGACATCGTGAAGATCGTTGCCCCCGACCGATGGAGCCTCGAAGCCTGCCGCCCTTGGGTTGAAGCGTGTCTCGATCGCATCGCTGCCACCGGAGTTGCCGTTGAGTACAACACGTCTGGAACGCTCAAAGCGCCGTTCGAGGAATACCCTGGGGTCAGCTTCCTTCGAGAGGTCGTAGGGCGGGGCATTCCGGTGGTCATAGGGTCCGACGCACACGATCCAACGCGCGTTGGAGAAGGATTCGAGTCCGCATTGTCTACGCTGGCCAGGGTGGGCTGTAACCGCGTGTCATACTTCCTTGGCCGATCTCGCATCGACGTGGGAGTAGACGAGGCGCTCGCGAGTCTCCGCGCAACGGGCTGATGCCCGCACGCACATCGTCCTGCAGCAGCAATAGCTCGTGTGCCGCGCCGTCATCCTCTTGGTGCGTCCGATTGGATGCTGTAGGGCGCTACGCATTGGCGCCCATCCTGCTCCTCTTCTCTTCGCCGGCATGAACTTACCGCTGGAGGTGTCGATGCTGACCGGCTTCATGGAGGACCTTCCCTTGGCCCTGATCGAGGCGGCGCGCGTCGACGGCGCCTCCCTGTGGCAGGAGTTCACCCGGGTGCTGCTGCCGCTCCTGGTTCCCGGTCTCGCCGCCACCGCCCTGCTGGCGCTAATCTTCACCTGAAAATACTTCTCCTTCGTCGTCAACCTCACCACCCGCGACGGGTCGCCACTCTCGGTCTACGTCAGCACCTTCAACGCCGCGAAGGGCGACCTGTTCATCGCCAAGTCGGCCGCCGCCACCGCGGCCGTGATTCCCGTGCTCGTGGCCGCCTGGATCGCACAGCGACAGCTCGTCACCAGCCTCGCGATGGGAGCCGTCAAGTGACACTACCCTCCGCCTCCACCCCCGCCATCCCTGGCCAGATGCGCGCTGGACGCATACTCGGCCCCCACCGCAGCGAGGTCGCCAGCCTCGACGTCCCCACGCCCGGCGCCGGCGAGGTGCTGATCGAGGTGGCGCGCGCCGGCATCTGCGGGACCGACCTCCACATCTTCGACGGCGACCGACGCGAAGACACGAACGAAGCCATTGAGCGACTCTCTCAACTCTCGTCGGCGCTCTTGCGGGAGAGTGTCTGCAAGAGCGAACGCTTTTCCCTGCGCTTCGGCCAACTCCTCCGCGGTGCGTAGGCGCTCCTCGAGCTGCTCGTTCCGCGCGCGCAACGCACGATTCTCCTGCGCCAAGCCTAGGAATCGATCCTAGCCTTGCGCTCCTCGCGGCTCAGCGCTTGAGCGCCTTGGACAAAAAATCGCGCTCCACCGTCAACTCCCCGATCTTCGCGTGCAAGTCCTTCACCACGTCCTCCTGATCGC
>PWVB01000484.1 GCA_003562365.1 Anaerolineae bacterium
TGTACTGGCGTATTGACTATAGTGTATCTCACTACAGTCAGTGTGATGATCCAAGGAGAGGGGCTCATGCTGCATAGGCGAGGAAGAGGTTCGGGCCGAGATCGGCGGCGCCAGCCGTGAGGTGGACGGGTGGGCCATCTTCTGGAGCCGGCGGTGCTGCTGAGACTGCTTCAGGGCACCGCACACGGCTATGGCTTAGTTGAGCACATGGCCAACTATGGTCTGGAAGATGTCTCACTACGGCGTGTCAAGCGACTGCTCCTGGGGTTGGAGGAAAGCGGTTCGGCGACTCCGGACAGGGAGTCTGAGCATACGCAGGGCACCCGCGCCGTATCTATGCCCTGACGTTGGACGGGAGAGAAGCGCTCACTACCTGGATCGTTTATCTGCGGGAAATCCGCGAAGCTATCGACCGGCCAATCGCGGCCTATGAGTTGCTTTAGACGAGATGAGAGAGATGCCGGGTTATGATGCAGCAGGACGGACAGGGGAAGGGCCCTTTGCAGGCTGGGCCGCCGGCTACTGTACTCTGGAAGCCTTGGAGGGCGGCGGACACTCTGAGGTCACGGAGGTCTGGGGCCATCCCGTTGGGCGACGCCGGAGTGGTCGGTTAGTCAGGCCTTCAGCCTCTTTACGCGCTGCAGATGTGGTTGATCCCGGATGGATTGCTGCCGGAGCGGTGGTCGGCGCAGGCGGAAAGGTTGGATGGCTAAGTCAAAGAGATAGACAACGGAGGTTTCGGATGTCGAGAGACGACCGAAGAAGGCCGTGAGGTGGCCGAGGCTGGGAGCACGGTTGTCGTGCGCCTTGGGTCCGGGTGGGACGGCGTCGGCCGGGCCTGTGGGGTTGGGGTCGTGCACCCGAACCCTATCCGGTGGATGAACTGGCCCAGCTTAAGACGCAATCGCAACGGCTGCAGCACAGTCTAAGGCGCTTGCGGTGCGGATGGCGGAGCTGGAGAGCGGATCCGCGCCATCGTAACGTCTGGTAGATCAGCGCTTCGCGCGCGCCGTCTAGATCCTGGATTGCGTTGCGTCGGGGCCAGCATCCGACAGATAGCCGACTTCTGGAAGAAAGTCTGCCGCCTTTAGGAGTTCGCCGACTTCCGCGATGACCTCCTCCGGTAGCCGCATCCCCACGTGACGCAGGGGGGGAGGGACCATCAATGCCTTAGAGCCATAGGCCATAAAGTGATCAATCGCCTTGTTTGCATTGGCGAATGCGTTACCATGTTCCAGATTGGCCACTGCAGTGAAGGCCGCGCGCACCACTTCGGTCAAGCGGCGCGAAAGGACCTCGGCTTGCTCGGTGCGCCCGTCCATAAGTAGCTCAACGATCCGACGCAGCTCGCCGGCAAAGCAGTTGGCGGTGCTCAACAGCAGGCCTCGATAGCAGCCGCCAGCTTCCTCCAGCCAGCGGGCGTAGTCGCCCTCGGCGCCGCGGACCATGAAAACCCCGGTCGCTCCCCGGTCAGCCAGCGGTACACAGTCGACGCCGCTGGTGTCCTTAAAGAGTAGCAGGTTCGGATAGCGAGCGGCCAGCTCGGTGAAGAGCTCTGGAGAGACCTCGTTGCCGGTAACTTGGGGCAGCTGATACAAGGCGATGGGCAGTTCCATATCCAGAATCCGGGCCAGCGCGGCCCCGATCTGTGTCTGAGTCAGGCCGCGCCCTGCGGGAGCACAGACTGTAAAACCGGCGATGTGGTGACGACGCAGGACCGCCAACACGTCCGCCTCTTGGTGCCCCGCCTGCAGTCGAGCTACCGTCGCTGTGATCACCGCCTGCATTTCGTCTACCTTGGGGCGCAGCGCTCCCACCAGGAGCAGGCTGTCGAGCTCGACCGTCAGGGCAATGGCCCGATTAAGAGTCTCAGCGATCTCCGGCGCATTCATCTCCCACCCATCGCCTGTGGAGCCTGGGACCAGGAAGCCGCCTACCCCCCGGCTGATCATGTGGCGCCAGTGGGCTGCCATCCGCCTACCGTCGATGCTGCCGTCGACCGAATAGTGGGTCAGCGGCGGACACCACAGCCGTGGTACTTGCCGGCCGATCAGTCGACCGATGAGCGTCGCACGCTGGTCAGCCGTGGCCTTCGCTATCCTCTGCATCGCTCACTTCACCGCCGTGATCGCTGGATCGTTGGTAAGCGGCGCGGGCAGATCGCTGGCTACGGCCACGATGGGGCGGAGATAGGTATCGATCGCGGCGAGGCTACTCGGGCGGCCGGCGACGGGAAGCTGCTCGTAAAGCTCGCCAGCCACGTAGATTCCGTCGTGGGTGGGGAAGACTTGGCGAAAGCCGATCTCCGTTAACCATGCTGCCAAGATGCAGCCCGACGGGTGGGCTGTGGTACAAAGGCCCACATCGGTCACGGTGTCGCGCAGGGCCGTCAGCCGCTCGATGGTGAGATCCTCGAAGGCTAGGGCGTCGTCCTCGCCACCGAGTTCGCGTATCAGCCGCGACACGGGCAGCGCAAAGGTGATCCCTACCTGCACTACGTATCCTTCATCGACGTGGCGATCGTAGAGTATCAGACGGGTACGGTCGTCGGTGACAGTCATAAGCCAGAGGTCGCGCTCCTCCCCACCGCGGTAGCGGGCGAGGACCTCATAGCGAAGGCGCAGCCGACCCCCGGGGCGCAGCACGCGGTGGAACTCAGCCAGGGTCGCACGCGGGTCCGGGGTCTGCTCAACCGACGAAGCTGCCACCACAGCGTCGAAGCTGCTGTCCTCAAAAGGCAAGGGCGCGCCAGGCTCGACGTAATGAAAACTGACGTTGGTCACGTCTAGCCGCGCGGCGTTAGCCCGGCAGACGCCGACGCGGCGCTGTGAGCCCTCGACGCCGACGACCTCGGCGACCTTGGGAGCGATGATCAGTGCCGGCCAGCCATCGCCGGGACCGAAGTCGAGCACCCGCCCGTTAATGCTGTGGGTGGAGAGCACGAAATCCAGAGCTGCTCCGCGGTCGCGCCAGTGTCCCTTGGCGTTGGGATCGAAGGGTTGATAGATGATCGGGAGTGAGCTCCCCGACTGGGACGCCATATGCTCGTAGATCAACGACGCTGAAGTGCAGGCCTCAGGGGCTAGCGTCTGTTGGATCCACTCGAAGATATCCATAGCGCTACCTTTCAGCGATAGCCAATGACGAGCAGCTGAGTGGCGGACTGTAATCCTACGGTATGGATGCGCTTGCGCAGTTCCTCGCCCTTCTGCTGTAGAAGCTCAGCGTCCTCCAGACCACTAGTCAGGTCCATTAGACGCCTTATGGTCTGATCAAGCTTGGCGATCTTGTTGGGGTCGAGCGGATCAGCGTCCATCTCTGTGTAATTGTAGGTCTTCACATCGTGGAGGTCCAGTGCGGAGATCAGGACAAGGAGCTCCTCACGAGTATAGGTTTTGTCGTGGTAGACGCCACGGGCGCGGTCTATCGCCGCCGCCCAGTGGTGCAGCATCACGTGGGACTGCTGGGCCTCTCGCTGATCCTCGTTGAACATCTCGCTTAGGATGAACCGTCCGCCCGGACGGAGCACGCGCCGGATCTCGGTGATCGCGGCTACCAGGTCCTCCAGGTGGTGCAGCGAGTTGGCGATGCTGACTGTGTCAAAGCTGGCGGTGGGAAATCCCATCGCGCCAGCGTCCATCTGCGCTACAGTGATATCCTCCAGGTCCTCCCGGGCCGCCTCCACGGCGCCATAGATGCTGTCGATACCCACGGCAAGTGTGACGTCCTCGAGGGTGTCCAATAAGTAGTCTAGGAACGTCCCGCGACCGGTCGCAAGGTCCAGCACGCGACCTCCTGGCGCTTCGGTAAGAGTCTCGGTAATCGGATCGGTTGCTGTATTCAGGGTTCAACTCCTTCTGTCTAAGGTAGGTAGTCAACAGGCAAGTGAGCTAGGCTGGGCCTTATGATCTGGCCTCGTAGATTAGCTCGCCCTCGGCGTAGACGGCGAGGGGGTAGCTCTCCAGAGCAAAGGGATCGCCGCTCCAGCAGACCACTGACGCCCACTTACCCGGCGCCAGGGAGCCGAGAATATCGTCTATGCCCAGGACTTGCGCATTCTTCAGGGTAATGATGGACAGCGCTTCCTGCTTGCTCAATCCCATGCGCAGGAAATGGCGTAGCTCGAAGAGCAGCATCTTCTGCAGGATCACCGGATGGTCGGTCATCAGGCCAAACTCTACGCCGGAGTCGAGCAGGTACTTGACATTGCGCCAGTCTTCGTGCTTCAGCTCGACTTTGTAGGCGAGGCTGTCCATCGGTCCGTAGATTACGGGGATGTCCCGCGCCTTGAGCTGCTCGTAGACGCCGGACTGATGCACATCCATTGTGTGTTCGACGGTCACGTCGAGATCGAACTCGTCGGCAATGCGGAGCAGGGCAGCGATGTCGTCGGCCTTATGGACGTGGACTCGAAAGCGCTCCTTGCCCTGTAGAAGCTTCTTGATCACCGTCTCCTCGGCGCTGTAGGTGACCTCGTCGCCTTTCTCGTCGTCGGTCTTCGCTTGCTCCTTCGCCATCTTGTTCTTGACGTCGTGGATCTTTGCGCGCAGGATGGCCAAGGCACCCATGCGGGTGTAGGGCCGTTGTCCCTTCCATTCGCGGGTCGACATCGGATTGTAACCGAAGGCACCCTTGATACCGGCACGGCGAATGAAGGCAGCGTTGGTGTCGGCGGCGAAGTTGCGGATGACAGCGGAGTTGCCACCGATGATGTTACCACTGCCAGGGACAACACAGGAGTAGAGCACGCCGCTCTCGATTGACTCCTGGAAACCCTTGTCATCCATCTGCACAGAGTCGAGGACGTCGGCGTGGGCCAGCATGGATTCCATATGCTCGTTGGCCTCGGCCTCCGAGGATGGTTCGCCGCCTCGAATCAGGCCGATATGGCTGTGAGGGTCGATGATGGCGGGGGTGAGAATGGGATAAGCGCCAGCCCGCTTGCCCTCGGCCTGGTCACCGACACTGGCGAAGGTTTTGCCTTCCACGTTGACGTAGCTGTCGTTGAGAACCTCCGTACCGGTGTAGATGATCTCACCACGCAAGTTGAACATAGGATGTTGGCTCCTTTTTCGACTAGGCGTCAGCGCTAACCCCCATGCTCATCGGGGGGACGCAGATTGATGTTCATCCTGTGACTGTACCACAATCGCGACGCAGCACCAGTGCTGGCAGCGTCCCGATCGGAATCCGCAATTTACGTTGTCAGCAAAGCCTGCTATAGTCAGGGTAGGACAGGTCAAGATTAAGAGTTAGCAACTGATGACTGAGATGCTACCAAACAATTGCAGCCTGCATCAACGCATCTAGCTACCGGACAGTTTGCGCCCCAAGCTTCGCTATCGGTCAGTTTCTTGACCTTATGGATCAACACAGATAGCCAAAACTTATCTATTGGCCGCCAAATTGGATCTAGAGAGCTCAGGATGTCGGATCTGAGGCAATTCCAGTGCTATCTGAATGGTGGAGAGTATCAGAAAACCCAGATTCGTGCTGATTGAGTAGAGAAACTATGATCTAGGCGATCGCCTCGTCGCCTTCTCTCTGAAAGTGTCCGGTAGCTAGTCAACGCATTTGAGTAGACTTCAATTCTGTGTTATACCAGGATGTGGTGAAATGGAGGTTGTGGAAATCAGCCCTTGAGGGTCGGAAACTCTACTTTGATGAACCCTTCGATGAACAATCTGACAGGGTCGATTCAAGGCCATAGCTGCATCACGTAGTGTACTTGATCGGAACTCTGTCGTGCTGAAAGGCAACCAATGGCTCCCCTGCAAAAAGGTGGGCGCGTCAGCGGCACGCCCCACATATTGTGTTTTACAAGACAAAAAACGGCATATGTAGTGGGTAAAGCTGAGATTCTTCGTACTTCGCGACCTTTTTTCAGTAGAGCCAA
>PWVB01000034.1 GCA_003562365.1 Anaerolineae bacterium
ATCTCTTTGAGCTGACCTACCGGTTCACCCCGTTCGGCTCCGAGGTGCAGCCGCATCTGCGCGGGCGCTGCCCCCTGGAGTTGGCGGGCTATGACCTCTCCCAGGGGCCGATCGCCCGCTACCTGCGCCAACACAGCAAGGTGCCGCTCTTCCCTGATCCCCCGGAGGTTGTCCCCAGATGAAAACGGTCTCCTCCACCTTGCCTTGTCAAACTCCTAGCGAAGGTATAATCAAGAGTCATAAGCGTATGGTACGACGTCCACGCATCCCGGTCCTCAGCATTCGCCCGTAGGAGTCGGTAGGGCGTTCGTTAGAGGCGTCGATGACAGACGGAGGTGCACAGAACGATGGAAATCACCCAGTTGGAGCAGATGATCCGCTGGCTGGACGAAGAGCGTAAGCGCGACAAGACACAGATCGCTGCTTTGCAGGAGCGCCTCGAGCAACAGATTCAGACGCTGCAGTCTCAATCGGCAGAGATCGAGGAGCTGCGCAAAGAGCTCGTCACGTTGCGCACCGACATCCGACGCACGGATGACTATCCTAGTATGATCGAGACAACGCAACGGGATCTCACCAGCAATATTGAGGCCTTCAAAACGCGGGTTCGGCGCGAGCGGCTGGAGGCTGAGCAGAACCGTCGGGGTGAGATTGAGATTCTCAACGATATGATCGCCGAACTGGATAAGAAGCTGCGTCCGGTGCTGCGTTTCGACGAACAGCTTGAGGCGCGGGCAGCCGGCGAGCAGCGACTGCAGGGACAGGTTCAGACTGTGACCAATGCGCTTTCAGACTTCACAAAGCGTACCGAGGATCGCTTGCAGTCCATCGTCTACCTGGAGGAGCAGCGGCGGGCCGATACCCGACGTATCACTGAGCTTGAGACAGAGATCCCACCACTACGCAAGCGAGGTGACGAGCTGTCTGCGCGCCTCATGAGGCTTGAGGACGGCATTCGCAAGCTGCCGACCCGGGTTGATGAGGCCATTGAGATCGCTAAATCCTATGAACCCAGGATCGAGGAGCTGCGCGTTGCAGATTTCCAACGCGAGCAACGAGTGAAGAAATACCTTGAACAGGCCGCGCAAGTGGAGACTGAGGTTCAGCGCTTGGTGGAGCAGACTCAGAAATATGCGCTGCTCCATAACCAGAACAAGCAAGCCCTGGAAAGCCTCACGGTTTTTGAGGAGCGGCTGGAGAAACGCCAAAACGAGATCGCCGAGATGCAGCGGTTGACCGAGGAGCGGTTACTGCGCCAATGGGAGGAATGGCAAGCGGCCTTTGCGCGCGATTGGCAGAAGCGGGCGGTGGCTGAGGAGGATCGCTGGCGGCGTCAGGACCTTGCCAATCAGCAGGCGACCGAACGTTTTGCCGACCTGGATGAGCAGGTCATCCTCCACTATCAAGAGATTGTGGCCCTTTGGGAGGAGCTGCTAGCGAATGTCGAGCGGTGGAACCGAACGCTGCAGGATGCCGTGCGGCCCAACCAGGCTATGCCGAGCGATCATCTTAAAGACCTGCGGCGCTACGCTGAGGAGAAATACAAACAGCTATTGTAGCTGCTTAACTACAGCAGCTGCCATTCTCCGTTCACCATCACCCGGACCACTTGTGTTTCCAGTAGCGCTGGGGGCGGCAGCTTGAAGATGTCCCGATCAAGCTCGACCAAATCGGCGTAGTAGCCCGGCGCGAGCAGGCCTAGTTGCTGCTCGAGGCCGGCCGCATAGGCTGCGCCAAGGGTATAGGCGCCTAGAGCTTCGATGAGCGTGAGTCGTTGCTCAGGGTACCAGCCCTCTGGGCCGGGTGCGCCATCGATCTCCGATCGGCGTGTCACCGCAGCATAGAGACCTAGGAAGGGGTCAGAGACCTCAATAGGTGCATCCGAACCAAAAGCGAGGTTGGCTCCGGCGTCGAGGAGTGAGTGCCACGCGTAAGCTTGGGCACTGCGGTTTCCCCAGTACCGTTCAGCCATCTGCCTGTCGTGAATCGCGTGGGTGGGTTGCATGGATGCTACGAAGCCGGCCCGGGCCAGCCGGCGCTGGTCTTCCGGAGTGATCAGCTGCGCATGTTCGATGCGATGTCGCAGTCGGGAATTGAGGGGCTTCACCGACATCAGGGTGTCCACGACCAGGTGGTTGGCTCGATCCCCGATAGCGTGGATGGCCAGTGCCAATCCACCGGCGACAGCTCGTTGAGCGATCTCCTCCAGTTCGTTGGGTTCAAGCATTAGCATCCCGGTGTTGTGGGGCTCCTCCTGGTAGGCGGCGAACAAAGCCGCCGTTCGCGAGCCCAACGCTCCGTCGACGAAAAGCTTAACGCCGCCCAGCCTCAGCCAATCATCTCCCAGTCCACTCCTAAGCTTCGCTGCTATAGCTGCATCTAGTGACTCCCGCCGGATGTACTTTACGATTCGGATGCGCAGCCTTCCCCGGCAGGCCAGTTCCTGCTCCACGGCAAAGGCCGGGTTGCCGTCGACGTCGTGGACGCCTGTGATCCCCTGGGCCAAAAGTGCGCGCTGCGCCGTGTCAAACATATCTTGAAGGGTGGCGAAGTCCGGCTGTGGCTTGGCTGCAGTGATTAGGTCAATGGCTTCTTCGAAAAAGAGGCCGGTTGGGTTACCGTTACCGTCCCGTGCGATCTTTCCGCGGGGCGGATCCGGCGTCTGGGCGGAGATGCCCGCCGCTCTCATTGCGGCACTGTTCGCGACCAGGACGTGCGCGTTCTTGGCGTCGAAGGCCACGGGGTGGGTAGGGGCTACCGAATCCAGCTCGACGGCTGTTGGGAAGCTGCGATCGGACCAGATATTCTGATCCCAGCCACGACCGGTGATCCACGTGCCGATGGGCGTTTTCTCAGCGCGTCGGCGGAGCTCGTCGAGGGTCTCACCACGGCTTAGGTCGCGAAGATCCAACTCGTGGAGGCTACGGGCATACCACATCAGGTGGATATGCGCGTCAGTAATGCCCGGGATGATCAGCGCGCCGTTAAGGTCTTCCTCAGTTGTCCCTGGTGCCGATCGCCATGCGAGCGCGGCCTGATCCAGCGCTGCGATCTTTCCGCCCACGATGGCCACCGCGTGGGACCAAGGGCCTTCGGATACACCGGTGAAGATGCGACCGCTATGGAGAATGTGGGCTTTCATCAGCTCTACTAGCGCCGGAATGCCTGCTGTCGGGCCATCAAATTCAGGCGATTCTCGACCTCATACCAGCTGATCTCTGACAGTCCGAGCTTACGCCGTAACACGTCGGCTTCCATACCCTCGATATGGTCACGCAGCGCGCAGGTCCAGCGTAACGTCTCGAAGGTGAGACGCGAAACCCCAGCAGTCTCGGCCACCCCGGTCAGCACGTACTCGAGGTTGCGAGCCGTCCAAGGAAAGAGGAACTGGCGGGTGGGATACTGGCCGAGGTATTCATCCAATACGTTAGGCCACGCCCGTGGCAGGGCGATGCGACGCTCCTTATGCCGCCGCCGCGGATTTCTGTAGCGGATCCAGAGGGCCGGATGGTCTGTATCAGCGAGATCCAGGTGGTTCAGGTGGATGCTGGTGCATTCACCCTTTTTGATTCCGGTGTTGAGCACGAGGGTAAGCAGGAGATGTGGGCGGGCGTCGGGTTTTTCGTCATCAGCGCCTCTCCGCATCTGTTCTGTTACCTGGAGCAATGCTGCAATCTCTTCATCGCTCAGTGTATCCGGTAGTGGGGCTGAGACCGTCTGGTGGATGAGTGGTGCTGCGACATCTTGAACGATGAAGGCTTCCTCTGCCAGCCACCCGAAGAATACTTTGAGGGTGGTGATCCGTCGTTCCAGGGTTTTGGGGCTGCAGGGCACGCCTCGGCCGCTCTCCATCCAGCGCAGAAAGGCATTGAGGGTTGCGGTGCCGATCTCTCTCAGGATTGCGCCAGGACCAAGATAATCACTCAGGAGCTGCATATCCAGCCTGAACGCCTGTTGAGTATTTTCGGTGAATCCGCGCTCCTGCATATGCTTTTCGAAGGCGCCCAAAGCCTCATCAAGTGACGACTCCGGCGTCAGCTGCAGGGGAGGCGTGCGCGCAGATGGTGAGATGTCTCCTTCCCGGTTAGGGAAGAGCGGTAACTGACGCGCTGGTGAGTTCGGATTCTCTGGCATAAGTTGTATGCCGGATTTGCTCCCAAGTGATCGGCACCGGCTGCCGAGATCAAGCCAGATCGCAGACCCTCAAGTTTCCCTTGCTGCTTTCTCTTATTATAGTCAACCTCAGCCAAGATCAAACCTTCACAGCTGAGATTTCGGAGAATCCCTCTTACGTTGGGGTAATGCTAAAGATTTTCTTCTTTTTTGTGATATACTTTGGCTTTGAGACAGCGATTCCCATATCCTGGGGCGCTGTTTGATGTGTAGCATCATACAGGAGGTGCTTATGCCACTCGATGTGCCCGCGATTCGGGATCAATTCCCGATCTTCCGGCGCAGGATCAACGGAAAACGGTTGGTCTTTCTTGATACTGCTGCAAGCGCTCAGAAGCCTCAACCCGTGATTGATGCGGTGGTGCGGGTCTGGTCTGAGGGTTACGCTAATGTGCACCGCGGTCTCTACACCTTGGCCGAAGAGGCCACCGAGGCCTATGAAGCAGCCAGAGTCAAGATCGCAAGATTTATTAACGCGCAGGACACTGGCGAGATCATCAACGTCCGCAACGCGACTGAAGCCATCAACCTCGTTGCCTACAGCTGGGGCGACGCAAACATCCAGGCTGGAGATCGGATTGTGATCACGGAGTTGGAGCATCATGCCAATCTTGTGCCTTGGCAGCAGCTGGCCAAGCGTAAGGGCGCGGAACTCGCCTATCTTCCGGTCACCGATGAGGGCCTGCTCGATATGACAGCGCTCCCACCGCTACTGGCCGATGGTCGCACGAAGGTGGTCGCCTGCTCGGTGATGTCTAATGTGCTGGGATCGCTCCCGCCGGTGACACAGGTCGCCTCGATGGCTCATGCCGCGGGAGCCTTAGTGGTGATGGATGGTGCACAAGCTGTACCCCATCGACCTGTTGACGTTCAGACGCTAGGCGCTGACTTTATGGCTTTTTCAGGTCACAAGATGTGTGGGCCGGGGGTAGGAATCCTATGGGGTCGACGAGATCTTCTGGAGCAGATGTCCCCGTTCCTTATGGGCGGTGATATGATCCTAACGGTCAAGCGCCAAGATTCGAAGTGGAATGAGCTTCCCTACAAGTTTGAGGCGGGCACTCCTCCTATTGCTGAGGTCGTGGGGCTAGGAGCGGCGGCCGATTTCCTTAGCGAAATTGGCATGGTCGAGATTCACGCCCACGAGCAGCGGATAGTTTCCTATGCGATGGCGCGGCTCAAGGAGATTCCCCAGCTGGACGTGATAGGACCCGGTCCCACTGAGCGCGGCGCCGTAGTCTCGTTCTCGATGGCTGCGGCACATCCTCATGATATTGCCGCGATTCTAGATGAGGACGGCATCTGTGTCCGTGCTGGACACCACTGCGCTCAGCCGCTGCACGATCGGTTCTGCATTCCTGCCAGCGCGCGCGCCAGTTTCTATATCTACAACGATGAGGCGGATGTGGACGCCCTGATTGTGGGGTTGCAGCGGGTCATCCGCTTGCTCGGACGCTGAGACGCTCAGTCGCGAGCTTACTGCGAAGACAAGACCATTAGAGGAGTGGGGGATGAGTCAAGACCTTTATCGTGAACAACTTCTGGATCACTATCATAATCCTGAGAATTACGGCGTGCTTGAGGATCCAGATATTGACGTTGAGTTGGACAACCCGACGTGTGGGGATATGATCCATGTCACCGCAAGGCTCGATCAGAACGGTCGTGTGGATACGGTGATGTTTGAAGGACAGGGGTGCGTGGTGAG
>PWVB01000124.1 GCA_003562365.1 Anaerolineae bacterium
AATCGTTTGTTCTATGTCAAAAACAGGCTGAGATCTAACTTTAGGCGTCCGGCTGCCCAGGCACCGGTTCGTGACAGCAACGCAGAGGGCTCGTGATGATGGCAATCATGAGCCCTTTCTATATAACGGTATGTTCCACGGTTGCCAGATTTTCTTGACCGCCCAGCGGGTCGCGGGTTTCCTTTTCGTGAAAACCATGCTATACCGTCATCAAGCTAAGGACGCTCAAGCCGCCCAACCCTTGTCGTCCTGTGAGTAAGGGGCCAAATTCAGTAAGCTTGAGGAGGTGGACGCCGTGAAACAGAGGGTTGTGGTAATCGGTGGCGGGTTTGGCGGACTGGCGGCCGCCAACCGGCTGGCGGCTAAGGGTCACCAGGTGACCCTGTTCGAAAAGCGCGACAAGCTGGGTGGTCGCGGCTATCAGTACGAGATCAACGGCTTCAAGTTTGATGGCGGACCGACGGTGATGACCATCCCCCCCCTCTTTGACGAGATCTTCGCCGCTGCCGGCAAAGATCGCCGGGATTACTTCGAGTTGGTGCCGCTTGACCCTTACTATCGGATTTTCAGTCCTGATGGCGAGGCCTTTGACTATCGAGCTAAGGAGGAAGATGCCTTAGCTGAGGTAGCGCGCTGGAGCCCAAAGGATGTGGAGGGTTATCGCAAGCTTCTAACCCAAAGCGAGCGCATCTTTGATCGGTTCTACGCTGACACAGATAGGCCGTACCTTCATCTGCGGGATATGGCTGCTATTATGCCGCCAATGATATCACTGCGGGCTTTTATGGGCGCCTATCCTTTTGTGTCTCGGTATATTAAGGATGACTTCCTTCGCCGCGTCTTCTCTTACCATCCACTGCTTATCGGCGGCAGTCCTCTGACGACCCCCGCCATCTATATGCTGATCACCAAAGTCGAACGCAAGTGGGGTGTGCACTACGCTCTGGGGGGAACCGGCGCCGTCGTCGCCGGGCTCGGTCGGCTTCTCGAGGAGCAGGGGGCGCGAATTCATCTAGCAACAGAGGTGGTGGAGATCATTGTGCAAAATCGGCGCGCCACCGGCGTTCGACTGGCCGATGGAACATTAGTGGAGGCCGACGAAGTGGTCTGCAATGGTGATGTGGCCTTCGCCTACCGCCACCTGATTCCGGCCGAACAGCGTCACGTCTTCACCAATCGCCGTATCGACCGTATGCAATACAGCATGTCACTCTTCGTCATATATTTCGGCACCCGGCGGCGTTATCTTGACAGCAAACTCGCCCACCACAATGTGATCCTCAACCATCGCTATAAGGGGCTGCTCAAAGACATATTCAGTCACCGCGGATTGCCTGAAGACTTTTCGCTCTACCTGCACATGCCCACCAAAACCGACCCCTCTATAGCACCGGAGGGTTGTGAGTCATTCTATGTGCTGTCCCCGGTGTCTACGCTCGATTCAGGCGTCAACTGGCGCACCGAGGCCCGGCCCTACCGCGACCGCATAATGCAGTTCCTAGAGGACAATTACCTTCCTGATTTACAGGCCAATCTGGTTGCAGAGCATTGGATCGACCCGCTTCACTTCCAGAATACGCTCAACAGCTATCGAGGCGCCGCCTTCGGCCTCCAACCAAGCCTTTTCCAGTCCGGCGCCCTTCGCCCGCACAACCGGTCCGAGGAGTTCCCAAACCTCTACTTTGTCGGGGCAGGAACCCATCCAGGGGCTGGCGTCCCGGCGGTGCTCTCCTCGGGCAAGATCGCGGCGGAGCTGATCGACCCATCGCCGTCCCCGGACTAGCAGGGAGACAAAGATAATGCGTACTGTTTTCGACCTAGGCTTTGGTGTCACTGAAAGGGAGATGACCCTGGACCAACTCACAGTTCAAGGCCGCGTTCCCGACTGGCTACGCGGGACATTGGTCCGCAACGGACCCGGTTCCTTCCGAGTAGGCAGTGATCGCTACCGCCATTGGTTTGACGGCTTGGCAATGCTGCACCGATTTACATTTGGTGATCAGGGCATTGGTTACGCAAACCGCTTCCTTGACTGCGCGGCCTACCGAGCAGCCCAGGCCGAAGGCCGAATCGTTGCTTCAGAGTTTGCGACCGATCCCAATCGCACCCTGCTGGAGCGAGCAGCCCACATCATCACACCACAAATCACCGACAGTGCCAAAGTCAATGTTGCTCAGATGGCTGGGCAGACCCTGGCCCTCGCCGAGACGCCGATCCAAGTTGCCTTCGATCCCAACTCCCTTGAGACCTGCGACACCTTCGCATATGAGGACAATCCTGTGGGTCAGATGACCACCGTCCACCCACACTTCGATCCAGGGGGCACAACTGCTTACAATCTGGTAACCCGCTATCACCGCGTCAGCCACTATCGTGTTTACGCCGTCGCCCCGTCTGGCCGTATACGGCGGGTCGCCGATCTTCCGGTGCGCCAGCCAAGCTACATGCACAGCTTTGGTATGAGCTCGCACACATTCATCCTTACCGAGTTTCCCTTCGTGGTCCAGCCGCTGAGGTTATTGCTTTGAATTCAGCCCTACATTGAGAACTTCCGCTGGAAACCAAAGCGTGGCACGACCTTCCATGTGCTCGATCGCGAGACCGGTGAACTACTGGGGCGCTACGAGACGGACGCCTTCTTCGCCTTTCACCATGTCAACGCTTTCGAAAGAGACGACGAATTGATCGTCGACCTGGTGGGCTATCCCGATGCAGAGATCCTCCAAGCCTTTTACCTGGATCGGCTAGCCGACCCGACTACGCAACTACCTTGGGGGACATACCAACGTTTCCGCCTGCCTCTCAAGGGAGGGATGATAACGCGCGAGCTGCTTTCCGATGTCTGTATGGAGCTGCCGCGCTATGACGAGAAGCGATACAATGCCTCCAGTGAACATCGCTACGTCTATGCCGTAAGCCTGCGGCCCAACCGAGCCTCGAGCTTCTACGATCAACTGGTCAAAGTGGACATTGCCTCAGGCCAGTCCTGGTCCTGGCACGAGGACGAAAGCTACCCTGGTGAGCCAGTCTTCGTTGGTCACCCTGGACGAAAGACAGAGGATGATGGGATCATCCTTTCGATTGTGCTCGATGCGGCCCAGGGGAAGTCCTTCCTGCTGATGCTGGACGCAGACTCGTTTACCGAATGTGCCCGCGCGGTGCTGCCACATCACGTTCTCTTTGGCTATCACGGCGCCTTCTTTGATCAGGAAGGGAGTAGGCTATGAGCAGTCAGAAGGATCCGTTAGTACAGCTGCGGGCTGTCCACAAAAGCTATCCAGTAGGCAGCGAGCAGGTACAGGTACTTAAGGGAATCTCGTTTGATGTTGAAGCGGGTGAATTTCTTGCCATTGTAGGCGCCTCTGGGAACGGCAAATCCACACTGCTAAATATGATCACCGGTATCGACCATCCAACTGAGGGGCAAGTGGTGGTTGCTGGCAATGTCGTCACGGCGCTAAGCGAGGATCAGCTAGCGCGCTGGCGTGGTCGAAACGTCGGCATCGTGTTCCAATTCTTCCAACTGCTGCCTGCCCTCAGCCTACTCCAGAACGTGATCCTGCCAATGGATTTTGTCAAGACGCTGCGGCCCAAACAGCGGCGGGCTCGCGCCTATGCCCTTCTGGACCGGGTAGGATTGTCCGAGCACGCGCTCAAACTGCCGAGTATGGTCTCCGGCGGCCAGCAACAACGCGCGGCCATCGCCCGGGCGCTTGCCAACGACCCGCCCTTAGTTGTGGCCGATGAGCCAACAGGCAATCTCGATACCCGCACCTCGGGCGATGTCTTCGATCTCTTCACCGATCTCGCCGAGCACGGCAAAACGGTGGTCATCGTGACGCACGATGAGGATATGGCGTGTCGCATTCCGCGAACCTTGGAAATTGCCGATGGCTTGATCATACGCGATGAGAATTGTACAGAGCCAGGGGTCAACTCAACATCTCCAGCGGCGGCAGGCCAGCGGCCGGATACGTACGACGCCTGCGGTGGTATCAGATGACCGTGCTCTGGCAAAAAGTCTGGTACGATCTCTGGCACAGTCGAGGGCGTACGGCTCTTGCGGTTGCCAGCATTGCCGCTGGCGTCTTCGCCGTCGGGGCCATATTCGGTCTGGTCGATCAACTGCTCACCGGTATGGATGCCGCGCATCGTGAGGTCGCCCCATCCCACATCAACGTCATCCTTCGGACTTACGTCGACGCTACCACGGTTGAGCAGTTGCGCGAGCTTGATGGTGTGCTCAACGTCGATGCCGTCAATCAGATCACGGTCCGCTACAAGACCGAATCTGACGAAGAATGGCAGATCGGCACACTCGTGATGCGACCTGACTACACGGCCCAAGCCTATGATGTCGTCGTCCTCACAGACGGCGTCTGGCCTACGTCTATTGACTCCTCGGATCCTGAGGTCATCCCTGTCCCTCAGATCGGCGTCGAACGGCTATCGGGCCAATACTACGATGTGGCGCTGGGCGACAAAATCACCTTCGATGTCCGCGGTGAGTCTCGGGATCTCGAGGTCACCGGTGCCATTCGCCATCCCTTTGTCGAACCACCACTCTTCGGCGGACAAGCCCACTTCTTCGCCGATGCAGCCGGCTTGGCGCTCTTTGGTGTTCCTGAAGGCTATTTTGGCCAACTGCTGTTACAGATCACGCCCGATCCAGCCGGTCTTCCCTACAGCTACGAACGTGCTCAGGAGATCGCCGGCGACGTTCGAGCTTGGCTCAGCGAACGCGGAATTGAGGTTGCCGCCACCCTCTACCAGGATCCTGACGCTCACTGGGGACGGATGTTTGTCGAGGGAATCACGATGGTGCTCCAGATCATGGCCGTTGTCTCACTCGTTCTGAGCGTGGTGCTCGTGCTCAACACGATGACGGCGCTCATCACGCAGCAGACCAACCAGATCGGCGTGATCAAAGCCGTGGGCGGGCAGAGTCGAGCCGTTCTAGGCGTTTACTTGGTCGAGGTGCTGGTCTACGGGATCTTGGCGCTGGCAATCGCGTTGCCGCTCGCCGCGGCGCTTACCTTTTGGACCAGTCGTTGGTTCCTGAATCTGTTTAACATTGACTATGGGGGCTTTCGCTTCTCAACCTGGGCTGTCGCACTTCAGGTCATCGCAGCACTAGCTACTCCCCCGCTAGCCGCGCTCTGGCCTGTTTGGAAAGGTGCTGCGCTGACCGTCCGAGAGGCCATCGCGACCTATGGCCTCGGCGGCGACTTCGGCACTAGCGCGCTGGATCGGGCTGCTGAATTTATCGGAACGCGGCTGCTACCCTCACCCTACGGTATGGCGCTGGGCAATATGTTCCGCCGCAAAGGCCGACTGACGCTCACCCTTTTGGTTCTGGTCACAGCTGGCGTGATGACGCTGGTGGTTATGAGTTTAGTATCATCCACCAACCTGACGCTGGACAATGAAATGGCGCGCCGAGGATACGACGTACGGATCGGTTTCACGCGCAAGCAGCCCGCCACTGCGGTACTTGGCGTCATCGACGCGGTCGAGGGGATCACCGACGACCCAGCGCTACCGGAGCTCTGGTACAGCCGCAACGCCACCCTGCTTCGCGAAGGCGAGCGGTTGCAGGACTCAGCCGGGCTCGGAGCTCAGTTGCTCGGCGTACCTGCCGATACCGCGATGATCCGTCCGCTGGTGGTTGAAGGTCGCTGGCTGCAACCCGACGATGAGCAGGTCATCGTGATCAGCAAAGCAACAGCAGAGAAGAACGGAATCGGCGTGGGTGATCGCGTGACGCTGGACCTGGGTGACGTAGGTGATTCCAGCTGGGAGGTCGTTGGTGCCTATCGGGTAGTCTACGGCGG
>PWVB01000564.1 GCA_003562365.1 Anaerolineae bacterium
GATCGAGACACAATCTATGTCGTGCAGGATAATTGGCCTATCCACTTTCACCCCGATGTACTGGCTGCTTTGCGTCCGCAGGAGTTGAGATGGCCCCTTCACCGGCCTTCTAACGGGTCTACTGAGCCGAGTCCGCGAGCACGGCACTTGGCTTTGCCCATTGAGTTAGTGCAACTGCCCACGTATGCGCCTTGGACGAGTCCGATTGAGAAGCTGTGGCGCTGGCTAAAGCAAGCTGTGCTTCATCTCCATCGCTATGCAGATCGGTGGCAAGCGCTCTGGCAGGACGTAGATAGGTTTCTCGACCGCTTCTCTCAAGCCTCGGCGGAGTTGTTGCGCTGCGTGGGGCGCCAATCCAGAGAGATCCTGTGCGGCCCGGCCCTCGCCGCAGTCGAGGGGCTGTTCTATTACCTGATTGAATGTCTAAAGCCCATAGCAGAGAGTGGAATGCCGCAAATACCTATGGGCAGCAATCAAACGGTTAGGTCATGGCACACAGGTGGTTGTTGAGCACAACAGCATCGGTTGGAGCCCGGTACGCTGCTATCGGGACGAATTCGGTCAACGGGAACCGGACCGGAACTACAGATGCGGCGCACCTTTCAGGTGCGCCGCATCTGATCCAAAACGTCTCAGAAGCTCGTGGGGAAGTGCAGCCCGCCTGCTCCCCCCCACAGCAACTCAAGCACCCAGCGCGTCCGCCACCCACCCCAGCGCCAGCTCCTCCAGCTTAGCGCGGGTGGGGGTACCGTTGTCGTCCCAGCCGGCCATAGCGTAGTAGAGCTGGAGCGCCCGATCCACCTCGTCGCCGTCCACGCCCACGCCGTCACTGGCGCCACCCACCAGCGGAGCCAGCACCTTCTCGGGGACGGTGTCGGCCTCGGCCCCCACCCCCTCCCGGGCGTTGAGGGCGCGCATCAGATTCACCTGCCGCTCACCAACCTTCATCAACTCCCACAGGCTCATGTTCCAGCCGGTGGCAGCGTTGACGATGTCGACGGTCTGATTGGGCCCGTAGAGCTGCCAGGTACCGCCGTAGACGAACCAGCAGACGCTCAATGTGTCGACGGCGCTGACCAGCTGGTTCTCATAGAGAGCGTAGCGCACCTTCTCCGGATTGAGTACATCGGCAGGCTGGGGATCGAGCAGGCCGAGCTCCGCCACGCGGTCAGGGTTTTCCAGATAGCCTGGATCGTGCTCGGCAACGGTGTGATCGGCACCGCCGGGATGAACAGCATAGATCAGGGCCATCGCGCGCTTGACCTCGGGCATGTGCGCCGGAACCTCGTGCCCCTTCACCGCCACCAGCAGGTGCTCGCCGACTTCAAGCCGCTTGGAAGCCCGAACGGAGCCCTCACCCAGGACCTTTCCCAGGCCTTCACGCTCGCCGATCTGCTCCACGAGCTTCACCATCGCCTCGGCGTTGCCGAAGCGCAGCTCAAGACCGCCGGTGTCCTCAGTGGTCAGCAGGCCCTCCTCAAAGCAGTCCATCGCCCAGGCGATAGTCGCCCCGCAGGAGATGGTGTCCATCCCGTACATGTTGCAGAGCTGGTTGGCCCGCGCGACGGCGGCAAGGTCCGAGACCCCGCAGTAGGAGCCGAGCGTCGCCAGCGTCTCATATTCGGGCCCGCCGTAGCGGGGATCGACCTGGTAGGGGCCCTCAGTGACCTCCACCACCTGCTTGCAGCGCACCGCGCAGGCATAGCAGGTGTCCTGGTCAACGCGGATGGTCTCAGCCATCGTCTCGCCGGTGATGGCCTCGGCGCCCTCGAAGGTGCCGCTGCTCCAGTTGCGCGTGGGCAGCCCGCCCACCTCCGACTGGGCGAGCGTGATCCCGGCCGTGCCCAGAGCGTGGATGCCGGCTGTACCGGAGTCGGCCACGTTCTGCGCGCCCCACTTAGCCAACGCCTGCAGCGCCTCGCGATCGGCAACCTGCGGGCGAGTGGTACCGCGCACCGCCACAGCCTTCAAGCCCTTGGCCGCCATCACCGTGCCCATACCGCTGCGGCCGTTGGCGCGGTTGGCGTAGTTGATCAGCGCGCCGTAGCGGACGCCGCGCTCGGAGGCCGGACCGGCCTGGAGCACCTGGATCCGCTCATCCTCCAACTCCTCGCGGATCACATCCTCGACCTCGGCGGTGAACTTGCCCCAGAGGTGCTCGGCGGGGCGCAGCTCGGCCTCGCCCTCGTGGATCCAGAGGTAGACGGGCGTGTCGCTCTTCCCACGAATGACGATGCCGTCAAACCCGGCAAAGCGCAGCTCTGCCGGCCAGAAGCCACCACCGGTGGACTCCGCTGCAAGGCCGCTCAGCGGTGAAAGCGTCGTAGCCGAGACCCGTGACTGGCCCGAGATGGGCACGCCGGTCACCGGCCCCAGCGTCAGGCTCAGCGTGTTCTCCGGGCCCAGGGGATCGGCGCCGGCAGGCGTGAGCTTGAAAAGGTAGTAGGCGCCCATGGCACTGCCACCCACATAAGTGCGGTAGAAGGTCTCATCGGGTGTCTCGATCTCTATGGTGCCTGCGGTCAGATCTACGTGAAGAATCTTACCAGAATATCCGTGCTCCATCGTTGCCTCCTCTAGAAATCCGTCAAAACCACTGTCGATACCGGTCTAGCTACCAGGGAAAAGCGTAGGTCGGCGTGCAGACATATCGATCCATACCCACCTCCAGGCGCATCTGCGACCAGGGTCCCAGCTTGACCCGCAGCACCCGACCCTCTACCTCCAGCGTCTTACCGGCAGCAGCGTCGCGCACTGTTGTGAAGCGGTGCTCGCCGAAGCCTCCGGCCTGCACCAGCACCTCCCGAGCACTCAACGGGTTTGTGTTCACCAGCGAAAGCGTCAGGCCGTCCGGCGTCAGCGCCTCCACCAGCGCCGCCACGTCGCCGGGCAGGCCCGGACGCCGGTGGTGCGGGTCGAAGTAGCGCACGCTTGTATGCAGCAGCCCGCCGTGGTAGATGGCCGCGGGGGTGCCCATGGCCATCTGAACCAGCCCCTCGGGCACCACCGGGTTGCGATCCTGCCAGTGGTGGACGTCCCAGCTCTCCCGCTCCGCCCAGTCGTCGTTGTCTATGCGGTCCAGGCGCTGGCGCATACAGGTCAGCGTATCGTCCAGGACCTGACCGGGGAAGTCGGGATGCTCGCCCATCACGTAGCCAAACCAGCGCTCGGGCCAAAAGTGACCGGCCTTGCCGAAGCTGGGCGGGCCGGTGTACCAGCCCTCGCGGTCCGGGAACCGTGCCGTCAGGCGCGCCCAATCCTCAGGATCGCGGGTCATATAGTAGAGGTGGGCGCAGTGGCGCCCCTGCGGCGGCCGGAAATCGAACCATCCGGCCGCGCCGTGGCGGAAGGGCACCTGGGTGACCCCGTCGCGCTCCTGACGCAGCGACCAGAGCAGGTCGGCCTGCGAACGGTGCAGGTCGAGCCAGGAAGGGTCGCCGGTGAGCAGCAGGGCGTTCTGCCCGGCGATCAGCGACGATTCCAGGATGATCCAGGCGCCGTGGGGCCAGCGCCAGCCGTAATAACCGCCCCACCACCGCCCCTCCATCCGCTCGCCGATCTCACCGCTAGGGCCGACATTGTCGGGCATAATGCCGCCATTGCGCTCGGTCCGCTCCTGCCACGCCCCCAGGTAGTCCAGCACCCAGCGCTTGTAGCGCTCGTCGCCGGTGTAGAGGTAGGCGTTGGTGATCAGGCTGGTAGCATTAAGGTTCAACGGCACGTCGCCGGGCACCATGCGCGCGTTCATCAGGTCGAGGATGCGCTCAAAGACCGCATCGTCGGTCCAGTCCAGCTTGGCAAAGGGATCATCGACGGCATAGCCGGGCACGTCCTCGTAGGGCGTGAGGTAGTTAGCCAGCACGGCCCGGTGCGTCTCCCAATCCTCGGCGGTCATCACGCCCTGCGGCCCGCGACTGCCGTTAATGGGCGAGCGAATCAGTTTGTGCTCAGGATCCCAGTTGGGCGCCTCGGGATCCTCCCCACAGTACATTTCGGCGAAGCGCAGCGCCCGGGTGCGGTCGACGTGATGGGAAGGGTCGGCCATGCCTAAGTAGTAGATGTAGGTAGAGCTCTCGCCGTGGTGCATCCAATCGTAGTAGGCGTCAAATTCACGCCACACCTGGCCGTACTCGGTGAACTGCCAGGTCACGGCGTTCCACTGGCGGCGGGCCAGGGCGTGGACGTGCTCGCCGCCGCCCAAGAGGTAGAGCAGCGGAAAGGAGACGAAGCTCTCGTAGCCATCGTCGGAGCCGTCCATGCCGGGCCAGCAGTCGCGCCACATCAACGTCCCGTCATTCCGCGTGTAGCGCGCGACAAAGTCCAGCGCGGCATCGCCCATCCGGTCAATGAGGTAGCGCTGCTTGAGCGCCCAGTCCGGTGGAGGCCGGCGTTGGCGGGCCTCCAGGAGAGCGTCGGTGTGAGTTGTTTGATCCATCAAACCTCCAGTCTGCCGGTCAACAATCTACGGGCATCGGTCAGCTGGCGCCGCCAAGATGGCAAGCATCGATCCGCTGCCGCAGGCCTCCAGGTCATCGGGCAAAGCAGCTATGCCGGACCAAGACCGCGGCACAAGGGCAGCACCAGCAAGATCTAGTCCGCGGTCCAGCGGCGTAGGGCCTGCCGCAGGGCCGCCTTAAGCTGATCAACTTTGTAGGCATTGTGCTCCAGCGGGCGCGTCCCGGCAACGACGGCCTCGGCCGCGCGGTCGATGGCCTCCGGCGTCAGCGACCCGCCGAGGAGCGCCTCCTCGGCCTCGGTGGCCCGCCAGGGGACGGCTGCCACGCCGCCCAGGGCCACGCGGGCCGCCGCTACCTGCCCTGCGTCGCTCAATGCAAGGTTCACCGCCACGCTGACCAGCGCGAAGTCCCAGACGCCGCGTTCCATCAACTTGACGTAGGCGGAGCGTGCGTTGGCCGCCGACCCAGGGATCAGCACCTCAACAAGCACCTCGTCGGGTGCCAGAACGGTGACCGGATGGTACCCGTCGGCGCGCTGCGCATCGCGGGTGGGAGTCACGTAGAAATCATCGAGGGCCAGCGTGCGGTCGCCGGCAGGCCCGCTCAACCGCACCGCCGCCCCCAGCGCCAGCAGCGCCACCGCCGGATCGGAGGGATGCGGCGCATAGCAGGGCCCGCCGCCCAGCAGTGTATGGTACTTGTTCTCTCCGCGGAAGGCGAAGCAGCGCCGCCCGCCCTTACGCCAGCAGGGCACCTCGGGGTTGCGGAAGTACCAGCAGCGGGGCCGCTGGAGCAGGTTGCCCCCCAGCGTCGCCATAGTGCGCAGCTGCGGCGAGGCCGAGTCCAGCACCGCCTCCACCAGTGACGCTAACGCCGGCGCTTCGGCGACCGCGGGGTCGGCTGCCAGGTCTGCCAGGGTCATCAGGGCCCCGATGCGCCAGCCGCCGTCGCCGGGCCGCACGCCGTGGTGGTCCGGCAGCGTCTTGAGATTTACCAATCGTTCCGGCGCCATCAGGCCGGCTTTCATCATCGCCACGAGATCCGTGCCCCCGCCCAGCGGCAGGCAGGTCTCGTCCAGGGCCGCCACCACCTCCTGCAGCGAGGCAGCATCGGCATGTGCAAAGCGGTGGATGGTCATTGTGTCTTCTCCTTGGCGAGCAGGGCCAGCAAGCGGTCGGGCGTGGCCGGCAGGTCGGTCACCCGCACGCCCACGGCGTCAAAGATCGCATTGCCGATGGCCGCGGCAGTGGGAATAATGGGCGGCTCGCCCAGCCCCTTGCTGCCGACACTGTTGGCAGCGGTGTCGGCCACGTCCACGAAGAGAACCTCAATCTCCGGACAGTCGACCATCACCGGCACCTTGTAGTCCTCCAGGTTGGCCGTCAGCTGCAGCCCGGTATCCGGGTCGATCACGCGGGCCTCGGTGGTGGCAAAGCCGACGCCCATCAGGACCCCGCCGTAGACCTGGCTGGTTGCCGTCAGCGGGTTGACAACGCGGCCAATGTCGTGGGCCGCCACCACCCGCTCAACGCGCACCTGCCCGGTCTCGACGTTGACTGCCACCTCGACAAAGTGCGCACCGAAGGTGTTGATGGCCTTGTCGTCGGGATTCGGTCCGCGGGCGCCCTTGCTGACGATCATGTAGTTGCCCATCTTCGCCGTTACCTGGGTCAACGGCAGGCGCTTCTCCGGGTCGGCGCGGTAGACGATGTCGCCCGCCTCCACAGCAAAGGCATCGGGGTCGGCCCCTTCCAGCTCCAGCATAATCGCCGCCAATGCGATGAGCTGCCGCAGCGCCTCGCGACAGGCGGAGCGCACCGCCGGCGCTGCCGAGGCCAGTGTCACGCTGCCTCCGCTGCCCGGCCCGAAGGGCGCCGGCAGCGAGTCGCCCACGACACAGCGCACGGCATCCAGCGACAGCCCCAGCTCCTCGGCAGCCACCTGGGCCAGGACGGTCTTGGTCCCGGTACCAATGTCCTGCACGCCCACCAGCACCTCGGCGGTGCCGTCGGGCGAGAGCTTGACAATGGCGTTGGCCGGCGGCCCCCCACCGCCGCCCCAGATCTGGCTGGCCATCCCGTAGCCGCGCCGCCACGGGCCCGCAGCAGGCGCGTCGGCCTGGGGCGGCCAGCCGAAACGCGCCGCACCCATCTCATAGGCCCGCTGTAGCCCCTTGTAGGTGTAGGGCTCGCCTCGAGAGGGACTCTCATCGGCGTAGTTCTTCATCCGCAGATCCAGCGGATCCATCTCCAGCTTGTGAGCCAGAGCATCTAGGGTGCTCTCCAGCGCGAAGGTGCCCTCGACGTAGCCCGGTGCGCGGAAGGCGCGGGCGCCGTCGGTATTGGCGCGGGCCGCGCGGACAACGGTGCGTACATTGGGGCAGAGGTAGAGATCCTTGGCCGGACCGCCGATCACGGGACCACCACCGCCGTAGGCGCCGGTGGTGACCTCGGCCTCCTGCTCAATGAGCGTGAGCGCGCCGTCTTTAGTGGCGCCGAGCCGCACTCGCTGCCGGCTGCCCGGTCGGTAGCCGGCCACGAGGTGCTCCTCCTCGCGATCCAGCACCGCCTTGACGGGCCGGCCCAGCTCGCGGGCGGCCAGCGCCGCCAGCAGTGTGAAGGCCTCGGCGCCCCATTTGCTGCCGAAGCCACCGCCGATGTAGTTGGAGATCACCCGCACCTTGTCCATCGGCAAGTGCAGGGCGTCGGCCAGGCTGCTGCGGGTGCCGAAGACACTCTGGGTAGAATGCCACACCGTCAAGAGGTCGCCCTCCCAATCTGCGGCGCTGCCGTGAGTCTCCATGCAGCAGTGGGCCGCCGTCGGCGTCGTGAAGGTCAGGTCCACGACCACATCGGCCTCCCTGAGGCCCGCCTCAACGCTGCCCCGGGCGTAGATGTCGCCGTCCGGCGTGATCCAGTTGTCCTCGCCCACCAGCACCGCCGGACCATCCTCCGCCGCGGCTGCGGCGAGGTTGGGCGCAAAAGGCAGCGGTTCGACCTCGACCTCGATGGCCCCCAGCGCGTCGCCGACGGCGCGCGCGTCACGGCCCACCACAAAGGCAACCTCCGCCCCTTCGTAGGCCAGCTCCTCGCCAAAGAGCTCTCGACCGTCCAGATGGGCCACCGGCGGCAGGTTGAAACGGTGCCAGATAAGATGCACGCCGGGCAGTGCCGCGGCCCGACGGCTGTCAATGCCCGTGATCCGTGCGTGGGGCTGTTTGGCACGCAGAAAGCGGCCGATCAGCATGCCCGGCAGGTGCACGTCGTGGGTGTAGCCGGCCTTCCCGGTGACCCGCGCCACGCCGTCAACACGGGAGAGCGGCCGGCCCACCCAGCGCATCTGGGTATCTTGGGTCCAGCCCTCAACGTGCTCCTCCTCGACGATGACCTCGCGCTCCTCAATACGGCCTTCAAACTCGACTTTGGTTCTGCGTATCGTCGGCATCAGACTATCCCTCCTGCTCGGCCATCGTCTCTGCTGCGGCCCGCACCGAGCGGATGATCGCCGGATAGGCGCCACAGCGACAGATGTTACCTGCCATCCCAGCGCGGATCTCCGCTTCGCTGGGCTGCGGTGTGTGCGCCAACAGCGCCACGGCGGACACGACCTGTCCGGGGGTACAGAAGCCGCACTGGTAGCCGTCGTGCTGGATGAAGGCCGCCTGCACCGGATGAAGGGCATCGCCCTGAGCGATACCCTCGATGGTAACGATCTCGCGACCCTCACATTCAATCGCCAGCGTCAGACAGGCGTAGGCGGTCTCGCCGTCCAGGATCACCGTGCAGGCACCGCACTGCCCCTGACCGCATCCCCGCTTGGTCCCCGTCAGACCCAGCTCCTCCCGCAAAACGGAGAGCAGCGTGCGGCGCGGCTCCACCAGCACCTGATGGGCTTCGCCGTTGATCTGAAGGGTGAGGGGAACAGCATCCGGACCTCGGAAATTCAGCGCCATTGACGCCCTCCTTTGGATAAAGACGTGGATCCCACAATAGCTGTGCTGCGAGGTCTGCGCGTCCGCGACCTCATACCGACTCTATTGTAGTGCGAGGGGGGGAGCAGCGCAAGCGCAGCAGCGCCGCGCGGACCGGGTCGGCAGCGGTTTGATTCGCCGGACGGTCTGTCACTGCAGGAGCTGCAGCAGGTTGCTGAAGTCGTCAGTCCAGACCCGGAGCTCCGGGTCGAAGGCGGCCTGCAGGTCAGGATGGGCATCCCAGGGAGCCCCCGCCAGACGCCGGGGGTCGCGGGCCAGCACCACCCACCGCGAACGGAAGAGCGCCCCGCCGTCGCCAGGATCAGCCACGGAGACACCCACCAGATCCAGGTCACGGGCCAACCCGGCGAGCAGCGGCTCCAGGTCGAGGTGGGTCGTGCTGATATTGACCGCCAGCAGGCCGTCGTCGGCCAGGTGGGCCAGATAGAGCCGGAAGGCCTCCAACGTAAGCAGGTGCACCGGCGGCGCATCGCCGCTGAAGACATCCACCGCCAGGAGATCATAGGCCTGCGGCGCTCCGGCATCAAGTTCCTGCTGCAGCGACAGCCGGGCGTCGCCGAGCACCACCTCCACGGCCGCTGGCGTCGCTGCCAGGTAGTCGAAATAGTCGCCCTCGCCGTCGGCGTAACGGATGACCGCCGGGTCAATCTCGTAGAAGCGCACCAGGTCGTCGGCCTCACCGTAGGCCGCCAGGGTCCCTACTCCCAGGCCCAGGACGCCCAGGCGCCGCCCCCCCCCATCCAGCTGCTGGAACGCCAGGCCTACGCCGCTGTGCGGGCCGAAGTAACTGAGCGGGGCGTGACGGTTCTCGGGGCCGGCATATTGGAGCCCGTGGATGGTGGTGCCGTGAACCATCCGGTAGACCTCCCGGGGCGGGTCGCCCAGCGCCGCCACCTGGATGCGCAGCACACCGTAGAAGTTGCGCACGGCCACCGGCGTGGCCAAGTAGAAGCTGCGCACGCCGCGGCGGAGGACGTCGGCGCCGCTGAAGATGGAGACGGCGAAGACGCCCACCACCAACAGCTGCTGCCAGCGTTTGTCGTGGAGAGCAGTCTGCCGGTCAACGGCCACCGCAAGGCCGGCGAATAGCCAGCAGGCCAGTACCGCCAGCGGGAGCTCCCACAGGTTATCAAAGACCGCCGGTGCGATGAGGTTCACAAAGACGCCGCCCAGCGCACCGCCCAGGCCCAAGACCAGGTAGAAGAGGGTCAGATGGCGGGGCGGTGGCGCCAGCCGCGCCAGCTCTCCGTGGCTCACCATACACGCCGAAAAGAGGAGCAGGCCGTAGGTGCTCAGCTGGACCAGGATAGGGAAGATATTGCCCCGCAGGTAGACGTAGCCGAAGATCTGGGTGGCGATGAAGAGAAGCAGGATCGTCCACCGCGAATAGGCCTGTCGGTCGCTGAAGGCAATCACGAAGGTCACCAAATAGATGGCCAGGGGACCCACCCAGAGAAGCGGGACCGCCGTGACATTCTGGGTGATCTGGTTGGTAGTGCCCAACAACAGGACCGATCCCGTCATTGAGAGCGCCAACCAGAGCACCGGCTTCCACCAGCTTAAGGGCGGGCCGCGCCGTGCTGCGATCCGGGACGGCAGTTCCTCCGGCTCGGCCAGGTCCTGCAGGCCGTCGCGGCGGCGTATCGACCAGGCGATGGCGCCCAGGCCCACCACGAACGCCAGATAGCCCAGGGACCAGACCCACGCCTGCCCGCCGGTCGACAGCGCCGGCTCCAAGAGGAAGGGGTAGGCCAGCAGGGCCAGGATCGAGCCGACGTTGGAGAGGGCGTAGAGCGGGTACGGATTCTTGCGCGGATAGCGGACGGCGAACCACGCCTGCACCAGCGGGCTGGTGGTCGAGAGCACCAGGTAGGGCAGGCCGACGGAGACGGTAAGCGTGAGCAGCACCTGCAGCAGCGGTGACTGCGTGGGCAGCGGCGCCCAGCTGCGACCCGGCGTGATGGGGGTCGCCCAATCCATCAGGTGCACGCCCATAAGCAGCAGCGACGCGGTGACCAGGCCCAGGTGAATCAGCACCTGCCAGCGCCGCTTGATGCTGCGGATCACCACATCGCTGTAGAGATAGCCGACGAGCAGCAAGAGCTGGAAGAAGAGCAGCGTCGTCGACCAGACCGCCGATGAGCCCCCGAACCAGGGGAGGATCACCTTCCCGATGAGGGGCTGCACCAGGAAGAGCAAGACCGCCGAGACAAAGATGGTGACGGCGTAGAGGATCATCGGTACCGGCCTCCGCCACAGACACCGCAGCACAGATTGCCCGAAGCCCCGGTGGCCATCCGGGACACGCCCATCGCTCCCTCCTGAAGCCCCCATCGGCCAACGAGAACCGATGCGGTACCCCGCGGCATCACGCGCAGAAGCATAGATCCCGCCGTGTCGGGACCCGACCACGGGGTCGGCTTGCCACCGCGGGGTTCGGGATGACCGCCGCGGCCAGATTGGGGCGCCATACGCTGGCCCTCGACCTCGCTATCCAGCATCGGCAGCTTGCCAGGTGTCGAGAAGGGCCTTGAGCCGCCGGGAAAGATGGGTGGGCGCCTTGGGTACGGGACAGACGCGGATGCAGTCGCCGCGGATGGGCGAATGGGGCTTGCCGTCCCGCCGGCGGCGGCAGAGCGTCGGGTCGGTCTTTGCCGGCGTGTCGATGAAGATGCGCTGGCGATCAACGTGTTCCACCGAGCGGTAGTCCTGCACCGCCGGATCATCGCGCAGCGTGATGCAGGCCATAATGCAGGCGGCCTGGCACAGGTTGCAGTCGTCGCGCAGGCAGATCGGCTCTTCGATGAGCGGGTCGGGCACCAGCGGCGCGTCGGTGAGGATGGAGTTGAAGCGCTGCCGGGGACCGAACTCCGGCGTGAGGACCACGTTGTTGTAGCCGAACTCGCCCAACCCGGCGCGGGTGGCGGCGTGGCGGTGGGAGAAGGGGCCATAGGTGTAGCGGAAGGGCGAGAAGCCCTCGGCCTGGGCGCTGGGCGGCCCCTCCCAGATCTCGATGTCGCTGAGATCGCCCACCTTGGGGTGCAGTCCCGTCGTCGGGAAGATCATCGCCTCGAAGCCGTGCTGCATGAGCCGCTGTCCGATCACCTGGGCGATGAACTCCAGCATATAGTCGTGGACCACGTGTCCCACGCGATTGTAGAAGGTCTCGAGGTAGGCGTACTTGACGTGATCCGGGATCATCGCCATCTCCTCATCGGCCAGCGCCGCCGGTGCGTTCAACACCGGATTGAGAATCGGCTGGGCGATGGAGATCACCGCCTGAGTCCCCGGGAGGAAGTCGTCGGGGTGGTGGCCCCGCGGGGCGGCATCACCATAGGGGGGCTGAGGCGCCCAGCGATCAATCGAAGCGACGCCGACCAGCGCGGCGCCGCGCTCCAAAGCAAGCTCTTTGAGCGACTGCGTCAGTGGTTCCATGTCCCGTCCTGCGTGCACCTTTCTCCTCCTCGTCTACCGGCCCCAAAGGGGCCGTTGATTTCCAAACCGCCGCCTGCGTGTATACTGACGTCAGGATATCAGATCCTTTCCGCTTAACAAGGAGGCAAGATGGACACCGTCCGTTTTGGTATCGTCGGCGTCGGGGGGATGGGCAACGGCCACGCCCGCAACATGCCCCAAATCCCGGAGGCCGAACTCACCGCCGTCTGCGACATCGCGCCCCAGGCCCTGGCCTTCGCCACTGAGACGTATGACGTGCCGGGCTTCGAGGAGCACACAGAGCTCCTGGACAGCGGCCTGGTGGACGCGATCCTGATCGCGACCCCGCACTACTTTCACCCCCCCATCGCCGTTGACGCGATGGAGCGCGGCATCCACGTCATCAGCGAGAAGCCGATGGCCGTCACCGTTTCTGGCGCCGAGGCCATGATCCAGACCGCGGAGCGCACCGGGGTCACTTTCGCCGTCATGTTCCAGCAGCGCACCCTGCCGGTCCACCAGGCCGCCAAGCAGCTGGTGGATGAGGGGCGGCTGGGCGAGCTCTATCGCACGCTGCTGGTCGACAGCCACTTCCGCAGCCAGGCCTACTACGATTCCGCCGGCTGGCGGGCGACGTGGAAGGGCGAGGGCGGCGGGGTCCTGCTGAACCAGGCGCCCCACGGGATGGACCTCTTCACCTGGCTTGCGGGCATGCCGTCGCGCGTCGTCGCGCAGGTACATACCCGCCAGCACGCCATCGAGGTTGAGGATGAGGCGACGGCGCTTCTGGACTACGACAACGGCGCCATCGGCTACTTCCTGGAGAGCGTCAACGAGTTTCCCACCGGGATGCGCATCGAGCTCTGCGGCGAGCGGGGCAAGCTGCTGCTGGAGGAAGGCCGCCTGCGCTTCTGGGAGGTCAAGCCGGGGGTCCGCACCACCTCCGACACCACCGAGGCGATGTGGGGCCGACCCGACGCTGAGGAAGTAGACGTGCCGCTGGAGGAGCGGGAGACCGGTCACGCTGCCATCGTGCGCAACGTAGCCCGCGCCATCCTTCATGGGGAAGCCCTGATCGCGCCCGGGCCCGACGCCATCTACAGCCTGGAGCTGGCCAACGCGATCCTGCTCTCCGGCGACCAGGGCACACCGGTCAGCCTACCGGTAGACCGGGACGCCTACGATGCGTTCATCGCTGAAAAGCAGGCCACCTCCCAGGAGAAGGATGTGGAGGATCAGCGCATCACCGATCCGAACCACGTGACGTAGGGTTGGGCTGGCGGGACCGGGGCGCCTATGGAGCAGGCGAGAGCACCACAAGCGCCTCGCCCCGCAGATCGCTGACCAGCACGCCACCATCGGCTGCCGGCGCGATCCCGCCGGGCAGCAGCGGCAGCGGGACCGGCTGCAGCGCGTCCTGCAGCTGACCCAACCGGTCAAAGACCACGATCCGTTCGTGGACAGGATCGGTCACGAGCACGGTGTCCCCAAGGACGGCGAGAAACGGCCGGTCCTGCAGGCCGAGGCCGAGCCAGATGGGCACGTCCCAGTCGCGCAGATACCGTCCGTCTGGCGAGAAGACCTGGACGCGCCGCCCCCAGCTGTCGGCGACAAAGACCTCGCCGGTGGCGGCTGCCGCGATCCCGACGGGCTCCCGCAGCGGCGCCGGACCGTCGTCGCCGTTGAAGGCGCGCAGGAACTGCCCCTCGCCGTCAAAGACCTGGACCCGGTGGTTGCCCGTGTCGGTGACGTAGACATCACCCTCGGGCCCAACCGCGACGCCTCGGGGGCCGAAGAAGGCCCCATATCCGGTAGGGTCGTAGGCGCCCACCTGGGCGAACCGGCCCCAGCTCAGCAGCGGGCGCCCCTGGGCATCGAGCTTCTGGAGGCGATGGTTCCAGGTGTCGGCAACGTAGAGATTGCCCTCCGCGTCCGCCGCCACATCCCAGGGTGCGTTGAACTGTCCTGCGGCAACGCCGAGGCCGCCCCAGAGGCTGCGGGCCTCGCCCTCGGGCCCCAGCTGCCAGATCCGGTGAGTGCCGGCATCGGCCACGTAGACGGTGCCGTCAGGCGCAACGGCCACTCCCCGGGGCTCCGAGCCCGGCAGATCGGCCAGCACCACGGCCGGCGCCGAGCGGGCGGCCTCAGCGTAGGGGTCGTCACCGGGCAGCACGCCGGGCAGGCCCACGGCCGCCTGCGAGACGATCTGCCCGTCCTGAAGCCGATAGTCCCACATCTGCGCGGCCACGTCGCTCTGCAGGTAGAGGCGGAACTCCGACCGGTGAGGCCAGGTCGCGAAGGTGAAGGGGGCCTCAGGATTTCGCAACCGGGCATAACGGCGGTAGTCCCGCTTCCAGACGATGTCCCAGAGCGCTTGACGGCGCTCGGGCTCCGTCAAGACGGCGCGGATGCGCTCCCAGGTCAGCCCCTTGTAATCCTCAATGGGCCACCAGATGTGCTTGTAGTCGATGGCGTCGTACCGGTCGCCCAGGACCTGCTCCACCGCCGCCCACTCCGAGC
The DNA here is from genome assembly GCA_003562365.1 of Anaerolineae bacterium. GTDB lineage: Bacteria > Chloroflexota > Anaerolineae > B4-G1 > SLSP01 > PWVB01. Next base: position 14,404 of record PWVB01000564.1, read on the forward strand.
TGGCGGCGAGGATGACGGGAGAGTCCAGCAGGCGCTCATCGGGCGTCTCGAAGTAGACGTGGTTGGGATAGCGCTTGTACATATACCAGTAGAGGGGCCAGGCCACATCCCGACTGTAGGCCACCCGGATCTGATCCGACGTCCCCGTCAGCCGCCAGGAGAGCCGATCGATCTTCGCCAGCGCCTCATTCACGTCAGGCGTGCTGTGGGCATAGACCAGGTACTCGGTCGCCAGCTCGTCGTTGAGGTAGTTGGCCATCACGCTGGTGCGCAGCGTCAGCCCGCCCAGCAGAAGAACCAGGGTCAGCACCCCCAGCTGGCCACCGCGCCGCAGACCAACGCTGTTGAGCCCCGAGAGCAGCAGTCCGGTGAAGATCAAAAGGCCCAGGATGCCGCCGATCAGCCGCCCCAGCACCAGCAGCTGGGCGAAGGTCAGCGCCAGCGGCTCAGCCAGCAGCAGGCCGGGGAGGCCACCAGACGCGGTGTAGAAGGCCAGCCACGCCAGCGCCAGGAAGATCAGCGAGACCGGAATCAACCAGGCGCGATTTTCAAGAAGATCCCGCCAGGTCAGGTGACCGAAAGCCCGATCGAGCACCAGACCGGCCAGCCAAATATGGGGCAGCGCGATGTGCACGAAGAGCCACGGCATCTTCTCACCGGCCACAGCGTAGGCAATCCACGAGAGCCCGGCCCACGCCAGCAGGAAGTAGGGCAGAAACCGCAAGAGCGCCTCCGAGCCCCCGTCTTGCCGCGCCCCAGCGTCGCTGCCCGCTCTCACGTCCGCCGGGCGCACGCCGCGGCGAATCAGCCACGCGCCCCCTATCAACGAAACGAGGACGGGCAAATACTCGTAGAGCGGTCCGACCAATCCGTAGTAATACCAGGGCTGAGATCCGCGCTGCACCTCCTGCTGAGCGATCCAGTAGGCCAATCCGCCCACTAAGCCCGTGAGCACGCCCCACCCGTAGGTAAGGAGCGTGCTGAACAGCAGGCCGAAGACGGCATAGTGCAGCAGTGCGATAAGCGGCCAGCGGCGGCGGTCCCACCAGAGGCCCAACGCCACCGCGCCCCCCAGCGATAGCGCCAGGATCAGCCCTGCCCCCAACAACTCCCCGCCGGGCACACCGGCGAAGTTGCGGGTCATGAGCGCCGGATAGAAACGCGCCATGTTCACGCCCGCAACAGTCTCCATCAAGAGCGCGGAGCCCAGCGGCAGGGTAAAGGTGCCCAGCACCATCAAGACGTCAAAGAGACGCAGCGAGCGCATCGCCGCGCCACCCACAGCGTGGGTCGTGACCACTAACAAGGCGAAGGCCGACGCCACCGCCACGCCCATCCCCAGCCGCCCCCAAACCGGCACCACCGCGCCGCGGATCGCGGTGCCGGCCTCCCCCTCAGGCACTATCTCGGTCTCGGGTAGAGAGATAAGGAAAGCCCCGCCGGCCACGAGAACCACCACCAAGAGGCCGACCAGGACGGGCGCCAGCTCTGGCCGCTCCCAGCGGCGGTGCAGGAACTGCCAGAGCCAGGGCACGCTCAAGAGGACCATAAAGATCGCCGTGTAGATGTAGGCATTCTCCTTGGAAGCGTACATCAGGGCGAAGAAGATGCCCATCCAGTTCAGCCACCGGACGCGGCCCTCCTCGAGATAGCGCAGCACCGTCCACAGAAGCAGCACCGTGAAAAGGATGATGGGGATGTCGTGGCGCGTGTAACGGGAGTAGTAGGTGATATAGGGCGAGATCAAGAGCAGCAGCGAGGTCAGCAGCGCCCCCAGCCGCCCTAACCAGCGCTGGAACAGCCAGGGCGTCATCACCAGGACGATACCGGCCAGTGCGGTGTAAAGGCGGGCCGTGAAGTCGCTGACGCCGAAGAGGGCGTAGAAGAAGGCCGTCGCCTCAAAGAGCAGTGGCCCGTGCATCAGCGGGTCGTGGCGGAACCCCTGACCCGTATAGATGTTCCACGAGTAACGGGCATGGGTCGTCTCGTCGTGGCTGACGGCGCGGTGGCCCAGGGCATAGAGACGCGTCGTCAACGCCAGCAGCAGGATCACCAGGGCGCCGAGGGTCCAGACATTGAGATGAACCCGGCGGGTCGAGGGGGACGATCGGTTATCCGTCATGGTCGCTCCAGTGCTCGGTCAGTCCGGGCGGCTGGCTGGCCGCCCTACGCTTGCCTGAGACTGGATTCTACCCGGGATGGCTCTCAGAGCAACCCGAAATCGTCCTTGGAGCGGCGGACAACTGTGCTACACTCGGCATCAACCAGAAGGTAGGCGTCGGCGTTGGTGCGGGAGACTGAACGGAAACGAGGTGAGACGATGCAGAAGTCGTGGGGCATGCAGACCAAGGCCATCCACACCGGTATGGAGATCGCGCCGGAGGATGTCACACCACCCATCCATATGGCCAACACGTACCTCTTCGAAAGCGCCGCGCAGGCTGCCGAGGCCTTCGAGCGCGAGGACCGCCCGATCTACACCCGGTGGGGGAATCCGACCACCGCGGTGATGGAGCGCAAGGTCGCGGCGCTGGAGAACGCCGAGGCGGCGGTCGCGACGGCGTCAGGGATGGCGGCGGTGAGTGCGGCGCTGCTGACGGCGCTGAGCCCAGGTGAGCACCTGGTGGCCACCACCGGCCTCTACAGCGCCACCTACCATCTGGTGAAGGAAGACCTGCCCCAGCTGGGAGTTGAGACCACGCTGGCCGACGCGACGGATGCGGCGGCCTTCGAGGCCGCCCTGCGCCCCAACACCCGCGCCATCTACCTGGAATCCCCGGGGAATCCGACGCTGCTGTTGAACGACGTGGCGCCGATTGTGCAGCTGGCTAGAGCCCACAACCTGCTGACGCTCTTCGACAACACCTTCGCCACCCCGGTCAACCAACGGCCCATCGACGCGGGCATCGACGTCGTGGTCCATTCGGCGACCAAGTTCCTCGGCGGCCACGGCGACGCCCTCGGCGGGGTCGTGGCCGGGTCGGCAGCGTTCATCGAGCGCGTGCTCAAAGGTCCCGTACGCCGGCTGGGCGGGTGTCTGAGCCCTTTCAATGCCTGGCTGATTGCCCGCGGCATCACAACGCTGCCGCTGCGCATGGCCCGCCACAACCGGAACGCACTGCGCATCGCCGACTGGCTCCACCGCCATCCCGATGTCGCCTGGGTGCGCTATCCGTGGCACCCCTCACATCCGCAGTACGAGCTGGCACAGCGCCAGATGCCGGGCGGGGGCGGGGGGGTCGTGGTCTTCGAGCTGCACGGAGGCATCGAGGCCGGTGCGGCGCTCCTGGATGGCGTGACGCTCTGCGCCCGCACCGTCAGCCTGGGCGACATCCGCACGTTGATCACCCATCCTGCCAGCACAACGCACCGGAGCGTGCCGCGCGCGGCGCGCCTCGTGTCCGCGATCACCGACGGACTGGTGCGGCTGGCGGTGGGACTAGAGGACACCGATGACCTCCTTGCCGACCTCGATCAGGCGCTACGGAGCTAGGTCAGGGAGAAGCCTGATCTTGCACAGCGCCTAGCGCCAAATCTCAGAGATGACCTTCAGATTCGCCAGGGCGCTCGCGATGATGTCGATGGCCCCGTCAAGCTCCCACCGTCCGGTGTTCAGGACGAGATGGTAGAGCATTGGGTTGTTCCAATCGATGTCGAAGAACCGCTCCAGGTAGGCGGCAGCCGCTTGATCCCGGGTGACGGCCAGATTGGTCGCCTCTCCCAAGGATAGCTCCTCACGGTCCTTGACCCGCAGCGCTCGAGCACCCAGCGGCGCCACCAGCCTGACGTGCAGAACCGCCGGCTTGTCCCGGAGAATCGCCTGTCCGGCCCGTCCGACGATAACGAAGCTGCCGCGTTCGTAGGCACCGATGATGGTGTCCTTGATCAAGCGCACGCCCTCCTGCTCGGTCAGCATCTTCTCACGCAGGGCAGGTGCGGACTCCCCGGTAACGCCAGGCTCCGGTCGGATGGATCGTCGACCGAAGAGGCGCTCAAGGAAACTGCGCATGCGATAGGTGTCCTCGGAAAAGTCCACCACATCCGTCTCCGAGACCCCCATCTCCGCAGCGACCTGGACCATCAGGTTCTTGTCAAAATAACCATAGCCCAATCTTTCACACAGCCGCTCTGCTATATGGATGGCACCGCTACCATACTCACGAGAAATCGTGATGGACGGCATCGCTATCTCCTTTCAGATCTAATCAGGTGGACCGGAACCGGCTTTGCGGGTGCTGAAAGGTACGCACACCCACTATAGCAGAGATTGGGAAAGCCTGCAATCGCCCCCGAGCTGGTCTGGCTCGAGGGCAACGGCGGGTCAGGTTAAGTAACGCGGCTAAAGCAGGAACAGCACGGCAAGGGTAAAGTAGATAAACAGACCGGTAATGTCCTTGATCGTCGTGATGAGAGGATCCGATCCCGCCGCCGGGTCCATACCCAACCGTTCCAGAATAAAGGGAACCAGGAAACCGAGAACCGCCGCCAGCGTGATGGTACAGGCAATTGAGAGTCCGACGACCCAGCCAATCTCAGGTGCCCCCTGCCATAGCGCAGCCACCAGCCCGGCCACGGCGCCCAAAGCCATCCCCATACCGAGCCCTACCACGGCCTCGCGCAGCAGCAACCGGTAGAACTGCCCCAACTCGATCTGCCCCAGGACCTCCCCGCGGATGAAGATCGCGGTGGACTGCACGCCGGCATTACCACCAATGTCCATCACCAGGGGAATGAAAAAGGCCAGGGCGACCACCGCTTGGAGAGTCTCCGCATAGACGCCAACCACAGCGCCGGCAAGCATCGCCCCCGCCAGGGTGACCACCAGGAACGGGATGCGCACTGCCCAAACGCGCCACACCGGACCGCGCACCAGCAGGTCGCTCTTGGCCGCCTGCTGCCGTCCAAGGGAGAAGATCCCGGCGCTCTTATAGATATCCTCAGTGGCCTCCTCCTCCAGTGTGGCCATTGCATCGTCAGCCGTGATCACACCGACCAACCGGTCCTGTGTGTCCAGTACCGGCAGCGCCATCAGATCATAGCGGTTGAGCAACCGGGCTGCAACCTCCTGATCCTCCCAGGCACTGATCGACACGATCTCAGCCTTTGTCGTCGTACTCAGCGCCTGCTCGGGATGCGCACGGATGAGATCCACCAGGCGGGTCACCCCCACGAGTCGCTGCTCGTTATCGATGGCGTAGACGTAGGGGATCTCCTCACCGCGAGCCGGTCGTTCGCGCATCTGCTGCAACACCCGACCGATCTCGGAATCGGCGGAGAAGACATTGAAGTCAGATGTCATCAAGCCACCGGCGCTGTCGTCAGGATAGCGCAGCAGCGGGCGCACCGCCGCGGCAGTCTTCATCCGGCGCAGAGCCCGGCCCTGCAGCGCCGGGTCGAGATCCCCAAGCAGGTCAGCGGCCTCGTCGGGCTCCATCTCGTCCAGAATACGGGTCAGCACCGCAGCATCGAGCGTCTCTGCCAGCGCCGCCGCATCC
>PWVB01000208.1 GCA_003562365.1 Anaerolineae bacterium
GGAGGAAGTTGGGCCCAACGAGCCGGGGACCCTTCCAGAAGCCTAGACTAAAACGCGATCCTTGTCGATGCTGAACGCTATAAGACGTCGTTGCGAACCTTAGCATGCTGCGATTGGGAGCCCACGAATCCATCGTCGGAGGTCTCCACTGTGCCCTGGAGCGAGGGGCAGCAGCGGGCTGCGATGCATTGCAGCTGTGGACCAAGAACAGCCGTCAGTGGAGGGCCACTCCCCTGGACCGGGAGACGGTAACGCAGTTCAGGAGAACGCGAGCGGCCCACAGCATCTCGCCCATTGTCGCCCACGCCTCCTATTTGATCAACATCGCCTCATCGGATGCTGAGTTACATCGTCGCTCGGTGCGTAGCCTAATCGAGGAAGTCCAAAGATGTGCGATTCTGGAGATTCCCTACCTGGTCCTCCATCCGGGCGCCCATACCGGCGCCGGTATGGCGGCAGGCCTGGAGCAGGTTGTTGAGGGTCTGGAGCAACTGAAGGGCGAACTGTCCGACTCACGAGTGAAGGTACTGTTAGAGACGACGGCGGGACAGGGAACGTCACTGGGTGCTGACTTCGAGAGTCTAGCGTGGATCTTGGAAGCGGTGCATGCCGATGATCGGTTTGGCGTATGCCTGGACACCTGTCATGCCTTTGCTGCGGGCTATGAATTGCGGACGGCTGCAGGCTATGCGGAGACGATGTCTAGCTTTGATCAGAATATCGGCCTGGAGCGCCTGACGATGGTGCACCTAAACGACAGCAAGCATCCGATTGGTAGCCATAAGGATCGGCACGAGCATATTGGCGAAGGGCATCTGGGCATCCAGGGGTTCGCGCATCTTCTGACGGATTCGCGCCTCGACAGTCTGCCCGGGATTTTGGAAACACCCAAGAGTAAGGATTTGCACGAGGATCGAGAGAACCTGGCGCGGTTGCGATCCATTGTAGCAGACGAAACGGCGTCAGAGGTTGGAACGTCAACTCGACCATCCGACTGAGCGTCTAGGAATAGTGTGGGAGTTAAGATGACAGAGAAAATCTTGAACGTGCTGAAAGAGGACGCTTTGACGATCGCGATCGTCATAGGCTTGGTGATCGCCTATCTGTTCCTTCGGACGCCAGGCGATGACTTCGGATCACTTGGGGAGATTGAGACACGCCTGACCGATGGGAATCCTACAGTAGTCTCATTCTACTCCAATACCTGCAGCATCTGTTTGATATCGAAGCCCCGCGTTGATCAGCTTGAGCGCGACCTCACAGATCAGGCGGAGCTCTTGCGTTTGGATGTTCGGTCGGAACCGGGAAACCAGTTAGCATACCGCTGGCAGGTGACCGGAGTCCCGGCTTTCTTTGTGTTCGACGGTGCCGGAGAACTCGTCCATCGGCAGGCGGGTGCGCCCGACGTCGCTGCGATAAAGGACGCCGTAGCAACAAGCCTCAGGCCGACGGCAGGAAACTGACGGCCGCAGCCCTCCAAGGAGCAAAGTACAAGACAGTCCGAACCGACGCCACGTTGGACATACAAGGTGAGCGTAGAATGCCGCGCGTTCGCGCGATCAAGGTCGTAGGTTCTAGGAGATCGATGCAATGGTCGATGCTCCCGCAGATCACAGTGGCGATGTGCTCCTGATCCCGGGAACGCCTGTCCCCCCCTATCTTCCGTGGACCAGATTTCGCCGTAACCAATATGCTGGCGTGATCGGGGAATGGATTAGATCCGCTACCCTTCCTGGCGATCTCGTGCTGGCTATCGCGCCAAGTGGCAAAGCAGCAGTCGCCGAGACAGTTGAGGCCGGCCGCCGAGTGATTGCCCTCAGCCGCAACCCTATCGAAAGCCTTTGGATTGCTGTAGAGCTGGATCCTGCCCCTATGTCACAGGTGCAGGCCATCTTAACCCAGCTTGGGGATCTACCCAAAGGTGGCCGTCCTCTGATGTCCCATGTTAACCAGCAGTACAGAAGCCGTTGCCCGCACTGCAAAGCTGAGGGCATAGCAGAATGGTTTGCTTGGGATCGTGATGCGGGGCGACCCTTCGCCAAGCGTGTTGCCTGTCAGGCTTGTGATACCTGTCGGGAAGGACCGGTTGACGAGCAGGACCTCAAGACAGCCAGTACATTTCCCGCTCAACCCAGCCCTGCTTACCACCTGGCGATCAGCCGGGTTTCGCCCCCCGATCCAGACACTCGACAGGACGTAGCCAAGCTCATCCAGCTCTACACCTCCCGCAACCTATCAGCGCTGATGGACATTAGCCACCGCCTTGTCCAGTTGCAGGGTCCGGAGGCAGCGCGGAGCGTAGTGTCAGGCATCATCTTGGATGCTTTGGATCGTGCTAGCAGCCTGACAAACTATGCAGCGCCTGAAGCTAGGCCCAAAAGCCTGCGCCCACCACAGCGGTTTCTCGAGCGCAATGTGTGGCTAGCTTTGGAGCAAGCTCTGGAGACGTACGCACATGCTACGGTGCAACCTGGATTGCGTGAGGTGACTGGGAACACCATTGAAGCCCCTTCAGTGTCAGCCCTGCTCACTCGAGTTGGATCAGGCTATGTTCTTACCGAGCGTTCCGTCCAGGATCTCGATCGCGATGGATTAAGGGGCGCGTTCAAGGGACTGCTTGTTGAGATTCAACCGCCGGACGCTGTCTTCTGGGCACTGTCGATCCTCTGGGCCATTTGGCTGTGTGGGGATAAGGTGCCCGAAGGAGTTCGGGGGTTTTTGCGTCGGCGGCGCCTTGACTGGGAATGGTACCGTGCCGGCCTGACAGTCGCATTGAACCGCGCGAGGCCTCTTCTGAACGCCGGGTCCACCGTACTGATCCTCTGTAGGCCGCAGGATCCGGCAGCTGTACGTGCCGTCGTAGGCGCCGCCCGATCGGCCGGTTTCGAGCTGACGCGCTGGATTGCCTGCCCGCCCGAAGGATACCGCCTGATCCTGAAGACCGCACCCGCCCGTGGGGAATGCATCGAAGACAGCAGTGTAACTCTCGCTCAGCGACTGCTCCGCGAGCGTGGAGAGCCTATGCCCGAGCAGCAGATCGAGGCCGCCAGCATTATGATAACGAGCAATCCAGATCTTGTGGCGGTTGATGCCGATCAATACCCCTCTCTTGTCCAAGTCACCGATCGTTGTCTCTGGTTTCGCGACCCGCAGACGGTGGAACAGCCGCTGGCGGATCGGGTCGAAGAGCTTACCCTCCGTCTGCTACTCCAAACACGGCAATGGAAACGCACTGAGTTGATCGGAGCCCTGTATCGGACATTTGGAGGAGGGCTTTCGCCCGAGCCGGCGCTCGTCAAGGCGTGTATCGAGGCCTATACCATATCGAAGGCCGATGATCGACTCTGCCTGCGCCCTGAGGACATTCCCCAACAGCGCCACGTCGACATCCGTGACCTGCGCGGCAAGATCAGACTACTAGGGCGCAACCTGGGCTACGATGTCACCCGCCGCCTAAACGGTGACATCGTCTGGAAAGAGGGAAGACGACGTCCCTATGTCTTTCGGTGTACCACAATGGCCTCCCTGGCAGCTCACGCATTGGGAAACCCACCAGCCTGTGATTGGCGACGATGCTTGGTGCTTCCGGGAGGCCGTGCTGCGTTAATGGCGCTAAAGCTGCGCCGTGATCCACGTCTAGAGACCCTGATCGACGCTCAGAACTGGTCGTTCATCAAATTCAGGCATCTGCGGAGAATGGCCGAGGAGATCAAGGATCGCTCGGAAATGGAGGCCTACCTCGGCCTCGACCCCATCGTTGAGCAGCAGAGTGCCCAATTGCCACTCCCTTTGGAGTTGACCAAGCGGCCTCGGTCGCGTGACCGATCGTAGATGCTTGCCTAGTGCCAGATTGAGCTGTCACTGGCGTGCGACTATAGCTGGAATCCACCCTTGGCTACGATGACCTTCTCGTTGTAATCCCGGGTGTAAGACATCAACTGACGCTTGAGTTTACGCCACATCTCCGAGGCAAGGCACGCCTGGATCATCTCAAGGTTCGGGGCCACGAAGCCGATGCGTATCTGCGGCCACTCGCCAAAGGCCGTGAACCAAGCATCGGTCAGTTCCAGACCGGCATCCTGCATCGCGGTAGGCAATTCTTGGGTAATAAAGGCAAAACATGCCTCTTCCTGACCAACAGCAATATCCCAGGTCATCAACAGCTTAATCGGTAGATCCACCACTCAACTCCCTTAGCATCTCCTCGCCTTGCTGCGCCCACATCGCCGGCGGGTCCGTCTCAAGAAACCTCTGCAGCGTTGTCCTTGCCTGATCCACCTCGCCAACAGCTGCGTAAGCCCGTCCAAGCGCGAAAAGCGCCTCACGCATCTCAGGCGCGCTAGTAACGGCGTCCTCCAGCAAACTAACGGCTTGCTGCATATCATTGCGGAGCATATAGACGTTGGCCATCCCGACAAGTGCCTCTGGCTTCCCGGGTGCGATCTCAAGGGCGCGGGCAAACTGGGACTCTGCGCTGAACAGGAGCTCGGAATCCGGCGCCGATGCATCCAAGGGAAATGCCTGCAGGAGGTAGGTGGCACCAAGCTGATAATGTGTATCGGCATCGTCGGGTTCGATTTCTAGAGCCGCTTGAAACTCGGCCACGGCGGTCTCATTGTCACCCACTTGATAGGCCAGTACACCAAGATTGTGATGCACAGCGGCTGCCCGTGCAGGATCGAGGGTAAGCGCGCGTCTGAAATGATCCTCGGCGAGTTGGAGATTGCCCAGATTGAAGTAGACTAGCCCCAGCTGAAAATGCGCCTCGGGGTCATCCGGATCGCGGCCCAGAAGCTCCTCGAGGGCAGCCCGCGCGCTATCGTAGTTGCCCACTTGGATTTGCGTTCGGATAGCATCCAGAGGATCCACCGTCGGTTCCAGATCCGACCTTTGCGCAGAACAGGCGACTAATACCACCGCGCTCACCAAAGCTAAGACGATCACACGCCACAGTAGACTTCGATTGCTTATCACCGTTTTCTCCTGCTTCCCTCAATCAGTTTCGTGGCTCCAACAGAACAATCTGCATCTCTTCCGAAGCCGCGTCCGATGTGATCCTTAAACTGGGCATGGGTGTCGGATTCGTGACACCCATCTCCTTCAGGAATCCGGTCACCGGCTTACGATCTATCTTCATACCCGGTACCTGATACTGGATGGGAATCACTATATCGGGCTCGATCAAGCTGATGGTCTCCGACGCCGTCGAGGCGGTCAAGCCTCCGGGGATGCCAACCGGGAGCAGCAGGGCGTTAACTCGTCCAATCGCCTCAACCTGCGCCTGCGTGGTTGGTCTGCCTAGCTCTCCCAGATGACATACAGTGACACCAGCGATGCTGAATATATAGATCACGTTCTCCAGCTTCTCGGAGCCGCGCCGCTGGGCCCGCACCGAGGCAATCCCCGTGACAAAGACGCCAGCTATTTCGTACTCTCCAGGACTCGCTATCGTGCGTCCTACGCCCCGAAGCCCGGGCCAATGCGCTGCAAAAGGATCGTCCATTAACTGGCTGCATGCAACGATGTCAGCGCTAGCCCGCGGAAGGCGCAGACCGACCTCAGACTCATCAAAGGGGTCGGTCACTACCGCAGGAAGGCCACGATCCGTCAGTCGGACACACCCCAACCCATACCACTCAATTTCCATAAGCGCACTGCTCCTCAGGACTTCACGGCGTCACCACGATTATAGCCATAACAAGTTATCTGACAACAACATCGGAAAAGGGGATAGCGCAGCAATTAACATAAGCGCGATGGCAGGTCTCGTAGACAGATGA
>PWVB01000486.1 GCA_003562365.1 Anaerolineae bacterium
AGATGATGCGGTGTTCGGCGTAGCGGAGCCCCTCGTTCTCCCAACGCAGCGACCATCCGCAGGGTTGTGGGAAAGACTCCCACTGTCTTGGTGGCGGGTTAGAGGTCCTGGTGGTGCCGGACGATACACTGACGGCGGGTGCTGATGCTTTCTTGTCCATTCCTCTCCTCCTGTTGCTAAGGTGCTGTCTGTGTGCTGATCTGTGCCTGCAAAAGGTGGGTCTAGTCCTGCTGCGCCTCACGGCGGGTGGCGATTAGACGGTTAAGGGCGAACATATAGGCTTTGGCGCTAGCCACGACGATGTCATTGTCAGAGCCGTGGCCGCTGAAGACGGTGCGGGTCTCGCCGTTCACCGGCGCCTCAGCTTGGATGCGTATGGTGACCCGACCTACCGCGTCAATGCCCTCGGTGATAGCCTCGATCGAAAACTCGATCAACTCATTGGGCTCGCCGATCACACGGTTGATAGCACGGTAGACTGCATCAACGGGACCAGTACCGTGATCGGCGTCACAGACGATTTGACCGTCGGGCCCTTCAATGCGGACGGTGGCGGTGGGGATGCTGTGATCGCCACACGAGATCTGGACATGCTCCAGGTGGTAGGTCTCCTGGAAGAAGATCTCGGCCTCGTCAGCGACGATGGCCTCCAGATCGCGCGTCTCGACGGTCTTCTTCTTGTCAGCCACCTTCAGAAAGCGCTGGTAGACTTTCTCAAAGCCCTGATCATCCAGGGTGTAGCCTAGCTCGGTCAACCGATGACGCAGCCCATGACGCCCGGAACGGGCTGAGAGGATGATCTCCGAGTCGGGAACACCCACATCGCGAGGGTTGATGATCTCGTAGGTTGTACGTTCCTTGAGAATCCCGTCCTGATGAATGCCCGATGAGTGCGCGAAGGCGTTCGATCCGACAATAGCTTTGTTGGGCTGGACGGGAATCGAAGTAAGGTGGCTGACCAGGCGGCTGATCGGGTAGAGCCGTTGGGTGTCGATACCCACATCGACGTTGAAGAGGTCCTGCCGGGTCTTAAGGGCCATCACGATCTCCTCCAGGGAGGCATTACCGGCACGTTCACCGATGCCGTTGACCGTCACCTCGACCTGGCGTGCCCCGTTGCGGACGCCTGCCAATGTGTTCGCGGTGGCCAGCCCGAGGTCGTTGTGGCAGTGTACGGAGACGATAGCCTTGTCGACGTTGGGTACATTGTGCATAATCCCACGGATCAGCGTGCCGAACTCCTCAGGCGAGGTGTAGCCGGTGGTGTCGGGGATGTTGATTACCGTAGCACCCGCGTTGATCACCGCTTCGAGTACTCGGTAGAGGTACTCAGGATCGGCGCGGCCGGCGTCCTCAGTATAGTACTGGACATCCTCAACGTACTGCTTCGCGTATTGAACCGCCTCGACTCCCATCTTCAGGGCTCCCTCACGCGTGGTGCGGAGCTTATGGTGGATGTGGACGTCCGAAACGCCTAATCCGGTCTGGATCCGCGGATGCGCGGCGCCTTTGAGTGCCTCGGCAGCGGCTTCGATATCCTCCCGGCGGGCGCGAGTTAGCCCGCAGACGGTGCAGTCCCGAATCTCCTGAGAGATGCGCTGTACAGCGCGGAAGTCGCCGGGTGAGGAGATCGGAAAGCCTGCCTCAATGACCTCAACGCCCATCGACGCTAACATCCGAGCGATCTCAAGTTTCTCATCGACGTTGAGCGCCGCGCCAGGTGACTGTTCACCGTCCCGCAGGGTGGTATCGAAGACGATGATCCGATCGCCCGTTCTAACCTCAGTCTCATCCATACGCTTGTCTCCTTGCCTTGGTGTACCTCTGCCCTAGGCGATCCCAGCACTCATCTGTGGTTTAGGCCTATTGCCAGTTCTCTGGACGGAGTGAGCGTACCGCAGCACCGGCCCGCCACATCTCCGATTCGCGCATCTCGCGTAGTTCCTCAGCCAACCGTGCCTGGTAATCAGGAGCGCTGTTAGCCTCCAGCACGATGCGTGTCTCCTCGCCTGAGATGACGCTAGCATAAAGATCGTCGAAGACAGGGGCCACGGCTTCGCGGAAACGATGGCGCCAGTCGAGAGCGCCCCGCTGGGCCGTGGTGCTGCAGTTAGCGTACATCCAGTCCATACCGTGCTGGTCAACCAGACGAATCAGGCTCTGCGTTAGCTCCTCTACCGTCTCGTTGAAAGCCTCGCTGGGACTGTGACCGTGTTGGCGCAAAATAGCATACTGAGCCTCCATCACGCCGGCTAAGGCGCCCATTAGCACACCCCGCTCACCGGTCAGGTCGCTGTAAACTTCATTTTCAAAGGTGGTGGGAAAAAGGTAGCCAGAGCCAATAGCGATGCCGAGGGCGATGGCGCGCTGGGTAGCGCGTCCGGTGACGTCCTGAGCCACGGCGTAGCTGCTGTTGATCCCTGCGCCAGCCAGGAAATTCGCCCGCACGCTGGTGCCGGATCCTTTGGGTGCGACCATAATGACGTCGATATCATCAGGGGGAACGACACCGGTCTGGTCGCCGTAGACGATGGAGAAGCCGTGTGAAAAGTAGAGGGCGTCGCCTGACCCCAGATGAGGCTTGATACGAGGCCATGTCAGCTTCTGCGCCGCGTCGGAGACCAGATACTGTACAATGGTGCCTCGGTCGGTCGCCCCCTCGAGGTCGAAGAGTGTCTCTCCAGGCACCCATCCATCGGCTACCGCCTTATCCCAGGCAGTCTGATCGCCTTTCCACTGTCCGACGATCACGGAGATGCCATTATCACGCATATTCAGGGACTGGGCCGGACCCTGAACCCCATAGCCTAGGACAGCGACGATCTCGTCCTGTAGGACCTCGCGGGCGTGCTCCAGGGGGAACTCCTCGCGAGTTACGACATCCTCAATCACACCGCCGAAATTGATCTTGACCACGTTGCTCCTCCTTGTTTAGGCATTTCCCTGTCTGGACCGGCTAAGACAGCACCTGTGCATACACTAGCCCTCAGTGCTGGCCCCACGGGCCATCGCAACCCGTCCGGTGCGGACCATTTCCACGATGCCGTATGGACGCAGCACATCGACCAGCCCGCTGATCTTCTCGTCGGTGCCGGTCACCTCGATCATCAACGACGTCAGGCCGACATCGACGACGCGCGCCCGGAAGGTCTCAACGATCTGCAGCACCTCGGCCCGCGTACCCCCTCCATTGGCCCGGACCTTGATCAGGGCTAGGTCGCGCATCACCGATGGCTGCTCGGTTACGTCCTCTACGTGGATCACATTGACCAGCTTATAAAGGTTTTGAGAGACCTTTTCCGCGTCGGTGCGCGAACTGTCAACGACGATCGTCATCCGGCTGACGCCGAGCTGCTCAGTATGCCCGACGGTCAGACTTTCAATATTGAAAGCGCGGCGCCGGAACAGGCTGGCGACTCGGTTGAGCACGCCGGGTTTATCCTCAACCAGGGCGATCAGTGTGCTGTGCATCTTATCCTCCTCTACTCGTTGTCAGGGCGCCGGATCATCTCGTGCAGGGCTGCGCCGGCTGGCACCATAGGATAGACATTCCCATCTTCCCCTTCCTCAGCGATCTGGAACTCGATGAAGGTGGGACCATCGTGCTGACGTGCCTGTTCGATGGCATCGTGAGCTTCAGATCTGGTGGTGGCACGCCACGCTGGGATGCCGTAGGCCTCGACGAGCTTGACGAAATCGGGATTAAGCAGGCGAGTTGCCTCGTAGTGTTTGTCGTAGAACAGCTCCTGCCATTGTCGGACCATACCCAGGTAGTTGTTGTTGGAGAGCGCGATATGAACGGGCAGCTGCTCCTGAACCAGGGTGGCCAAATCGTGCATCGTCATCTGGAATCCACCGTCACCGGCGATGGCCCATACCTCGCGATCCGGCTGCGCGAATTTCGCGCCAATGGCAGCGGGAAGACCAAAGCCCATAGTTCCCAGGCCGCCTGAGGTGATCACGGAGTTAGGCAAATCGTTCAGGTAGTATTGGGCACTCCACATTTGGTGCTGTCCTACGTCGGTGACGATGATGGCCTGCCCTTCTGTGGCCTCCCAGATCTCGTTGACGAAGTGGGCTGCGACCAGATGGCCGTTCTCAGGACGGTTTAGGATGTCGCGCCGGTTGCTCTCGCCACGCCAAACCTCGATCTGGTTGATCCAGTCGGTATGCGTCCGCTGCTCGATCCGGGGCATCAGTTGGGTAAGGACAGTGCGTAGATCTCCCAGGATGGGCACGTCGACGGCAACCACCTTGTTTAGCTCAGCAGCGTCGGCATCGATGTGAATACGGCGTGCATCTGGCGAATAGCCTTGGAGGGTGCCCGTTACTCGATCGTCGAAGCGCATACCAAAGGCGAGAAGGAGATCGGCTTCCTGGATGGCTCGGTTGACAAAGGCCTCACCGTGCATTCCCATCATCCCCAAAGCCAGGGGATGGGATTCAGGAAACCCGCCCTTACCCAACAGCGTCAAGGCCACCGGCGTCTGGGTCTTCTCGGCGAATTCCCGCAGTTGCTGCATTGCGCCAGACATCATCACGCCCTGCCCGGCCAGGATCACCGGTCGTTGTGCCTTGTTAACCAGATTAGCCGCTTCTCGGACCAGTTCCGGGTCACCGGTATCTTGCGGACTATAGCCTGGCAAGCTGATCTCCTCGGTCGGCGGCACAAACTCGGTCTCGGCGATCTGTACGTCCTTGGGCAGATCAATTAGGACCGGACCCGGCCGACCACTGCGGGCGATGTAAAAGGCCTCGCGGATGGTGTGGGCCAGATCGGCGACGTCAGTCACTAGGTAATTGTGTTTTGTAATGGGGAGGGTGATGCCAGTGATGTCGATCTCCTGAAAGGCATCGGTTCCGATTAGGAAGGTGTGTACCTGCCCGGTGATACACACGATTGGGGATGAGTCCATCGCCGCAGTGGCGATCCCCGTGACCAGGTTAGTGGCACCAGGGCCGGATGTGGCGATGGCTACTCCTACCTTGCCAGAGGCACGTGCATAGCCGTCAGCGGCGTGCGCCGCACACTGTTCGTGGCGCATCAGCACATGATGGATACCGTAGCTCTGCCGGGGATGGTAGGTGTGCATAATGGCGCCACCGGGAATTCCGAAGACAACATCAACCCCTTCCCGTTTGAACATCTCCCAGACGATCTCTGCGCCGCTTTTCTTCATCTGCTCTCCTCCTCCTAGCTGATACCAACACTCCGAGCTGCCGTCTCGACCCCCTCGCACGGCCTCCCGATCCCCAGTAACAAAAAAGCCGCCCTCTGGGCGGCTTCTGCTGGCAAATTGCTCTACTGCTTTTCGGTTCTAGGTCTCCCTTGCCAACCTAACCGCCCCCGCTCCTGCTGGTAAGCAGGAGCACGATAATAACCAGGACGCCAAGAATGAGCATGCCAAGCGTTTCTCGGCCTGCGTCGAAGGCATCTATTGGGGCGGCAACCACGGTGGTGGTCACAGCGGGCTGGCCTTGGTCGATGTTCACAGGATTCCTCGCCTCTAATGTTTCTCTAATTAACGAGCATTATACATTACCGTTGTGTTATTGTCAAGGGCTTTTCGCTGCGGGCAGCAATGAAGAATCAACGTGGCATCTGGGGCAGGCCTGAGAGATGCGGGGGATCGTCGGCTGGGAAGACGAGAGCTGCGGCAGGCGGACAGTAACCAGTCGTCGAATAACGAACACTGGTCAACCAGAGACAGTCTATGCGCTTGGACGGTGGATGCGCAGAGGAACGGAGAGGGTATCACGGCGGGGCAAAGCGAATCT
>PWVB01000142.1 GCA_003562365.1 Anaerolineae bacterium
CTTCCTGGAAGGTATTCAGGTTTACCGGGAGTTCGACATCACATCTGGTCTGGCCAATACGACGAACAATCTCGGTGAGGCCTATTACCGACTTGGTCAGGTGGACG
Source organism: Anaerolineae bacterium (assembly GCA_003562365.1). Classification (GTDB taxonomy): domain Bacteria; phylum Chloroflexota; class Anaerolineae; order B4-G1; family SLSP01; genus PWVB01. The sequence continues at coordinate 108 of PWVB01000142.1, forward strand.
AGGCCGGAGGCGTGCTCCATGAGGCGCTCGCGATTGCGCACGCTAGCGGCAACGGGCCCATTCTGCTTGATTGAGGCCATTGTGGGGCTGGCGCGGCTTATCGCGAGCGATGGCGCTGCTGTGCGTGGATTGGAGTGGCTCTATGTCGTCTCAGAGCATCCGTCAATGCCCGACGAGGTGCGCGGCAAGTGCGCCGCTTTGCGAGCTGACCTTGTGGCGCGCCTGGCTCCGGCAACCGTTCAGTCGGTCGAGCGGCGTGCCGGGGGCCGCGATATCGTCTCCATCGTTGAGGAGCTCCTATCGATGGGCGATGCGGGGTTTGGCTGAAGTGAGGGCTGTGCTCTGCGCCTAATACCCTGAGCGCAGTGCCGAAAAGGGGGCGGAACGCAAGATGGACGCACAACCGATTCGCAAAGTGAAGGGCGCTGACCTCTTCTGGACCGTTAGCTTTCTGGTGATCGGCCTTGTCTGCGTCGGCCTGTTCGGCCACCGCATTGTTGTGGGCGCAAGCAGCAGCCGGTGGCCTACGACCGATGGCGTGATCACCCGGTCCGATATCCTGAGGGGCTATGACTCCGATGGGGGGGACACTTACGAGGTCAGGGTGGCCTACGAGTATCGGGTTGATGATGTCGTCTACGCCGGGGAGCGAGTCTCTGCGGTGCGCACGATCAAGACTAGAAGCCGGGAAACTGCTGAGGATGCGTTGTTAACCTATGATCGGGGGACAGAGGTCACGGTCTCATATCATCCGAGGGATCCTCAGCAGGCGGTTCTGGAGACCGGGGTGCGCTGGACAGCGTGGCTGGGCCTGGTCCTGGCGCTGATCGGGACGGGAGGGGGGACAGGCTACCTCGCCCGGCTTGTGAAGCGATCACGCTTCGAGAAGTCTGCCGAGCACTAGCCGGCTTCTCCAACTTTCTGATGGCATCAAGGGACTTACTGTATGATGAGCCCTCATAGGAAAGCATCAACTGGTACGCCCCTTGGTAGTAATAGACGACAGACTCGTAGCGCCTTATGTCGTCTTCAGGGAACAGCCGCTTGTAGTTCTGAACCTGCTTTTCGAACACACCAATTCTACTGGGCTCTGCCCCTATTGTGCTGGATGTCTGGCGGCTTAGCCGCAGAGGCGTTAGTTGTGGTGCATAGTTGACCAAATCCCTAAGTCACCTTAGCCTATTAGTGTAGGCACAGAGTCGCCGACACTGTCATCCACCCACCCGCACATACGTCACCGTCGTCGGCTTGCACTTGCGCTTCGTCTGATCATTGAACCCCAGGCTGAACTTGTCCTCGGGCCGCTGGAAGATGTCGAGTCCTTGCCCCAGGATGATGCGCCATCCGGTATCGGCCTCGATCCACCGGTCGTGGAGCCCGTCCACCAACTCATAGGTGAACTCAACGTGATCCCGTCGGAGGTCCTGCGGCAACTCATCCAGCAGCCGCGTCTGTTCGGATCCCGGGTAGTCGTGCGCCCGGTGACGAGCGCCGCGTTCACCGTGAGCACGTTGGCGTAGGTGAGGAGAAGGTCCAGCGGTACCTCGCCCAAAGGTCCTGGCGTCCCTACCGCCGGAAAGCGCTCGCGACTTCGCTGCCTGTATCCTACGCTGTCGTGGGGCATCACGCTACAGTCATCTCAACTGCCGGTTCATCACACTTCGTTGGAGTGTATACCCGTCGTGGCGCACAGGCAAATAAGGATGCTGCACCGGCATCCGGACGGCGCTCCCTTGTGTTCGCGCCGGCTCCGTTTCTGCTGCAGCAGAAAACGCCAGGAGATGCAGGGGGGGCGCTGACGCTCTCTGCCGATCCGGCATCTCACGATGGATGGGACGCCGGCGGGGACAAGAGGGACAACGCTCTTGGTGGGGAGCGGTCACGGGATGGACGCGGTGCAGTTCAGGCAGGCGGACCTGAGGCGAGGCCTGCCGGCACCCTCTCTGCCTCAGAGGTAGGCCTGGCAATCCAGGCCCGCGGCAAGCCGGCGAGCAAGCAGAGGATGGCGTGCGTCTACGCAGATTGTGCGGGATGGACAGGATGCTATACTGATTTGTGTCATCACTGGTCTGAGCCTTGATCGCTGTGTTCCCAGGAGGGTGCGAAATGCTAGCTGACGACCGACGGCAGGCGCCGCGCCGAGGATTTGAGCGATGCCCCCTACCCTATCGCCCGCGAGGCGCTCCCGGATGACCGCCCTGTTCCAGCGTTTTGAAGCACTTAGAGCGGATCAGGAAAAGGCGCGCTGCGATAGGGTGGCCGCCTTCTTGGGGCTCTTTGAGCAGCAGCATTTCGCTCGGCTGACCACGGGCCCGGTCGAGTTCAACGTGTTTAGCGCGCTGAGAGTGGCCGACTACGAGATCCGGCACAGCGCGTTCCTGGCGTGGTTGCTCGACGCGAGATCGGAGCACAAGCAGGGCACTAAGTTCCTGCGGTGCTTGCTGGCAGCGTGTGACATCCCATATGATCTCAGCCCAACAACGCTGCCGGTGGTGCGCGTTGAGTATCGTGAGCGGCGGGCCTTCATCGACATCATGGTTCACGTGCCAGGCGAGTTGCTGGTCTTCATCGAGAACAAGATTGGGGCGCCTGAGGGCGACAAGCAGCTGATCTGCGAGTTCAAGGACATGCGCGAGTTGGGGGTGCGGCTCCACGTGCCCAAGGAGCGGCAGTATGCAGTGTTTCTCACGCTGGGGGGCAGAGAACCAACGACCCACGCAGGCAGCCACTGGCACCGGTTGTCCTACAATGCGCTTGCGGAGAGCTTTGAAGCGGTCGAGCTGGCACCAAGCTCGGACAAGCTACGCTACATCATACGTGATTGGATCGCCATCGCACGGCAAATAGTAGAGCGTCAATGAGTACATTCTCAGAGGAGAGCCTGCTGCTGATTGAGCACTGGACGACGGTCAAGGATATCCTGAAGGCTCGGGATCAGCTGGCCAAAGAGCTGGCTGCTATGCTGCTCTCGCTTGAACCGGAGCTGAAGCAGATGGCGTGGTGGAACGACACGTGGCGTTTCGAGCGATACCGAGACTCGCAGGTGTATATCTCGAACGAGAACTGGAGGCGCGGCGAGCGGCACGGCATCTGGATCGGCGTGGAGAAGGTAGAACCGGAGTACGTGTTCGGCTCCGACTGGGTCGCCAACCTCTACGTCTGGGTTACCGGAAACAACGATGGACTGCTTGTCGAGGTGGTCAACCGGCTGCAAACGACAACAGCTGAGCTGCCCGGCGAGGTGGACAACCGAATGGGCAACTACTATGCCGCGCGCCGGGATGTCAGATCGTACCTGGGGGGCGATGTCGAGACGTATGTGGCGGAGCTCAAAGCGCAGATTCTCGAGTTCTTCAGCGCGTATGCCACGTGGCTGTGGGGCATCGACGAGGTGATCCGGCAGCACCTGTGATCCCGTTGAGAGACGAAAGGCACGCTATGCCACCGGTGAAGCATCTCTCCGTGAGCAGCGTTGGGCACTACATGAAGTGTGCGCGAAGCTGGAAGTTCTGCTACCTTGATCGGATACCGTCCCCCTCGACGCCGGACATGCTCTTCGGCACCGCGTTTCACAACGTTGTAGAGGCTTACATCCGCGAGGACCATGCGCCGGACTTGCCTGAGCTGTTCAGAGCTGAATGGGCTCAACAGGTCGAGGCATGCCAAGAGATCGCTTGGGGACGCAGGACATATGAGGGGATGATGGCCCTAGGCGTCAGGATGTGCGCGAGTCCGGACATCATCGGCGCCCTAACGCGGATGGGCGTGGCATTAACGGCGACGGGCGCGCCGATGATCGAGCACTTCTTCAAGTTCGATATCCCCGGCCTCGATGTCCCTTTTCTGGGCTACATTGATCTTGTGCACGATGACGGCGTGATTGGCGATCTGAAGACGTCGCGCACCTGTTGGACGCCGCTGGATGCGAGGATGTCGCTGCAGGCGCCACTCTATATGGCGGGGCTGCGCTCGACGGGGAGGGAGGTCGGCTCCTTCTTCCGCCATCACGTGTTCGCGAAAGATCGTGCCGGGTATGAGCTATGGGAGACTGAGATCACGGAGGAGCGGATCGCGTGGGCATGCGAGCAGGTGCGGGCCGTGTGGATGGGCGTGAAGCACGGAGTGTTTCCGCCGTCGACATCGATGGCGTGGTGGTGCAGTCCGTCGTGGTGCGCGTATTGGGATGTGTGCGGACGGGCGGGGTCGTGAGGAGGGATGGGGAGAGGGTGCGGGGGAGCCTAGGTCAGGGGCGAGCAACCGGGATCAAGCGGGTAGTAAGCGCAGCGACACTGGAAGGGGAGACCGGATGACCGGATACACGTACGTGAAACCCGAGTCGATCTCGCTGAAGCGACGCTCGGAATTCAGCGAGAAGTGGGTGCAGGAGAGGATTGCGGAGGACCCGAAGATCCTGGGGCTGGGCGATCTTATCCTGAGAGACGTTGAGCGCATCCAGCCGGGCGCCGGCAGGCTGGACCTGTTGCTGCAAGATGCAGATGCCAACCTGCGGTATGAGTTGGAGCTGCAGCTGGGACCGACGGACGAGAGTCACATCATCCGGACGATCGAGTATTGGGACATTGAGCGGAAACGGTATCCACAGTATGACCACGTGGCCGTGATTGTGGCCGAGGATATCACGAGTCGGTTTCTCAATGTCATCAGCCTGTTCAATGGCGTGATCCCTCTCGTTGCGATTCAGATGAACGCTGTGGCAGTCGGTGAATTCGTGACGCTGGTTTTCTCCAAGGTGCTCGATCAACGCACGGTAGGCATCCTGGAGGAGGAAGAAGAGGAAGAAGTCACAGATCGTGCGTATTGGGAGCAGCGAGGGACACCAGCGACGGTGAAGATGGCCGATGAGCTGCTGAGGATCATCAATGAGACGCTGGATGAGACGCTCGCTTTGAAGTACAACAAGTTCTACATCGGGATGGCGAGAGACGGAGAGCCCCAGAACTTCGCCATTTTCCGTGCGCAGAAACAGGCGCTTCGACTCGACGTGCGCTTGGCTCGGGATGAGGCGACTGAGACGCGACTTGAAGAGGTTGGGCTGGACTTGATGGAGTACAGCGCGCGGACAGGACGCTATCGCATTCGCTTGAGGAAGGGCGACATTGAGAAGCACCGAGAGGTGCTCACGGGCTTGCTGCAAGAGGCTTACGCGGCATTCATGGCGTAGCTATTGATGATGGTGCAGGCACAGTCCTTGCACGGCAGGCAACCATCATCGTCAATGGGCGAGCACTATATCTGCCACTGGCTCTCAAGCGAAGATAAGCGCGCTCCTGAGCATCGCCGCTGGGTGGTCAGGGCGCCAGGCGCCGAGGGCTTCAGCGGGCTGTCGATCAGAGCCGGACGCGGGCGTAGGTTAGCCTACGCAGCTGTGCATGCAGAGAAAGCTGCGGCGCGTGCAGAGTGACTCCATCTCATTCGGCGTGCCCCCCGGCAAAGCGGCTTGGCGCGTAGTCGGTGGCGCTCACCCAGTTTGCAGCAAGCGTGTGACTGGCTCAAGGCGTGTACGCTAGCTGGGAATTGGATTGGCGCCGTGCTGGAGAGTCTCTGCCCGATTGTCGCTAATCGCATTATGAGGATGGCGAGCGAGCCTAGCTTAGCAGCAGATCAACCCGGGAAGGGAACCAC
>PWVB01000347.1 GCA_003562365.1 Anaerolineae bacterium
ACCGCTATTCGCCTGTCTCTCCTCGTGAGACGCTCGCCCAATCTGGGCGGACGGACTCAGCGAGGAGCTTGCTGAGGGAACAGCGCCTTATCTCGGTGGCTCCAGGTCAAACGGGTGCTTCGGGACGATGTTAGAATGATAGATTCTGCGTGTCATCATTCGCCTCCTCATTGAGACACAACCAGCTTGCGCACAGACGATCTATGAAAGCCGAACAACGATACCACAACTATGTAGAGCGTCAAATCATCCATCAAGGCTTTAGGAATTTTCAGGTGGGACTAAACAAGTTTTAGGTAACACTCGATTCCCTTGATCGTTTGGCGGTGCTCAGGGTAGTCTCCGCAACCCGCCTTCCTATCTGCGACGAATCGGCTATACTTTGGGCAGTCGGAAGTCCAGATGACGCCCTCTGTGTTCTCTGCACCAGGTATATAGGAAGACCGATATATGACACGGACCAGCAACGGCATAAGCGATGCGAATTTCCGAATTCTGGGGTTGATCCTCCTGGGACTGAGCATTTTGGTTTTCTCACCTCCTTTTGCCCATTTCTACACAGAATACCTCTGGTTTGACAGCCTTGACTATAGGCAGGTGTTTACGCGACGAATTCTTGCGGCCGTCGAGCTCGCTGGTGTCGCCATCGTCATCAGCGTGGGATTCTTGATCCTCAACTGGAGTCTCGTGCCCCATTGGATTGCACCCAAAGCAATGCTGAAAGGGAAGCTCAACCTGCCTACATCAAAACAGGCCGGGGCACGGCAGGTCACGGTATCGACACGGCCGATGCGACTGACGTTCACGATTGGGGCTCTGATATTAGGCGCCCTAATTGGATTGGGGTTTGCCAATCTCTGGGACGTCTACTTGCTGGCGCGAGAAAGCGTGCCAACCAACGTGGTTGACCCCATCTTTGGACGTGATCTCAGTCTCTACATTCTGCAACTGCCATGGTATCAGACACTGTTAGCCCGCGCACAGGTCTTGGTGGCATTGGCGATAGTCGGGCTGATCGCTCGCTACTTACTCTTCGGACAGATGGCCAATCGAGGCGTGACAGCACACCTTTCACTGCTAGGTAGCCTTTGGCTTGCTCTGGTGGGAATCGGCCGTCTACTGGCCCGATTCGCCTTGCTGCAATCAAACGGTGCTGTCGTTGCCGGTGCTGGCTACACTGACATCCACGCACGGCTGCCCATCTATAACATTGAAGCCGTACTCTTCTTCGCTGCCGCACTTGTCCTTGTCGTCAACCTAGTGACCCGCCAATGGCAGCTCTTGGTTGCCATCGGCCTCTTCTGGGTTGGGCTGAGCCTGGTTGCACCATTGTATCCCGCGATGGTTCAGCAGTTCCACGTCGAACCGAACGAATTCATGCTAGAGCGGCCGTATATCGAGCACAACATCGCCTTCACTCGTCTCGCTTATGGCCTCGATCAGGTCAATCAAGAGACCTATTCGGCAGCCGGGACGTTGACGGCAGCCGATCTCGAAGCTTATAGTGAGGTCATCAGGAACGTGAGGCTGTGGGATTACCGACCGCTCAAGCGCACCTACAGCGAACTGCAGGAGATGCGCCTTTACTACACGTTCAATGACATAGACATCGATCGCTACACTCTGGACGACTCTCTAACACAGGTGATGCTATCTGCACGCGAACTCGATGTTGATACGCTGCCCGAACAAGCACAGACCTGGATCAACCGGCACCTGGTCTTCACTCACGGCTATGGTGTGGCGATGAACTCGGTCAACCGCGTCACCCCTGCAGGTATGCCGGAGTTCCTCATCCAGGACATTCCACCTAGAAGCAGCCATCCCGCTCTGCAAATCGACCGCCCTGGCATCTACTTCGGAGAACGCACTCACACCTACGCGCTGATCAACACAACAGAGAACGAGTTCGACTATCCGGCAGGCAGCACCAACGTCTACACCCGCTACGACGGCCCGGATGGCGTGCGGTTGGGTGGCCCCATTCGGAGGGCCTTGTTGGCAACTCGCTTTGGCAACACGCAACTGCTTATCTCCTCAGCGCTTTCCAGCGAAAGCCGGATTCTGTTCCACCGTACTATCCAAGATCGTGCAGCAACGATCGCGCCGATGCTGCGATACGATGACGATCCCTATCCGGTCGTGAGTGAAGGACGCATCGTATGGCTGCTCGACGCCTATACGTGGGCCGACCGGTTTCCTTACTCGGAGCCAGTAGAAGACCTGAACTACATCCGCAACAGCATCAAGGTCACCATCGATGCCTACACTGGGAGAACCGACTTCTACCTGATCGATCCTGACGATCCAGTCGCGGCGACCTATGCAAAAATCTTCCCCAGCCTGTTCCAGCCGATCGAGGCAATGCCGGCAGAGCTGCGAGCCCACTGGCGCTATCCTGAATCGCTCTTTCTCCACCAGTCCCGGCTCTACGCGACTTATCATATGCAGGACCCACAGGTATTCTATAATCGGGAGGACCTGTGGGATATTCCACAGGAGCTGGTGGGGACACAGCAGCAGCAAATGGAACCCTACTATGTAACTATGATACTGCCGAATTCCTCCGAACCCGAGTTCCTGTTAATCCAGCCCTATGTACCCAGCCAGAGACAGAATATGGTCGCCTGGTTCTTCGCCCGCTGTGATGGGGATAACTATGGAGAGCTGGGCGTCTTTGTCCTCGACAAGGATCGCCTCACCTATGGCCCCCTTCAGATCGAAGGCCGTATCGATCAGAATCCGCTTATCTCTCAGCAGTTGTCGCTGTGGACGCAGCCGGGATCCCACGTGCTGCGCGGCAACCTGCTCGTCATCCCGGTACAGGATACTTTCCTGTACATTGAACCACTCTACCTGGAGGCGGAGTCGAGTCAACTACCCGAACTCAGACGCGTCATCGTAGCCTACGGTGACCGCATCGCCATGGCACCCAGCCTCGACCTGGCACTGCTGGAGGTCTTCGAGGATGGCGCTGCCACCGTGGTTGACCCGCTAATGCCGCCGGGAAGCGAGTCGCTGGAGGATCTCGCAAGCCGCGCCTGGCAGCATTACCAGGCGGCGCAGGTGTGCCTGTCGGAAGGTGACTGGATGTGCTACGGACAGGAGCAAGCTCAGCTGGAGCGGCTCCTAAGAATGATGGCGGACGAGACAGACTAAGACACCTCTAGCGGCGGGAGCCCTTGGTGGACACAAAGACAGCTCAACTGATGCTCAAGCCCGGACGCGAAGCGGCCGTTCTGAGGCGCCATCCCTGGGTCTTCTCGGGAAGCGTAGCTCGCGTGACAGGTAGCCCGGCCCCCGGAGATCTGGTGAGTATCGCCAGTGCCAAAGGGGAGTTCCTGGCCTGGGGGCACTACAGCCCCCACTCACAAATTCGCGTCCGCCTTGTCTCCTGGAAGCCAGAGCCCCAGCCCGATACTCCGGACTTCTGGCGACGTCGTCTCCAGCGGGCTGTCGACCTCCGCGCTCCGCTCATTACTGACACGACAACAACGGCGTACCGCCTCATCTACGCCGATTCTGACGGCGTGCCGGGACTGATCGCGGATCGCTACAATGACACACTGGTGGTCCAGTACCTTACCGCCGGAGTTGAACAGCGCAGAGAACTCTTCACCGAGCTACTCTGGGAGGTTGTTGGTCAGAGAATGGCACTTCGCACCCTCTTTGAGCGCAGTGATGTGGATGCGCGCCATCGTGAAGGACTAAAGCAAAGAACTGGATTGCTTCGCGGGGGCCCTCCCCCGGAACACATCAGGATTCGGGAGCACGGGCTCGTCTTCAGTGTTGATGTCCGCGGCGGCCATAAAACCGGCTGCTATCTCGATCAGCGTGAGAACCGTTGGCGGCTCCGCCGGTTGATAGAGAAACGGGCGGCAATAGAGACTGCCCCCACCTTGCTCAACGTCTTCGCATATACAGGCAGCTTCGCGATCTATGGGCTGGCGGCCGGGGCACGCAACGTGGTCAACATCGATACGTCAGCTGATGCCCTGGAGCTGGGTCGGACAAACTTGGAAGCCAACGACCTGGACCCCACCCAGAGCAAGGACATAGTTGGCGACGCCTTCGAGGTGCTCAGGGACCTCAGACAGGAAGGGCAAACCTTCGATGTCATTGTCCTGGATCCGCCGAAGTTTGCCTTTACCCAACGCGATGTACAAAGCGCTGCCCGCGGCTACAAGGACATCAATATGCAGGCCAGCCATCTGCTCCGCTCACGAGGCCTTCTGCTCACTTTCTCCTGCTCCGGGGCAGTATCGGACGAGCTCTTCCAGAAGATTGTGTTCAGCGCTGCACTGGATGCACGTCGCAACCTCCAAATCATAGGCAGGATGATCCAGGGTCCCGACCACCCAATCGCCCTGACCTTCCCTGAAGGGGCCTACCTCAAAGGTCTCGTCTGCCAGGCCGTAGACGAACCGCGAGCCTGACCGTCAGCCCAGAGACCTCCATGCGGGTCATGAGGATCGTCGCGAAGGCAGCCGTCGCGTTCTATGACGAACTATTCTTCTACGCCGGCGTGGGATTGCTGAACTTGATCAGTTGGCTGGTGGTGATTCCCGGTCCATTTGCCCTTGCCGGTCTCTACGCCGTCGGACACAACGCGATCCGAGGCAGAGGCATCAAATGGCCAACGGTCTGGGAAGGCGTCAAGGAGTTTGGGCTGCGCTCTTTTGTGCTCTGGTTGACGATTGGCGCGGTTTATGTCGTGATCGGCTTCAACCTGTGGTTCTACCTCACGCCAGATGCCTCCCCTATACCGACAGTGGTCGCAGCTTGGGCCACGCCGCTATTCCTTTTCATCGGCCTTATATGGACGGGCGTCACCTTCTACGCTCAAGCGTTTATGATGGAGCTCGAGAGTCCGCGGATCAGACTCATCCTCAGAAACAGCCTTTTTCTAACGATTCTACAACCAATTCAGACTCTGATGCTCCTGATGGTGGCCGCTCTCACGCTAGCCGTTTCGATTGCTTTGCCAGTTCTGCTCATCGTCTGGCCCGGGTTCGTCTCGACCCTCGCGTTGACCGCAGTGCGCACAATGGTGGAGGACCTCAGCAACCGCGCAAAAGACAAACAAGACAACGACAAATCCGGAAAGAGGAGGAAACGAGGCAAGCCTGAGTCACTGGCAGATGGATGATACCCACTTGCAGAACTACACTGAACCGCGCTGTCGGGCTATCTCAAAGAGCAGTATCGCCGCTGCAACCGCAGCATTGAGTGATTCAACACCCCGTGCCATAGGAATGTGAACGAAGTCACCCTCATGCCGCGCGCGCGATCCGGCGCCGGCAGCTTCCCCCCCTATCACCAGTGCGAGGTCCCCTGTCCAATCCACCTGAGTATGCGCTGGTCCCCGATTGGCCTCCGCTACCCACACTTGGGCAGAACTGACGATCTGCCAGATCCTCTGCCACTCAAGCCGCTGAATCGGAAGATGAAAGTGAGCGCCCATTCCGGCTCGCACAACCTTAGGATTGGTATGGTCCACAGTGCCCGGCGGCAGCAGTACTTGGGTCACCCCGGCGGCCCAGGCGGTTCTCAGTAATGTACCCAGGTTGCCAGGATCGCGCAGGCCGTCAGGAATGACGAGGAGGCGATCCTCCGCCCTAGCTTCCAGTTTGGGAATCGGGAACACAGCCAGGATTCCCTGAGGCGTTACCGTATCAGACATCTCTGCCATCAAAGGCTCTGGTACCACGATGACGGTTGTCTCTGTGTTGAGGTCAGACGCAAACCTTCGCGCCTCCGTGCTGCCCTCGAGGAAGCTCGGAGTCACGAAGATCTCATCGATGTGCATCTGGGACTGCTTGAGCTCCGCAACCAGGCGCTGCCCTTCCGCCACCATCAATCCTTCACGAAAGCGCTGGCGGGTGCTGCGCTGCAACGCAAGCACCCGCCGAACACGGTCGTTTGCGGGACTCTCAACCCGTATCACGACGTTCTATACGCAAACGATCCTGGCAACCGAATTGATCTATGACCGACCGTCAGGGAATGCAGATCTGCTGGCCAACATAGACCAGCGCCGGATTTGGTATATTGTTAACCTGCGCCAAATAGTATTGGCTGTAGTTGTAACGCAAAGCAATGCGGAAGAGATTGTCACCGGGCCGCACCACGTGGACCGCACGGCATCCTGTCGGCGGTGGGGTTGTTGGATCAGTGATACCCGTAGGGACGGTTAGGGTCTGCCCAACGTAGATCAACCCAGGATTGGTGATACCGTTGGCCTGCGCGATGGCCGGTACCGTAGAGTTGAACCTCAGAGCGATGCGGAACAGATTATCGCCCGGCTGCACGACGTAGGTGGTCATCCCCTCCTCAACAACCGGCGGCTCCTCAGGCGGTGGGGGCGGCGTCGGCTCCTCGTCAGGTGGTGGGGGCGTCACCTCCACGGGCTCCGGCGTCGGATCAGGAGGCACCTCCGTCGGCTCCGGCGTTGGGTCGGCAGGTTCCTCCGGTGGCTCCGGCGTGTCTGCCGGTGGCTCCGTCTCCGTGGGAAGCTCCGTATCAACGGTCTCCTGAGCTTCCTCTATGACAGCAAGGGCCTCCTCCTCTTCTGTGAGCTCGTCCACCGGCGGAACAACAGCCCGCCTACATCCGACCGACATCGCTAAGATGACCATGAGAGCCAATAACACGATACCGAAGGGTCTATGACGCATCGCAATGCTCCTTTCTCCTGGATACAACATCGATTATACATATAAAAGTGGTTTGCAGCAAGCTGCTCAGACTCCACAGAAACTATACTATCAAACCCTGTGGAAGCGAGTCATCCTCGCAATTCGCTGTTCATTTCTTGACGGAAGCAACCAGAAACATATAATAGAGAGTCATACTGCAAGCCAGCCAGGCCAAACTATGAGGAGGCCGTATGATCGATGCCAATGAACTGAGGAAAGGCACCACCTTTCTTCTCGATGGAGAGCTCTTTGAGGTTTTAGAATACCAGCATCACAAACCAGGACGTGGGAACGCGATCATCCGAACCAAGATCCGCAACATGCGGACCGGCACCACTATACCACGGAACTTCCTGGATGGTCATCGTTTCGAAGAAGCGCTGGTGGAACGCCGCACAGCCCAATATCTCTATAACGACGGAGAGTATTACTACTTTATGGACCTGGAGACGTACGAACAGAATCGAATCCACGCTGACGTTCTAGGCGACAAAGTGGGATTCCTGAAGGATGGAATCGAAATCGACCTGACCACTTACGGCACAGAGGTCTTGGGCGTCAGTCTTCCGATTACCGTCGAGCTAGAAGTCACCAATGCTGAACTGGCCGTAGCCGGTGACACAGCCACCGGCGCAAACAAGACCGTTGTCTGCGAGACTGGACTTAAGGTGCAGGTACCGCTGTTCGTGGAGGTCGGCGATACTATCCGGGTCGACACCAATGAAGGCGAGTATATCACACGCGCCTAAGACGTCTCAGGCGAGGCCGTTATGAGGTACGGCGACACTCTTGCTGGACGCCGTCCGCGCTTTGAACAGCAAAATGAACAGGGACAGAATGCCCGACCTAGCGCAGTACCAGGGACAGTGGATCACCTTGACGGAACACGGTGAGGAGAAGGAGAAACTGGTCGGTAAAAGCCCAGCCGAGCTCAACAACGTAGCAACAGCGGAAGGGTCAGCAGCTTTGCGATCGCTCGCTTGGGTCTCGCCGTATCCGCCCCATATCCCAATGCCGAGGTGGCCACTCGCTGACATCGCAACTATTCTGCCCCACCAAGGCACCTGGCTCGCCGGCGGGCCGGTAAGGGATCTGCTTCTGGGAAAGCTCCCGCATGACTGGGATTTCGTGACTGCCTACTCTGGGCTGGTGGCCGCTCGCAGTGTGGCCGATGCTCTTCACGGAGCATATTATCCCCTAGATAAAGAACGCAAGACAGGACGAGCCGTGGTCAACCAGCCAGATTCTGATCTGCCTATCACCATCGACTTTGCTGAGTTGCGCGCCTCGACACTTGAAGAGGATCTCTGGGCGCGGGACTTCACAATCAACGCGATGGCGCTGACACTAGGCGGTCGCCTCATTGACCCCACCGGGGGACAAGACGACCTTCGTGATCACTGTTTGCGGATGACCAACAGCCGTACGTTTGAGGATGATCCGTCACGCCTGCTACGAGCCGTGCGACTCAGCGCCCATCTGGCTCTAGGCCTTGAACCGCGCACCCGGGCCCAGGTTAAGGCGGGCGCAGCCATGATTCGTTCCGTCGCCGCCGAGAGGATCCGCACCGAACTGGTCAGGCTGATGGCCCACCACACTGCACCTCACGGTCTCAGGTGCCTGGCAGACCTGGGCCTTTTGGCGCACGTACTTCCGGAGCTTGCCCATCTGCAGCAGGTCGGCCCGCACGGTTCTGCCTCCCCGCCCAGCGCCTTCACACAAACGGTAACCGAGATCGCCATACTTCACCAAATGGATAGGCTTCTAGTTGAGGCCCCCGCACTAGCGTGCGCCTCGCATCCAGGCCTTCCAAAATGGGTGTGGGAGGCTTTCTGCCGCGCCCTTAAGTGTATGAGCGATCCCCTCCTAGATTATCTGGACACGGCGGTGAGTGCCGAGGTGACTCGAGGCAATCTCATCAAGTGGGGCGCTCTCTTCTCCGCGACGGTCGTCCACCCAGCACCAGTCGCAACAGACGCCGATCTGGTGGCACGGCGCTGCGAGGCGCTGCGCTTCTCACGGAAGGCCGTTGGGTTTGTCCGCCTAATGGCGGCTCAGTCCCATCGCTTTGACGAACTGCTGGCGGCGAGTTTGATTGGACCGCCCTTCACGCAGCCTAGCCTTCGTCGCCGCCAGATATACCGGTTCTACGACGCCACTGGCGATGCTGGCGTGGGACTGGTTATGCTAGGAGCAGCCCGTTATTTGGCTGGGCGAGCCGGACATCTGCCCCCCGCTCGCTGGCAAGCAGTGTTGAAGTTGGCGGACGAGCTGCTGAGCAGCTACTTCCACGAATATGACGATGTCGTCGCACCCCAGACCTACCTGACTGGTCGCGATCTACTGCGAATGGGTATCCCTGCCGGGCCCGAGGTCGGCCGAGTCCTCGACAACCTGCGGGAGGCCCAAGCAGCTGGCGATGTGACCTCCCGGGTCGAGGCGTGCAGGCACGTCGCGCGATCACGTCAGAGCCCTTCGCAATGAAATGTGTCGCCAGATCGCAAGTGCGGCTTCTGCTCCTGTGTCTGGCGAGCCTGTTACTGGCAAGCTGTCAGACGTTGGAGCCCGTGCCGACATCGACGCCTACCCGAACGCCTGTCTTGCCGACCCCAACGCCAACACCTATACCGACTTCAACCCCCACGGCAACAGCTACGCCGACGCCAACGCCAACTGCAACGCTTCCACCTGAACTGCTCGTGCAGCCTGAAGCCCAGCGTGCAGAGACCTGTCCAGTCATGCCCGCCGAGCTCTTCTTCCGGCGGGATGAAACCCTGTGGCTGTGCCCAGCAGAGGGAGGGGCGCCGGCTCCCATTCCGATGATGGAGGGGACCCAAGACAACGCCATCATCGGCTATCGAATCGCCGAAGAGCGACCCTACGTTGTCTATGCCACCAATGCTAATGAGATGTTTGGGCTCGACCGAACAACCGGGCAGACCGATAGGCTACCCACGGCCGGCCGGCTTGTTGACGAGAACGGCATAGCTCATCTCGCCGTGAGCGCTGACGGAGGGACAGTCTACTATCTTGGCTGGGGCATTCAAGAGGTTGAAGGACCCGCGGAGGGGAATCCCGGTACGGCCGCGCTCTTTGCCGTGAACGCCGTTGCTCCCCGACGCCCGCAGCAAACACTCGGCTTCTGTAGGCGGGTCGCTGACGTACCGTGTCAGGGATTCTCACTGTCGCCAGAAGAGCGCGTATTGGCCTTCATCGACGGTCACGGTGTCTGGCGTATCGATCGTGCGGCGCCCACAGCGCCACAGCTCCTTGCGGTTGTTGGTGACGACAGCATCACCATCCAATCTTGGTCACCAACCGGCGCCTGGCTACTGTTGGAGAAAGAAGCTACCGGTGAACCAGCGGCAGTGCTCCTGTCCACTGATGCCCAGACAGCCACCCTTAATATCAGCCCACTCTGCTCAGCACCATGCGAGATCGGCGCTACTTGGACGGACACAGTCTTGTGGATGACGTGGACGACACCGTCTCAGGGCTGCATACAGAGCCTGGACTCTGATCAGATTACAGCTTCGGTACATGCCATCACGGCGAACACACCCATCTGTTCAGCAGGACCCTTCGCGCTATATCCGCGTTCCCCTCAAGCCGTCCAGTCCGCCGTGCCTCTGAATGCATCGGTGACCTTTCTGCAGCCTCGAGTTCCCGGCCTCGGGAGCGGTATCTATGCCTTTGAACCGCCCGAGACCCTTCTGGCAGTGGCGCTCCTGCCCAACCCTCGAGGATCTTTACTCTGGTCCAGGGACGGGGAGGCGTTTCTGCACCTTGACGAGACGGGATCAGCTCTACATATGGGATCCATTACAGCATCAGATCTGTGGCAGGTTGAGACGTTGCTTGGGGACGCCGAGGACTTCGCTTGGAGCAATGGAACTGATGAATGAGCCGGTAGCACCGAGCAGTCCGAGTGCCTGAGGATGCCTGCAGTTGGACATCACGAGAGAAAGCGTAGCAGAGCCACGATGAGAAAGATATGGCTGCTGGTTAGCGCACTGCTTGGCCTGAGCCTGCTGCTGAGCGCAGGCTGTGAGGCTCCACCTCTTGTAGCCACCACTTACCGTATCCGGCTGATCGCCGACGGTCAAGAGCAGCAGATCGAAACGGAGGCCGCGACGGTACGCGCATTGCTCGCTGAAGCCGAGGTGACCATCGGGGAACTGGACCGCGTCACCCCACCCGAGATAAGTGCCATAACCGAAGGTATGACTATAGCCGTGGTGCGCGTCGCGCAGGAGACTATAGTCATCACCCAGACGGTGCCGTTCGAGCGACAGACGATGCGAGACAGTACCATTCCGACGGGCGAGTCAAGGCTATTGCAGTCGGGGCAGGCGGGACAACTAGAGCGCCACTACCGGATCACCTTCGAGAACGGCCAGGAGAGTGAACGGATTCTGGTGCGTGAAACGATGGTCCAGCCTCCCCGGGATGAGATCAGGCTCACGGGCGCGCGGCCTCAACTGCACAATGTCCCGATCACCGGGACGTTAGCCTACCTGAGCAATCACGATGCTTGGGTGATGCGCGGCAGCTCGTTCCAGCGACAGCGTCTAACCTATGTAGGAGACTTGGACGGTCGTGTCTTTTCGCTCTCTCCCGATGGACGCCAGCTCCTGTTCACCCGAGCAAGCACATCGACCGAGCAGCTCAACAGCCTATGGCTGGTTCCCACAACCGTGGCGGCACCAGATGCGGTGCCGTTGTCGGTGCCTGATCTCCTATGGGCGGATTGGGCGCCTGATGGTCAAACTATCGCCTGGAGTACAGCAGAAACCACTGAACAGACCCCGGGCTGGCGTGGGAATAACGATCTGTGGTACGCCAGGTTGATTGACGGCAGCACCCTGGCAGCGCGCCGGCGGATCTTGGAGCCTACACCAGGCGGTGGATATGGATGGTGGGGAACGCGGTTTCTGTGGTCGCCGGCCGGAACCCATCTTGCCTACAGCCAACCGGAATCTGTCGGGGTCGTTGAGCTTGCGACGGCCAGCCGCAGCGCGCTGCTGCGCTTCCCCGCCTTCAGAAGCTACAGCAGCTGGGCTTGGAACCCGGCGATGACGTGGTCCCCCGACGGCGCCTTCCTGGCAACCGTCGCACATGGTGATGATGGTGCCGCCGATCCTGAAGAGAGTCCGATTTTCAACCTTGTGGCATTGGAGAGTTCCGGCGCCTATAGCGCCACACTGGCAGTTGAGACTGGGATGTGGGCTGCTCCTCAATATGCACCGGATGGGCAGAGCGTCTTGTTTGGACGAGCGATCATCCCCTACCAGAGCGCAAACAGTCGGTACACCCTGCATCTCATCGATCGCGACGGATCAGGCCAGCGCCCCCTTTACCGAGCAGAGGGCGATTCAGGACTGGAGATCCCCATCTGGGTCTGGGCCCCCGACGGAAAGGCTATCGCGTTTATTGAGATGGGAGATGTCCGCGTCCTTGACGTAGACACAGCGGCACTGGACATCCTCACCGCTGAGGGCGGGGTGACCCTGGTCGTCTGGCGCTAAGGTGGTACTGACCCTGAGCTTTTGGCAGTGACTGCTTTGGGGCTATAATGGTTGCGAGGCTTAGCGAGCAGCTTGCGCGCCACGGGCCGCAACGACGGGACACAGACTAGTCTCAGGGAGTTATCATGCGTGCGTTAGTCACCGGCGCAACAGGTTTTGTCGGCACCCATCTCTGTCGCTATCTTCGGTCAGTCACCGACTGGGATCTTGTCGGCACAACGCTGCCAAACACCGTTAATGAGCCGCCGGAAGGAGCCCAGCATCTGGTGGCCGTCGACCTCCGGAACCGCGAAGCTACGGCGCAGTTGATCGCGGAGTGGAGGCCCGAGCACGTCATCCACCTAGCCGCCCAGTCACACGTCCCAACCGCTTATGAAGATCCCTGGGGAACTCTGGAGAACAACATTCTGAGCCAGCTGAACCTGTTGGCGGCTTGTGTGGAGCTCACCCAGAAGCCGCGCTTCCTTGTGGTGGGCTCCGGCGAGGAGTACGGACGGGCTCCGGAAGAAGCGCTCCCCCTAACCGAGGACCATCCGCTGCGTCCGGAAAACCCCTACAGCGTCAGCAAAGTCACACAAGATGTGCTGGGATACCAGTATTTTATGAGTTACCAGCTGCCGGTGGTGCGGGTCCGACCTTTCAACCACATCGGCCCCGGACAGTCGCCGAAGTTCGTGCTCCCGGCATTTGCCAGTCAGATCGCGGACATCGAAGTGGGTGAACGTGAGGCAGTTCTAAAAGTGGGGAATCTGACACCAGCACGAGACTTCACCGATGTCCGGGATATAGTGCGAGCCTACCACCTGATACTACTGCGCGGGCACCCCGGCGAGGTCTATAACATTGCTTCGGGGCGTGCGCACACAGTCCAAACCCTGTTGAACCACTTGCTAGCGTTAGCTGCAGTGGACGTAGAGGTTCGCACGGATCCCGAACGCTACCGACCGGCAGACATTCCGATCATCTATGGCAGTAGTGACAAGCTCCAACAAGATACCGGTTGGCGGCCGGATATCCCGCTCCAGCAGACAGTTGCGGATGTGCTTGCTGAGTGGCGCCAACGCGTCGAAGTGGACCATAGTCTGTCGACGGGGACCGAGGTAGCGAAGGAGCAACGAGAGGAGACAGCTTGATATGGTTAAACGACGTGCCCTGATCACAGGCATTACCGGACAAGACGGATCGTATCTTGCCGAGTTTCTGCTGAGCAAAGGCTATGAAGTAATCGGGATGGTACGCCGCACCAGTACCGTGAACTTTGCTCGCATTCAGCATATCCAAGATCAAGTCGCGCTGGTGTCCGGAGACCTTCTGGATCAGGGATCGTTGATCAGTACCTTGCGCGAAGCTCACCCTCAGGAGATCTACAATCTGGCAGCCCAGTCGTTTGTGCCCACCTCCTGGAAACAGCCTGTCTTTACCGGCGATGTTACTGGATTGGGCGTCACACGGATGTTGGAGGCAATCCGTGCCGTAGATCCTGACATCCGCTTCTACCAGGCTAGTTCCTCGGAGATGTTTGGTAAGGTCCGCGAGGTCCCTCAGACTGAACAGACGCCCTTCTATCCCCGATCCCCCTATGGGATTGCTAAAGTCTATGGTCATTGGATCACCGTAAATTACCGAGAGTCGTATGACCTCTTCGCCTGCTCAGGCATCCTTTTCAACCACGAGAGCCCGCGCCGTGGGTTGGAATTCGTGACCCGTAAGATCACCCACCACGTAGCAAGGATCAGCCTCGGCCTGGCAGAGCGCGTGGCGCTGGGCAACCTGGATGCCAAGCGCGATTGGGGCTACGCTGGCGACTACGTGAGAGCTATGTGGCTGATGCTTCAGCAGGACCAGCCCGACGACTATGTCGTAGGCACCGGGACGACCCACTCGGTCCAGGAGCTTTGCGAGGTCGCCTTCTCCGCCGTAGGGCTAAACTGGCGCGATCACGTGATCCAGGATCCCCGGTTCATGCGTCCGGCCGAGGTCGACCTACTAGTCTCTGACCCCAAGAAGGCCCAGACGGTCCTCGGCTGGACCCCAGACGTGGACTTCAAGAGCCTGATTGAGATGATGGTCAGTGCCGATATCAAGCAGCTGCAAGACGAGCATCAGCTTCATCCACGAACAGGAGAGTGACCATGAGCGAGATCAAGTTTGGTACGGATGGCTGGCGAGCGAGAATCGCGGAGGATTACACCTTCGATAACGTCCGCCGTGTCACGCAGGCATTTGCCGACTACCTGAAGCAGCACAACCAGGCCGACGACGGTACTGTTATCGGTTACGATCGACGCTTCAGTTCGGATCACTTCGCCGAGGCCGCGGCCGAGGTAATGGCAGGTAACGGCGTACCGGTCTGGCTGACAACACGCAACTGCGCAACCCCAGTGATCAGCTACACGACCGTCGAACGCGGCGCCGGAGGTGCCATCAATATCACCGCTAGCCATAATCCACCGTATGACAATGGGTTTAAGGTGCGTGATCCGGACGGTGCCGCGATCTCTCCAGAGGGCTTGCAGGAGATCGAACAGGCGATACCAGACGACGTCGCAGAGGTCCGCAGAATACCCATTGACGCAGCGGAGCAGAAGGGCCTGGTGACACGCTGGGACCCGGATCCCGCCTATATGGCTCATCTGGGAACGCTTGTAGATCTGGAACAGCTCAAACAGGCCGGTATGAAGATCCTCGTAGAACCGATGTGGGGTAACGTGGCCGGCTGGTTTCCCAAGCTGATCGGCGGTGGTACCAACGACATCCAAGAGATTCACGCAGGCCATAACCCGCTGTTTCCCGGAATGGCACGCCCAGAGCCCATTGAGCCAAACATCAGCCCTGCATTGGCTCACACAGTAGAACTGGGTGCCGATGTCCTGTTGATCAGCGACGGAGATGGTGATCGAATGGGAATCGGCGACGAGCACGGCACCTATATCGACCAGTTGCGAGTTTTCGGACTGCTGGCTTACTATCTGCTTGAGGTTCGCGGCGAGCGCGGACCGATCGTCAAGACCATCTCAACAACGTCAATGCTCGACCGTCTTGCCGATCTCTACAACGTTGAACTCCACACGACTGGCGTGGGCTTCAAGTATGTCGCACCGAAATTCCTGGAGGTCAATGCCTTGATCGGTGGCGAGGAAAGCGGCGGCTATGCCTTCAGCGGCAATGTACCGGAGCGAGACGGGATCTTGGGCAATCTTTACTTCCTTGACCTGATGATGAAGACTGGGCAGTCACCGGCACAGCTGGTGGAGACACTCTTCGACAGACTGGGGCAGAGATACTACTATGACCGCATCGACGTGAGATTCCCTTCTGAGAAACGGCCTCAGGCAAGGAAGCGATTGGAGGAAAGCGCGCCCCGTAGCATCGCTGGCTTGCCGGTTGTCGAAAAAGTCACCGTCGACGGCTTCAAGTATGACTTGGGGCAGTCCGGCTGGTTGTTGATCCGGTTCTCGGGTACCGAACCCATTATCCGCGTCTACTGCGAGGTGACGGATGACGCTTTAGTGAAACCCGTACTGGAAGCTGGTCTGGATCTCGCCGGCCTCAAGGACTGACCAGAATCTACTGGGCATGAGACCCAGCACACCGTGCGGTGCATCTCGCAGAATGAGGCGCGCCGCACGGCCCTCTCTGTAAGCTGAAGAGGTCAGAACCGTTTAACCAATCTGTAACTGGCCTGAAACCCCCGTCCGGCACGGCCGTGGTATGCTGGTGAGTGATAGGGGGTGCCATGCACTGGTTGTTATCGGTACCAGAGACATTCTCGCTGCACGAGGTCATCCAGCGATCGGGCTGGCTGCTCCGGCCTCCCTTTCACATCCGCGCGATGGGCGTCCGACTCTATCGCATCGAAAGCCTGGAGACAAGCCAGACGGTGGGTGTCACGCTGTACCAGGTGCCAGCCGGCCTCGTGCTTGAAACGGAGTCCCACCTCTCCGGACAGGAGATCGAGGAACTCAGTGAGAAAAGCTGGCGCATGCTGCGCCTGGAGGAGAATTTCCAGCCCTTCCTCCGCCTCGCCAAGCGCACCCCAGCACTGGAATCGGTAAAACGGCTGGGCGCACGGCTCCTGAGGGGTACTTCGCTCTTTGAAGACGTCCTCACCGCAGCGTCCGTATCTTGGAAACCCAACGGCCTGCCCGACTTCGACCCTGTAGGCGGTCTTGTTGACCGCCTTGGTAGACCCTATCCCAGGAATCCAACCCTCCACGCGTTTCCGAGCCCGGAGCAGGTCCTCAAAGGCGCCCATCTGCTCCAAGAGACTCTTGAACCCTGGGTAGCACAACGGATCCAGCAGATCGCCGACACCTTTGAGACCCGCTCGAATGAACTGGAGACGCTGACAGACCACACCCTGCCCTCCAGCGAGCTTGCACTGAGACTTCAACAGATGCTCAGTCTCGACAAGCCGTCGGTGGGATTGTTGATGCTCAGCTTGGGCCGCTACGACTACATCCCGATAGATCCGGCAGCACTTCAGAGGATGCATCGAGGCGAGGAAGTGACAACGGAGAACAACGTCCAGGAGATACTGCGGATCCTGACGCCGTGGCAGCCCTGGGGCGGCCTGGCCGGCTGGCTCTACGACTGGACCAAAGTCCCGACCCTCACCCACGTATCGTAGCAGGAGCAGACGAAAGGATCAGTCTGCCGCTCACTTCGAGACCAAAGGTACAAAGAGCGTCTCGGTCTCGACCTCGAAAGTGTGCCAATCGGTCCAGGGGCTAGCATCACAGGCTGAATCAAATGCTCGCACTCTCCAGCTGTAGACACCCTGTCCCAACGACACCGAAAAGGGGTTCTCCCGGACGCGCCTGTAGACTTGATCATTGATGACGATCTCGTAAAACAGGTTCCCCCGCCCATCGCCGGATCCGTTCCACCCCAAAGAGACAACCGGCCCTCTGAGCGAGACACCGTCGGTCGGGGTGACAACAGCGGGTTTCGTCAGATTCCGCGTCATCAGGGGAGCGGTGTAATCCAGAAAGTCTAGTGCAGCGGTCATCACCGCCGCCCGCGCATTGACACGGATGGTCTCGAAAGGGAAGCCCATCACCAACACTCTTTGACATCCATCGGCAGCCTGAACAGCAGCACCTAGCTCCTGGCTACCGGTCCCCGCATAGACCAAAGAGGTCTGTGCGCCAGAGGCCGGAAATGGGATGAGCACGTCTGATGACTCAACCTGATACTCGTGGGTCGTGTTGAACTCAAACTCTAGCAGCTCCGAGAAGACGCCGGACGCCGTTGGCTGCACCCGGTACGCGCCACTGTTGGAGGCGACGTAGTCAACGCTGAGCTGCGAATGGAGAAAGTCAGGATCGGTCGTAGCAAGATCCTGCGCTAACTCAGAGCCGCTCACCAACAGCGCGCGTCCCGCAGCGAGATGATCGGTCAGCAGCCGGCGTTCGGAACTGTTAAGCGCACCTTCAACACCGGTCGATTCGGTGCCGAGAATCCAGTTGACAACATCGTAGGTTTCCAGGGAGGGCCAACCCATTACCACGGCTTCACTGCTAGCGCTGTCCCAGCCGTACCCCTCAGGCACCGCCTGACCGTGGTGCACTACGTAGGCGCCGCTGTTCATCCGCTCCAAGAGCATGCGCAGATTCAGACCTTCTACAGGGTCAACGTCCCGAACCAGCATATGGCTGTCAAGGCGCCGGAAGCCATTGACAATGAGCAGTCGGGCATCGCCAATCCGCGCCCCTAGGACCTCGGTGGGAAACGACTCGCCTCCGGCGTTCGTGCCGCTGACCCGGACATAGAGGGTCTGCCCCACTTCCAGCCCGGCAAACGTAGCCTGGGTACCGGTGACTTCAACCGGGTCACCCCAAGCAAATCCATCAGGACTGGTGTAGACGCGGTATCCCGTCGCAGGGTCTCCCAGGAGACCAAAATTATCCGTCGGAGACGGCTCCCAGGCTACGCGCAGGGTGTCGCTGGCGATATTCTCGACACGAAGATGCGTGGGCGGCTCTGGGGCGATGGCTGGGTCTCCCACCCCGCCATCTTGCGCATGGAAGTAGTTGACGATCCCCCGGTAGACGGCGTGTGCCGTCAATTGGTTGAAGGCCGGCTCCTTGAGCGCAAGGGCGTCGTCGTAATTGTCGCGGAAGGCAATCTCCAACAGGATGCCAGGTATCCGAGCCTGCGCGAAGTGAGGATCCCAAAGCATTCGCAGCTCGCCAAGATTGGCCTGCTTCTTGCCGCGATCCCGCCAGTCTGCATCCCAACCGACGCGTATAGCGCGGATCAACTCGTCGTGGACAGCGGTCTGCAGCGCGAGACTACCAGGCGTGCGCGGATAGGTGTCGTTGTTGTGAACATAGGTTTCCGTTCCGCGAATCTGGCCGTTGTAGCCATTCGTGTGCCAGGAGATGTACACCGCATCGCCGCCGATCGTGCGCTCGTGCCAGCGAGCAAACATAGGGCGGGCAACAACGTCGTTGAAGTGGGGCCATTCAGCAGGATTCATCCCGACCCACTGACTCCAGTAAAAGGTCGAGGACTCCCACCAAGGCTTGTCAGGAGCGCTACTAGGCGGCGTGGTCGGTGCATAGGTCGTCGCCGGGGCAAGCAATGAAAGGCCCGCAAGGGTATCGAAATTCCCGCTACCAATACGCACAGCGTCGGCTATCACGGCATAGGGGCCGGAACCGTGGAGGGTTCGATTATCCAGGGTGATCTGAGCCGGCCCGGCATAAAACGGAAAGGTGCCCAGATATCGCCAGGTGTTGGGGTAGATCCGTTGGTCGATCACCACCTCAGCGGTCCCGCCAGCGTGGTGAATCGTGTAATGTGCATCCGGCACGCGATTCCTTCCGGAGAATACCCAGGCGTAGACGGCGTGAAGCCCCGCTTCAGGCACTTCTAAGGTCCAGGTTGCCGTCGCTGTGGCGGCTTCTGAGGACGCAATAGCATAGCGATAGGAGCCACCTGCATAACCGGGCCCACTTCCACCAACGGTCCACAGACCAGTCTCCGTGTAGCCGGGGGAGCCCTGGTCGTCATCGACAATAACCCGCGCGCTCGACAGCGCCGGTCCGCGTTCCCGAACCGGGATCACCGTTGCACCGGCGTTCTCAAGATAGGGAATCAGATAATGACCCACGACTTCAGCGTTGTTGTGGTCCTCAATTAAGCCCTGATAGACGGGACGCTGGGTGCGCCACCGGCTTCCATTCCAGAACCAGCCGTGCCCCGCGCTGACGTAGACTGTCTTGCCCGCCAGCGGACCAGCACTGGTTGGAGATGCCATCAGCGTAGGCACGAGGATGGGCTCAGCATCGGGCTGCAGCGTCACTGGTACAGCCCGGGGCGCGAAGTCGGAGACTGGGAGACAGCGCTCCTCGTCGGCCTGCCACACTCTGACTGAAAGACGCTCCCAAGTCAGCGGCGTCAGCGCGCGGCGGACTATGTCCGATAA
>PWVB01000316.1 GCA_003562365.1 Anaerolineae bacterium
AGCGAAGTAGTGTTTCCAGCAAGCCTTCTATCCGCTGCAACCACTCCTCGAAGTTGGCCTTGTCAGGCTCCTCCTCAAATGACTCATCGAAATAGATTTTCTCGCCGTCTACGCTTGCATACTCTTTGGTCACTTCCAAAACCTCGATTTTTCACCTCCAAGATTAACACAGAATTAGAGTTTTTCAAATGCGTTGGCAATTTTTGCAACTATTTGGCAAGGTTTTCGTTAGCAGTTGTCACCTCCTTTCGA
This sequence comes from Anaerolineae bacterium, assembly GCA_003562365.1. GTDB lineage: Bacteria > Chloroflexota > Anaerolineae > B4-G1 > SLSP01 > PWVB01. Next base: position 253 of record PWVB01000316.1, read on the forward strand.
AGCTCGTAGTCGACACCGGCAGGCACAACCCTACCTCCCGTATTCCATAGCGACTCTAAAAGACTCGCCCACCAGCCGCGCCACGCCTTCAATGCTATCGTCACCCAGCAGATATCGTGCCAAGGCACCCGCGTCGCACCAGCTGGTCTGAAGTACTCCCAGCACCTTATTGGAGGCCGAATCTTTCCCGGCGGCGTAGCTCGCAGCATCATCGAGGAACTGCTGCGTGTGTGCCACATAGCGCCACGGACAGGCCACCACCGGAAAGCCTTGCTCAGCAAAGTAGGGGACCGACGGGAAGGTCTCACCCTCCTCATAGTGCCAGTCGCACATTACTATATCGCGCGGGATCTCATCGATACGCTCCCAGGTGTGATTCGCCGAGGACTCCCACTCTCCGTATCCCATGGTCTCGGCGTCTAGCAGGCGATCACCCCACATCCACATCTCGGCATTGCGGTCGACAGCAAGGTGGCGATGCAACGCGCGTACCCAATCGGCGAAGAGCACGGCGTTGGGTGTATCCTTGCAGCGGGGGCAGTGGCCGATCTCGAACACCTCGTCGAGACCAACGTGCAGCGCGTCGGCATCGAACGCCATCAGGATCTCATCCATCAGGTCGAAGACCACGTCGGTGACTGCGGGATGGCTGGGGCAAAGGCTGCGGCAGTAGCGCACCGTCTCTAGGTCAGGCGTCTCGTCAAACTCCGGATAAGCTCGCAGCAAGCCCAACTCCGAACCACGGTCGGTGCCGGACTGGTGTCCCAGCAAATTCATCTTGGGAATCAGGCGGATATCGTTGGCGCGACAGAGTTCAGCGATCTCCGCCGCTTGGCGGGGTGTGAGCGCTCCAGGGTCGGTCACCTCAGGATGACGTTGAAAGGCGTAGCGATAGCGGATCAGCAGCACCAGCGTGTTGCAGCCGTAGTAGGGCAGCACGTCACTGATCAACTGCTTGAAGGCTCCGTAGTCGGCCCGTTTGGGCACTCCGATACAGAGTCCGTGGACATCCCAGTTCACATCAGATCGGTTCTTCATGCGGTCTCCTTGTCGTTTTGAGAGAACGTCTCATTTCCACCACGGTTCACCAGCGGCGCGATGGGCCTTCAGATAATCGAAGTCGAGCTGCAGACCCAGGCCGGGGCGCATGGACACACGCATGACCCCATCCCGAATCACCAACTTCTCCCCGGCGGCCTCCGGCGCCGCCGCGGCGTTGCGAGTGCATTCCAGCCGCGGACAGTTGAAGACGGCCGCCGAGAACTGCTGCGACGCCATATTAAGCACATAACCGCTCACATTGTGCAGCTGCACCGGCACCTGATAGAGGCCGGCGAGGTCGGCGATGCGCTTAGCACCGGTGATACCCCCACAGTTGATCAAGTCGGGTTGCAGGCAGTCGATGGCGTGATGCTGTAGGAAGGGCATCGCATCCTCCGCCAGAGCCAGATTCTCGCCGGTCATCAGCGGCACGCCGGTGGCACGCCGCAGCGCCATCCAGGCCTCGGAGAAGCGCGGCGCGATGGGGTCCTCGAAAAAGAGAGGCTCGATCGGCGCCACAGCCTCAGCCACCTTAACGGCGCTGGACAGGTCCAGCTCGGCGTGGCAGTGGACGATGATGTCGATCGTTTCGCCCAACGCCTCGCGAGCTAGCGCGTAGGCGCGCCGCACGGCTCGGGCCTCCCGTACGCCAATACTAGGCGTCGTCGCCTGCATATGGATGCCCAGAGCATGGTGGATGTCGATTTTATAAGCCTTGAAGCCGTAGGGATCATCCTGAAGGTCGCGAGCACGCTCGCGCCAGGCCGCCGCACTCTGGAAATCGCCCCCCGCGCAATGGGAGTAGAGCGGAATGCGGTCGCGGAAGACACCGCCAAGCAGCTTGCAGACAGGCTGTTCCAGCAACTTGCCGGCCAGGTCCCAGAGGGCGATATCGATGGCGCTCAGAACGCCGACGACGCGCCCGCGCTGGGGGTAGGCGTAGAACATATTGTGGAAGTGTACCTCGATGGCTAGAGGATCCTTGCCAATTAGTCCCAGATGGGGCAGCCGAGGGCCCTCCAGCCCGGCGATGACAGCGCGCACGAAGGGGCCGCTGCCGTGGCAGGGGCCGTAGCCCACGACGCCGGCATCGGTCTCCACACGGACCAGCGTCGCACCCCTCTGGAGCTGCAGGGCCTTAATCGCCGTGATCTTGACCTCCCCCTCCATCTCGGACGCCTCCTGGGCCGCAGAACCGGCGATCACGACACGCCCCCGGCGCACCACTGCAGCCCGTTGACCAACAGCGTCTGAAAAGACGGGGTCAGCCAGACCTCGACGGTGTGGCCCGGTGTCAGCACCACGACGCGACCTGCCCCCTCAGTGCGAGTCCAGCCCCCAGGCTGCGTCCCGTGCTCGGAAAGCGTCGTCAGGAAGACATCAGCCGCTTCGTCATCCAGGGACATAAAGTAGTGTTCGTCCGTTGCCGTGAAGCGGTGCACACCTGCCGTCAGCGAATGGTCGGTTTTGGGGATCACCGTCACCGGGCACTGGGGTGGGTGCTCCGTGAACACCCCGCCCATCAGGGCGCGGAGAGTGCCCGCCTCAGCGTAGCCCGCCGTGCCGGAGTGGACCACGAGGAGCCCACCACCGCCACGGACATAGTCGACAAAGGCCTGCTCGACAGTCTCTGTCATCCACGGTCGCTTGTCCGCTTGAGAAACGTTGTTCGACTTGCTGAACAGCACCACCGGATAGTCGGCCATTCGCGATGCCGACCAATCGGCAGCGTCGGTAATCCAAGCCAGCTCCAGCCCCTGCTCGGACAGTGGCGCCAATCCCTCACGTAGGGTCCCCGCCGGATGCCAGACATCGTCGCAAAGCACTAGAATCCGCATCTTTCATCTCTCCCTGCAGGTCGAACACTGCGAAAGACCCGATAGGCCCGCGGGCCGACCTGTGTCTGAAAGGAGACCTCGCCTGTCGGCTGGTCGCGCCAATCCTGAACCGCGGTCCCGGTGAGAGTCTCGCCGGTGACCACGTCCTGCACGCCGTCTGCGGTACCGCGCAACACGATAGTGATGACGGTGGGAGTCGGCAAGAAGGACTCAACAATGAAAGTGTCGTTGTCGTAGACGAAAAGCGCCACCTGACCCGGTGCGTCAACGCGTACATCAAGGTCAGCCATCAGCACTGCCCGGATCCGTGATAGGACCGCCTCCGGGAAGCAATAGAGGTCGTCGAAGTTGTCGGGGATCGTGAGGACGTAGAGGTGCCCTCGACCATAGTCGGCGTCATGAAGCACTGGATGGCCGGTGGTGTTGGTAAGGCCCGAGACCAGCTCCCAAGAGTCGTTAGTCAGATAGCGGACGTGGGGGATCAGGATCTCGGCTTTGGCCTCGACGCGCTCCCGCCATCCCATCAGATATTCGCGCACGCGGACTTTGCACTCGGTGACCTCCAGCTCGACAATGTCCTCAATGCGGTTCGCGGCCCCGGGGGGCTTGCCCTGCAGGGCACGATAGAGTCCAGAGGTGACGACGACGTTGTTGCCCGCCAGAAGATGGGTCTTGATTCGCGTGACGATCGCTGAATCCTGTCTAGCCTGCTCAGTCAGCAGGACAGTCTCTGCCGTATCAGGGAACGCAGGCACCAACTCTACAGGAATCCCCAACATACCCAAGTAGCTCTGCAGAAAGTCCTCACCCGTCGAATGGAAGGGTTTATAGCTCTTGACGCCTAACGGTTCACCGAGTTCGCCCAGGACGCCGTCGACCTGCGCCAGCGCGGTACCGGCGACCAAAGGTACGGTGACCGCCTCCGGTGACCACGTGCCGTCGGCCTGCTGAAAGGGGGCAATCATAGCATCGAAATCGAGACCTTGTCCTGTACGTGGAGCATCTTGCCATGGCGCGCGGTGCTCCAAGCGGATGGGCCACTGCATTTGACGGAAGTCAAAAAGCGTGATCTCCGGAGCCTTAGCAAAGAGGGTAAGCCAGAGCTGTTCCGCATAGCGGTCGACTGTAGCCATCCCACCGGTGTCGACCCAGCCACCGCCGTTGCCGCCGGGTTTGAGAGCCTCAAAATAACGGAAGATGAGGTAACCGTGGTAGGGCTGCAGGTGTTGGTTACTCAAGACCGGATCGCGGGTCTCGGTACCGGTGTAGAGTCCGTCGAACAACGCGGGTTCCTCCGCCAGGTCAAACCCTAGGCCCTGGAAATGCTCGTACCAGTTCGGATACTTAATGATCACCTTGACCGCAGGATTCACGGCCTTCGCCGGGCCGAGGACCAGCTCCTGCGCTGCCGCTAACATCAGCTGTAACCGGTAGTCGGTCCAACTACAATCGCCCTTGGCTTTGATGCAGGTCGGGCACTTGCAGTTGGTGAAGAAGAAGTCATCGAGGATCATCTCGTCGAAGTGACGCGCTGTATGTTCAGCGATCTCACGGACCTTCTGGCGGTGGTCGGTCCGCGTGTAGCAGTAGGTCTCGAACCGATTGCGTTCGTTGACAGTGTAGGTGATCCCACCAGCGACGGCTATCCCACGGGCCTCAAAGAAGCTCCGGGCGACTTGCAGCGTTGTGTCATCGGCGATCAGAGTATCGCGGTGGGTCTCCAGGTAGATCTTGTCGACGTTGATGTGGCGTTGAATGACCTCAAAGGTAGCCTCCAGCCGTGCCAGGTCGCCCATCTCCATAACCTCATAAACACGAGTGTAGATGGCGACATTGAAGTGACGATAGGACTTTGGGTTGGGGGAAGACGACGGCATCATCCAGATGACCTCCAGTGTTGTCTTTGCATTCTGTGCAAGCACCGAAATGACTAGAAGAACTCGACCTTAAGCGGATAAACCCGACGCGCTCAGGTCTTCACGACGCGGCACGCCCCGGGATCCAGCGTGACCACCTGCCCGAGGGCAGAAACGTCGACAGCAACGGCACCGAAGTTTGCGACGACAGCGTAGCGCGCGCCGTCGGAGCCGACCACCCAGGCGCCGCGTACCCGCGGGACGTCAAAGCTCAGGCCGCCTCCCTCAAAGGCCGCCGTCGCGGCGACGGTGACGCCCGAGAGCACGGCAAAGCCCACATCCACCAGTATCTCTCCGGGATGAGTCGGGCGCGGGCCCAACTCAACACTACTGCAGACCTCGTCCACCCACAGCGAGCCATAGCGTCCTCCCCGGCGATTCGCGGCCCGATCGATGGCGAAGCACTCAGCACCGTAGAGCAATGCCAGGCCCAAGACGCCATCGACGTTAAGCCAACGGCTCTCCAGGACTATGACCTCCGCCTGACTTGGCGGGGAGAGGAGGGTCCGAGTGGTGTCGGCAGTGTAGATCGTGCGACAGAAGGCGTTAAAGAGATCATTGGCGACGTTGAGGTGCAAACCTTTCAGCGATACCAGATAGCCGACGCGATCCTCGGCAGCCACGACCCACTGCAGCCCCACGCAGGTGCGCCCGTCGGGCAGAGCGGCAAAGGCCAGATGGGTGACCGCCTGGTCTGTGCAGTGGGCGCCCTCGTCGATGCGCACATCAACGCCCTCCATCACCGCTCCGCCGGTGGCAAAGCCGCCGGGAAAAGTCTGCAGACTGGTACGTAGCAGCCGACGATGGCGTCCGCTGTCATCGTCAGCATCACCGAGAAAGCGTACCACCGGCGCCAGGTTACGATCCCACTCGGCGCTGCTGATGGCCCGCACATCGCTGGGCGGCAGGCAAAGGGCTTGAGTCAGTCCTCGCGCCCGCCAGGCGAAGGAGGCCAGCCGCGCCGATGCGCGGTGAAGCGCCGCCCCGTGCTCGATCTCGGTCCAGCTGCCAGCAACCTCGGCTTCGAAGGACCGCTCCGGTGCTGCAGGCACCGTCACCAAGGGCAGATAGTTGATCAGCATCGAGAGCGCACAAGCGCGGTCCGACTCCAGCCGGGTGAAGTAGTGGGGATTGGCGTCGCACATATGGCCCATGCGCGCGCCATAGAAGGTATCGTCGGAGCTTGCGTCCAATTCCTCTGCTATGCCTTTCAGCTGTTGTTCGGCGAGGGTTAGGGCGTGACCGTCGCCAAGCACATCGGCGGCGAAGAGCAGCGCCGGCAGAAGATATTCCTGGCAGTAAGCGTAGCGTACCCGGCTGTCACCGCCGATGCGAGCCAGCCGACCATTGCCGAAGACCATGCGCCGCAACACTTTCCACAGGTCGGCCTGATGGTGCAACAGCGAATCCGGCGTTGGCAGGCCAGCGCGCTGCATATCAAAATGCAATAGCGCCGCATTGCTCATACAGATCGCCATATAGCCCACGTTCAGATAGCCGTGGTGGTCCAGGGCGAAATTCGGGAAGAAGTTGGCTCCGGCGTGCCACTGAGCGACGGTTTTACCGGCGATGGGCGTCTCATCGTAGGCATCCTGAGGTACCGAGATACCGTTGATGAAGTAGGCGTGAGCCCGCGCCTGCCACGCCTCCGCCTCCGGCGCATCAGGATAGCGCTGCGCCGCACGCCACAGGAGCGCGCCCCACCAGATGTTGGACTCGGGGACGTTATTGCCCTCGGTGTTCCAGAGCCCGGCGAAGACGCCAGTGTGGTCACCTCGCTGAGCATCTTGCAGGAGCCAGTTGGCCTCACTAATCAGGACACGCCGCAGCGCGCTGCAGTCGTCGTCGGTGAGCAGCGGATCCAGAACCGCCACACCGTGCATACCGCGCTCGATGCCCAACATGCTAATCCAGGAATGTCCCCAGCTTCGTCCGTCATTGCCGCGACGATCTCCAGTGATGTGCGTACGAAGCGCGAAACGCAGCGCCGCCAGCGCACGACCTTCCCAATGCGCACAGTCTGCCACGCCTGACTGCTGCGCCAGCGTCGCCAAAGCTGCGGCGTAGTTCCAGTTCGACTGCACACCCCAGTGGATGTAACCTGGACCGTAGCAACCCAAATCGCCATCATCCGTTCCGGGATGCCAGAATCGCTCGACGGCGGGGGCCCAGCGTGCCAGCAGCGCCGTAGCCTGTTCACGCATCGGGAGGGCCATCGGACTTCCGCATAAACCACGGGTAGGGCAGCAACTCACGCAATGTGCGCGTAACACCCTCCGCCAGGACCACCTCGCAGTCGAGATTGCGACGGTCGACTTGCAGCAGCAGCTCGCGGCAGCGCCCGCAAGGAGGCAGGATGCCTTCGGCGGTGACCGCCACGATCTGCCTGATCACCGTCTCGCGATTCATCAACATCGCAGCGACGGCTGAATGCTCCGCGCAGAAACCGATGCCGCAGGCCACGTCAACGCAAATACCAGTGTAGATGGTGCCGGCGTCCGTGACCAGAGCCGCCGCCACCCCGCCGGCGCTCAACCACTCCTCAGCCAGCAGGAATTCTCCCACACAGGCCTGGGCCCGCGCGATCAGACTTGCTTGGTCCATCGGAACACCTCACTCGCTTTCTGTATACACTGCGTCCAGTATACGCCGAGGTTCGATGGCTGCAAAACGGCTCTTGACAGGCACGCGCTTTAGGCGACGATAGAGGCGAAAACCCAGCGAAGCGAAGGAGAACTATGTGGCTTATCCCACTCTGACGCCACGCGAGCGGTTGTTGACCGTGCTGCGGCGCGAGGTCCCCGACTGCGTGCCGGTCTGTCCCGACATTTCTAATATGGTGCCGGCGCGTATGACGGGAAAGCCCTTCTGGGACATCTACGTCTACAAGGACCCACCACTCTGGAAAGCGCACATCGATGCGCTTAAGTACTTCGACCTGGACGGTGGTTTTGAGCTGTACGATTTCGGCGACCTCTTCGGTGACCTGGGGCCAGCCTGGGAATCGCGGATCGTACTGCGGCGCCCAGACGGTAGCTTCGTGACCCAGGACTTCTGTCCAGAAACCGACCGGTGGGCCCAGCACGTCGTGGTGCACAGCACCGATAACCCCCCGGCGACCAACATCACGCCCGACAAGGTGGGCCTGCCGCCGGTGCCCACCAAGTGGGAACCCATCGAGGGGATCAAGGCCTGGCCCACCGGACTTACGCTCTGGAATCAAATCCGCGCGGAGCTTGGTGACCAGGGAATCCTGGGAATGCCTAGCGGAGCATCAACCTGCCTGATCCACACCGAGTCGGAGATCTACGCTTATTTCGACGATCCGGCCCCCTTCTATGCCCGCCGCGAAGCAATGTTGGCCCGGGTGGAGGCGCGTATGATCCGCATCTCCAAACTGGCGGTCCCGCCGGACTTCCTGCTCTGCGGCGCCTCGGGCTCGTTGATATTCCAGTCACCCAGGATCTTCCGCGAGCTGGCACTGCCGGTGCTACAGCGCGTGACGGCGCTGTCAGCCGAGCTGGGTATCCCCACCCATGTCCACTCCTGCGGCCCTGAGGCCGACCTGGTGCGCATGGCGGCGGAGGAGACGCAGCTGACGGTCATTGACCCGCTGGAGATCCCGCCGATGGGCGACTGCGATTTGGCAGAGCTTAAGCGGCGCTATGGCAAGCGGATCGTCCTCAAGGGCAACCTGCATACCACCAGCGTGATGCTCCGCGGCACGGTCAAGGAGGTGATCGCCGCCAGCCGGAAGGCCATAGACGACGCAGCGGCCGACGGCGGCTTCATCCTCTCGACGGGGGATCAATGCGGACGCGACACACCCGATGCCAACATTCAGGCGATGGTGGAGACGGCCCGCACCTACGGGCGCTATTGAGCGCTAAGGTCGCGTGGCCAGCTCCAGGGCGGGGAGAATCGCTAGCGCCTCCCCAGGCCCCGCCCACACATCTGCGGATCAGGTCGCAGCTGAAGCCAGACCTCGGGGCGGTTCGAGCGTCCAAAGAGCCGACAGCGCAGGTCAGGCGTGAGTTGGACACAGCGTATGCCGGCAGGCTACCCCGCGGGCATGCTCGGAATGGGCGACGAAATGGACGGAGCGATGCAGCAGGCGGCGCAGCCGGGGCGGGAGAGCATACAGCCAGGGCCGGGAACTGTGCTGCCGAGACGGTCGTTCATCGTGGTCCCCCACCCATAATGGGGAGATCGCGCCGCCGGACCTCACTGCGCGCCATTAACAGCCCCCAAGGCAGTCCTAAGACCATAGAGAGCAGCCACAGCCACACCGGCAGGTGGCGGAAGGCGAACCACAGCCAGGGGATCGACGTCACGGCACTGATGCCCAGGATCGGAACCAGCATCCACAGACCGCAGCCGGGGCTGGGCCAGCTCATCACCTCCAGCTCTGGGATGGGTTCCTGTGGTTCGTACATTGCAAAGTAGGTCGGACGGCGGAGCCGACGGATTGCCTTGACCACCGTCTGAGCCGTGAGCACCAGGCTCAAGCCTGCGGCACTGCCCAAAGCGAAGCCCAGAGCAGCCAGCAGCAGCGCTAGCGGGAAACAAATCCCGCGGCGGAGCAGACCGGGCCAGCCCCAGAGCAACCAGGCAGCAGCGCTGCCCCCGCACGCCCCGCCGAGGAGACCGGGCGCCACCCAGACGGGCAATGAGAAGCCGAGCCGCCGCAGGAGGCGGTCGGTGCGCTTCCTGAGTTCCGCAACCCGCATCTCAGTCAGCCTCCAGCACTGGCAGCTTTGCGGCGGCAAGCGCATACCGGCAGCGCACGTAGTCCACCGCCACCTCGATCACAGCGCCGGCCTCGCAGTCACGCAGCATCTCGTGCTCAGTCTTCTCAAACCAGACAATGCGCTTCTCCGCTGCCGGCGTAGCGATGGCATCACAGACGATTTCAGCGCTCCGAGCTGCCACCGTTGAGTCATTGCGGCTCTGCAGGACCAGCGTCGGCACCGCGATCTCGTGCAACCGGGTCCGGGTCACACGAATGAAGGCCAAGAGCTGCCCGATTGCTTGGGTCGGCGCCCAGGCATAGTTGGTGTCGTGGGCCGCCAGGGCAGGATCGGCGTAGTTGGGCGGCATGTCCCAGCGCTTCACCAGCCGCTCCATCAGCGGCGCAAGAAAGCTAAGAGGCCGCCCCGGCGACAGCGGGGAGGTCAGCTGCACAGCAGGCGCCGCCAATATCAGGCTGTCCAGCTCCGGGCCATCCGTGGCGGCATCAGCCGCCAACATCAGCGCCACTAACGTGCCCATGCTGTGACCAAAGATCACGGCGCGCTCGACCTCTGTCAGAAGGTCGCAGAGCGCATTCCGTCCATCCTCGACCCAATCCTGCCAGCGCACGTCCTCCAGCGCCGCCGGCGAGTCAGCCCCGTGACCACGCAGGACGGGCATACGCAGGGGCAGGCCCAGCACAGCCAGGGGCTGATAGAGCCCGTTGACGCAGTCTAGGCTCGAGGTGAAGCCGTGCAGGATCAGTACGCCCAGGGGTTGTCTTGTCATCAAACGCCTCCTCCTAACTGTGGGGGAACCGGCCCAGGGGCGTCCGACGATCCTATATCGTGGAATCCAAGACAGCGCCCTACCAGTTCGGTCAACGCCAGAACGTCGTATGTCCCATCGACCTCGATTAACGGCAAACTTAGCTTGTTGGTCTGGCCCACGACCCAGCGACTGAAGGCGACATCGCGGGACATCCAGTTCTCAAATGCCACGTTAGAATCAGCGCACGCCGCCAGAATCTCCGCCACCCAAGCATCACGCTGCGAGTAGCGTGCGCGCTGAAACGTCTCAGTGGCAGCCAGCCATAGACCTTGATCGGGCGTGGTCAGCAGCGCCTGCACCAACGGCGGTAGCAATCTGGTGCCTTCAGCGAGGAGGAGCCCGTTCTCCGCCAGCAGCAGGTCCTCTAAGATCAGCGAGAACTGCTCAGTGTAGCAAGCCAGTGCCTCATCCAGCAAACGGTCGCGCGGCTGCGTCCACAGCGCGTCCCACGGCGTCGTGGTCCATTTGGTGAGGAGCGGGTGCTGGGTGGCGGTGAGACAATCACGGTGCGCCTCGAAGGCCACATCGACATGGTAGACACGCACGGCATAGCGGTCCACAAGCAGCTCGGCCACCGAACTCTTGCCTGAGCAGGGTGATCCGCCCAGCCAACGCACCGCCCTAAGCCGGCGCCGCAGTGCTTCCTGCACTGCCGCCCCCAAGTCGGGCCATCTACCTAAGGCTTGAGCATCTATATCCACGCGCTCATGACTCCTCGGCGATCAAGTCTACGTCCACCGTGGGCCCCTATAATACCGCATTTTCCGAGCCTGAGGGAGAAAGCTATGCCGTGCATTCGTGCAGGACTAGCACGTCTCGAAGCAGCGGGCCTGTACTGCAGACAACTGCTCGATGTTGAGGGCCTAGATCTCTCAGGTAGCACCACAGTTAACCGTGGTGAGTCAAAACTCCCCCACTGCTGGGTGGTTTTGATGCGAATGTGGGTATAGATTCCCCACTTTCGCGCCAAAAAACGCCTTCTAAAGAGTGTAGCCAACCACTTTTGGGGCGACCACGGTTCCCTGTGGTCCTACCATCTCTCACCGACATGGTATGATCAGCGGGTTAACGCGTCAAGCCGTTCGTAATTACGGTGGCCCTACTAATACGTTCCAGCTCCATCGACTTCGGGCAGCCAGCAGTGCGCTGTCCGGATGGCTATGGGGCCACTGAGAGGCAGTGCTCACAGCGCCGGCCCTCCGCCGCCTAATGGTCCGCCAGGGCATAGGTCAGTAACGCCGTGTAGAGCATCAACTGGATATCGAGGATCGCCTCGGGAGCAACGCGATAGGCATCTACATCCTGCAGGCCGTGGGGGCACTCGAAGGTGAAGGCCGAGGCTCCGCTGGTGTGATAGATTGCGCTGATCAGGTTGAATGCAGGCGGGACAACGCCCTGGTCGGCGCGAGGCTCAAAGGGCTGCGCATGCTTCAGCCCCAGCGCTTCCAACCGAGTGTAGGTGGCCTCCGCCAGTGCGGCGCCTTCCGCTTGCACTTCCAAAGGCACATAAGCAGGACGCAACAGCGCCGGCGGTGCCTGGTGGCTGTGCAACGACACCGCCAGGTCGGGCCCCTCATCCCGGGCCAGATCAAGCAAAGCCGCGGCCTCAGGACCCATCGGTGCAAACCACTCATCGTGCATCGGATTGACCCCCTCGTCGTTGAAGTAGCAGCCCAGAAATCCCACATCAGGCCCCACCATCGGGTGGCGTTGTTTGCAGCCGGGCCAGCCCCAGAGGGTGTCGTCGGCGGTGGAGCCCTGCCCCCAGAAACGCACATCATCGTGGCCCATGCCGTTGAGCAACTGCGGCTTAAAGCGCGCCACACCGTCGGGGTTGCCACAGGGAACGATTAACAGGCGACAGCGTTCACCCAACTCGCGCAGGGCCGATTGTGACTTGCCGCGTCGATCAAACCCAGTCTCCAGAACAGCAATCAAATTGACCAGCCCTGTTAGCCCTTCGGTCTCCTGACCGTGGACTGGCCCGATAAGGAGCACGACGGGCTTCTCGCGACGGTCCTTATCTAGAAAGGCTGCCGGCTCGCGTCCTCCAACCGCCGAGTTGAAGTTGGCTTGACGGAGCAGAGGCTCAGCGGCACCGTAGGCCACCAACCAGAGCGCGCGGTCGCCGGGCGAACGCGCAAGCTCAGTCACCTGACCCCGCGTCACCTCCGCAGCCAACGCGTCCAGCTGCACCGGGTCGCCCACCCAGAAACCGGGGATGGGCCGCTCCGGGATACGAGCCACGGCCTCCGCATAAGACATACGCGCACGTAACTTCGGTCCGGTCATCGATCTCTCTCCCTTCTGGCCAGCTTGATGCTATGATAGATCCGTCGCGATCAGGGGCAAGTGAGGTTACCCCATCCCTGTCCTCCCGAGTGCGCAAGCGCTTGCCTTTAGACCACCTTGCGCTACGCTGTACTCACGAGTCGGTGAAACTCCCCAGGTGAGGAACAGAATGAGCATCCGCATCACACCCGAACAGGCTGCACAGCTAAGCCAGATGCCGGTGGAGTACGAGTTGTGTATGAGCCTGGGCTGGTTGAGCCGGCTGCGCTGGATCGCCGGGGCTGGGGTGATCGTAGGTACCTGGTTCGCCGCCTACGGCCTGGGCTTAGGTCTACCCGTGGTGCCGCTCACCGCCACTGGCGTCGCGATCATCCTGTACAATCTGGTCTTTCGGCAATGGCTGGCCCAGGTGCAGTGCGACCTCAGCGGCATCAGCGCTCAGAGCCTGCGACTGGCCCGGGCGCAGATTGCCGCCGACTGGCTTGCAACGACGGCACTGATCCACTTCACCGGCGGCATCGAAAGTCCAGTGATCCTCTATTTCTTCTTTCACACCACCCTGGCAGCGATCCTTTTACCGGTGCGAGACACATATCTTTTTACAGCCCTAGCCACGCTGTTGGTTACCGGGACAGCACTGCTGGAAGCCATCGGACTGCTCCCTCACCACCACATTGCCGGGTTTTTGCCCGTCGAGCTCTACCGCAATCCGATCTATGTGGGAGGCATCCTAGCTTTCTTCACCAGTACGCTCTTCGTCTCTGCCTACCTGGCTACCCGTACCACGCGCCGCCTGCGCGCCCGCCAGGACGAGATTGTGCGCCTGGGTCGCGACCTGCAGCAGGCCTACGGCCGCCTTGGTGCGCTCTACAACAGCGCCCAGGCGGTGAGCTCGACGCTGGAGCTCGAGGAGGTGCTAAACCGCCTAACCCGCAGCACCGCTGAGGCACTGAACGTCCATGGCTGCACCATCCGCCTCCTGCACGACACCGGGACTGAACTGTGCCTGGCCAGCGCCTACGGGCTGCGGGAGGCCTATCTGGAGAAAGGGTGTCTCCTCGTCGACCAGAACCCCTTGGTCCAGGAGGTACTGCGTGGCGAGGTCGTGGCCGTACAGGACGTCACCGCCGAAGATCGCCTGCAGTTTCCGGCCGAGGCGGTGGCGGAGGGCATCCGCTCCACCTTGACCGCCCCGCTGCAAGGCAAGACCGGCATCCTGGGCATTCTGCGGGTCTACTGCGACCGCACCAACTGCTTCACCGAGGATGACAAACATTACCTGGCAACAGTGGCAACCCACGGCAGCATCGCTATCGAGAATGCTATGGCCTATGAAGCCGTCCAGAGCCTGGAGGAGGCGAAGCGCCGCTTCGTGCTGCTGGTGACCCATGAGCTGCGCTCGCCGGTGGGCGTTGTGCGCAGCCTGTTGCGAACGCTGGCGGACGGGTACGCCGGCAAGCTGACGGATATCCAGGCCGACCTGGTGACCCGCGCGCTGCGCCGCAGCGAGTTTCTACAGACGCTGATCGATGACCTGCTGAACCTGGCAGCGAGCAAGACAGGGCTGCGCGCGCCTACCAAGGACGCGATGCTCGACCTACAGGCGCTCGTCGAGGAGGTGTTCGAGCGTTACTGCATCCCCGCTGCCGAGAAGGGGCTCGATCTGCAACTCGCCACCGCCGACACCCCTCTGTCCATCTTAGCCGACCCAGAGGAGATCGACCGCGCGCTGACCAACCTGGTCTCCAATGCCGTGAAGTATACGCCGAAGGGAGGCACGATTACGCTGACTCTGCGTCGGCAGGACCGTAACGCCCGGCTGCAGGTGACTGACTCAGGGATTGGGATTCCTGAGGAGGCGCTTTCAAAGCTCTTTCAAGAATTTTACCGCGCGCCCAATGCCCGAGCCCAAGTCAAGCAAGGAACCGGCCTGGGGCTGGTGATCACCAAAGAGATCATCACCCGCTATGGCGGCACCATCCGCGTTAGCAGCGTCGAAGGGCAAGGCACGACCTTTACTGTGATGCTCCCGCTGGCGGCGCCTGAGGCTAAAGAGGGAGAGGTGGAGTAAGCAGGGTCGCGCGAGGGTCACCCTCTGAAATCAGCCGCCGCGACAGCATTAGCGTTTCTCAGGGCTCTGTGACATAATAGGCCCTGGACAAGTCACTGGTTCACAGACTGGAGAAGAGCCATGCCGAAGACAATTCTCATCGTGGATGACGATCCTGATCTCGTGCTGGCAACACGGCTGGTCCTTGAAAGCGAGGGCTACGCCGTTGAGGAGGCCGCCAGCGGCGAGGAAGGTCTACAGAAGATGCGCGAGGCCCAACCGGATCTGGTGCTGATGGACGTGATGATGGCAAATCCGCTGGACGGTTACTATACCACTCAGGAGATCGCTGACGATCCCACGCTCAGTGGCATACCAATCCTGATGGTGACCTCCATCACTACGTCGCAGTATGCCGAGCGTTTTCCGACCAACCAGCAGCTGGACATCCGGGAGTTCATCTCCAAGCCGGTAGCCCCGCAAACGCTGCTGCAGAAGATCAAGCGCTACGTGCACTGAGGGACTGCAGCGCTACGGCGCAGGCGCGTGTCAACCGTCCGCGAGACTCAGTGCCGCGCGGGGTGAGAACAGCGCACGTGCCAGCTAGGCGTGGTGGCGAAGGGATCGGCATTAGCGACCAGAAAGTCCACCCGCAGGTGCGGCCGATGCAATGCGACGTAGCGGTCTTCGGCCGGCATCCACTCGTGGACCCACCGCTCCCGGGCCGCCTGACCGTCGCGCGCCGCACCGCGAGCGAGACGGACGGCTCGCGGACAGGTGACCCACACAGAGAGATCGTAGTAGTCGCGCAGCTCCAAGCGCAGCACGTAGACTCCCTCTACCAGGACGATCTGGACGTCCTTGGAGATGCGGCGCCATTCGGCAAGCGCGTCGGCGCCCCAATCATATCGCTGGTAGACTGCGGGGCGACCGCGGCACAGCGGCCCGAGGATCTGGTCCCGTAGGCGCTCCCAGTCGTAGTCCCCCCCCACCAACTCAGCACCGCGCGCAGGATCGGCGCGCCGGACACCAGGCAGGAAGAAGTCATCCATACGCACGATTTCAGCCGCGATGCTGCGCTCGCCCAGTTGCTGAACCAGCGCCGCGGCCAGGGTGCTCTTGCCGGCCCCGCCCGGTCCGTCGATCGCTACCAGCAATGGGCGGACCCGAGCATCCGAGCAATCCAGCCGTTGCGTGATCTCAATTAGCAAGTCATCCATAAGCTGTGTCCTCGTCACCCGGCGAAGCCAGCCTGGATTCGCGGCCCGCGCCGGGTGTGTTATTATAATGAAGGGTGGCCCCGCCGTCAAATCAGCGCAGGCTCGAAACCATAAAGCAGAGGAGGAAAGACTTGTTGCTACTGCGAATCTACCTTGCGGGCTTAGCTATTCTGATCAGCGCGATTGCGATGAACGTCGTGGCGAGCATCGTTGGCTTGGCGACCTGGTACCAGGTGCTGACGTTCGCTGTCGAGGTGGGCGCCGGCGCGATGATCCAAGATCTACGGGTGACGGATTTACTCTTTCTGCTCCTCATCTACCCGGGATTGTTGGGCGCCGTTGCTTACGCCGTCCTGCACATCTTTTAGGCCCTCAATCTTGCCGCGCAACCAAGCGAAAGGCCGATATATGATCCAGCACACGTTACATGGGGTCACCCTCGAAGCCGTACAAGGCGACATCGTCCAACAACCTGATGTCGACGCCATCGTCAACGCGGCGAACGCTGCCCTGCGGCCCGGCGGCGGCGTCGCAGGAGCAATCCATCGGGCCGCCGGGCCAGGCCTTGCCGCGGAATGCCGTCCACTAGCATCCATCCGCCCCAGCGAGGCGGTGATCACCAGGGCGCACGATCTCCCCAACCACTACGTGATCCACTGCTTGGGTCCAGTCTATGGCGTCGACGAGCGCGCCGACCGCCTGCTGGCGGCCGGCTATCGTCGAGCGCTCCGTCTGGCGGAAGAGAAGGAGATCAATTCCAGTGCCTTCCCGGCCATCTCAACCGGTGCCTTTGGCTATCCGTTGGACCCGGCAACGGAGGT
Source organism: Anaerolineae bacterium (assembly GCA_003562365.1). Taxonomy (GTDB): domain Bacteria; phylum Chloroflexota; class Anaerolineae; order B4-G1; family SLSP01; genus PWVB01. The sequence continues at coordinate 16,993 of PWVB01000316.1, forward strand.
GACGCTAGCAACGGTGCAGGCGGAGCCGCCGGCGCTCTCCTCGGTCCGGCACGTCCGTTTCGTCCTCTGGGACGACGCAGCATACCAAGTCTACCCGCGGCACCTTGAGCGCTTGACACAAGACTCCAATCCCACAGACAGGTGAGCGCTCTTACATCGTCCAAGGCTCGAGTGGGTCTGCCGGTAAAAGCCTAACGGTACCAGAGCGTCGGTTGGAGCATCAGAGTAGACACCCTTGACCGTTGAGCGCGGGGGGCTGACGATACTCTGTCCCCCTCAGTCAGATCAAATCTGATCAACAGCGCCGTCAGGGAGGCCGGCAGCGTGTCGGCCCGCTGAACAATCGCAGGAGTGGTGGCCGTCAAACGGAAGTCGGGCCGGGCGCCATTGTAGGGATCGTGGTCGTCCACATCGTAGTCCTGGAAGTGCGGGTCACCAACGACCCCATGAGCCTCCCAACCCGCAGGATGGCCTTGAACCTGCCCCAGCGTAGGATAGTGCTTGCGTCCCATCGGCGTGTTGATGGCCATAAGTCCGGGCTGCGAGACACCGCCATCAGCATAGGCGCGCCAACCGTTGTTGAAGTAGAGATTGTGATCGATGCGCAGGTTGCCAAAGGTCTCATTGGCCGTGCACTGATAGATACCGTAGCCCTCGTTGCCCACGATAATATTGTTGATCAGCTGCGTGTTGACGCTGCCGCCGTGGGTGTCGTCGTGAACGCCGCTCATCCGCACGCCGTAAAGTGAGTTAGCGAGGATATTCTGGGTCAAGACGAGATCGCCGTCGCGCCAGGTGCCCACCAGCATAATCCCCGCGTGGGCGTTATTGTAGATGATGTTGCGGTGGGCGTGAATGCCGCTGGCGTAGTCCAGGTAGAGGCCGAAACCCGCCTGTCCTGAGACCTCACACCCCGCACCGCCAGCCCACCACGCTACCCGCTGCTCCAGGATATGGGTCCAGCCGGCTGTGTCGCGGAGGATGTTGCCGACAATCAGCACGTCGCGGAACACGTGAGTGTGCGGCGGGGGGCCCCAGAACTTGATCGCCCCGCAGTCCGTCGTGAGCTGGCACGCTCGCTCGATCACGTTGTCCTTGATCAACAGGTCCCCGGTCTTGATCTCCTCCGGCGCGAACCCGTAGCTCCGCTCTGAGTCGATCACCGACCACAAAAACTGCACCCCGTTGTGCGCTACGTTGTAGATGTGGTTATCCTCAAACACCAGGCGGTCAGGAAACTCAAACTGGACCCCCACGGCGTTGTCATGGTCGGTACGGAAACCCAGGTCGTGCATCACATTGCCCCGGATCGTCGTGTCGTAGATGCCCGACCGCGGGAAGTTGGCCGGATCCGGCGCCCCGCCCCACCACGGCGACATAAAGAGCCCGTGGGTGTCCATATGCGCAATCACCGACTCCTCCATCCGGAAGCCCCGCGTCACGTTCTCCGCCGACTCCCCCGCCCGCACATAGTGCCGCACCTCCACCCCCCGGTTGGCATAGCGCAGCGTCAGCTCCCGCAACGTGTTCCCGTGCGACCGCTGATCAATCCAGTTGTGCTGATGAATGGCGTTCCCATTGTAGAGCTCCACCACCAGCCCCTCCAGCACAATGTGCGATCGCCCAGACAAATCAAACCCGTGGCTGCGCCGCGAGATCTCGATCGCCTGTCCACCCGGATCTCCCGCCGCCTGCGGCCACAGATACAGCTGTCCGCTTGCCGCGTCGTACCACCATTCCCCCGGCGAATCCAGCAACCCCGGATGGTCCTCCACGTAGTACTTGCTCCCCCACCCCAGGCCCGGGTCGCTCGTGCCCCCGTCCTGCAGGCACTCTCCCTCTACCTCGATGCGCCCCGCCCCCACATCATGGCTCACGATCCGCCGGCGGTAGAGGTAGTGGCCCCACTTCGCATCCAGCGCCACCAGCTCCCCTCCCGTCAGATCCCCCAGCGTCGTCAGATCACCCGTCTCGATCCGCGGGTCCGGCTCCGGGAACACACTCCGGTCCGTCAGGTGATTGTGACACCGTGAGGGCAGGTCGCAGTTCCAGTCCGTCCCTGGGTCGGAGGGATCGCACGCCGCCACCTCCCGGCCCCCGTCGGCCGTCCACCACAGCTCGTGGTAACGCCACGCCGTCGCCACGTGCCAGTCCGGCTCCCGGGCCAGCGGCAGCCGCGACTGCACCGTTCCCGCTCCGTCCAGCGCTACCACGAAGCGCGGCGTCCCATCCAGCTCCCAACTCGATAGATCGGCGACGTAGAGGTTGGTCGGGTCCACTCCCACCGGCAGCCCGATGGTGTTCGCCGTCAACCGCCGCCAAGGGAGCGTGGCACTGGCCTCCGAGCCCCGCAGTACCACCGTCCCAGGGCCCCCTTCAGCCCGGTAGACAATCGGGGCTGCGGCGGTCCCGTCAGCAGCCGGACGCACCGACTCGCGGTAGATCCCCGGCAGGATACGCACCACCGTTCCGGCCTGTGCCACGCTGGCAGCCCGCTGCAGCGTCCGGAACGCCGTGGCCGCGGTCTGTCCATCGTTGCCGTCGTTGCCGCTGTCC
>PWVB01000276.1 GCA_003562365.1 Anaerolineae bacterium
GGCTGGGGACGATGCATCCTAGTGCTCTCAGGGGGCGAGCCGCTGATGCGCCCTGATATGCTGGACATCTCCCGCTACGCCGTAGAGGCTGGGATCACGGTGGCCCTCGCCACCAACGGAACCCTGGTCGATGCTGACCTAGCCAAAGCGATCAAGGAAGTCGGGATCAGCAGAGTCAGTGTCAGCTTCGACGGCGCCGACGCACAAACCCATGACGCTTTTCGCGGCCCTGGAGCTTTTGGGCGCGCACTTGCCGGCATAGCGGCCCTGCGTCGTGCGGAGGTCGCCTACCAACTCAATACAACCGTCGCAAAGCACAATGGACACCAGATGGAACGGATGCTACAGCTTGCCACGGATCTGGGCGCGGTTGCGCTGCATCTTTTCCTGCTGGTTCCCGTCGGATGTGGCGTTGAGATCGCTGAGGACGAACAGCTCTCGCCCGAAGCTTACGAAGCAATCCTGCAGTGGCTCTATGAAGCCGAAAGCACATCGGGTCTGCAACTCAAAGCCACCTGCGCGCCGCACTACTTTCGCGTCGTGCATCAACGGCAAGCAGAGGCCCGCAGAAAGGGCCAAACGCCTCCTACTCAAAGCAGCTATCACCGACAACGCCACACCGCTAGCGCAGGCCGTCCACACGCTGGTATGCATGCGATGACCAAAGGCTGCCTTGCCGGGACCGGGGTCTGCTTTGTCAGCCACAGGGGCGAGGTCTTTCCCTGTGGCTATCTGCCCTTGACCGCGGGCAACGTGCGCAACCAGCGGTTACAGGAGATCTGGGAGGCATCTCCACTCTTTCAAGCACTACGGGATCCCAGTGGCCTACAGGGCAAGTGCGGCATCTGTGAATTTCAGAGCGTTTGTGGTGGGTGTCGTGCGCGTGCCTATGGTATGACAGGAAACTTCCTCGATGAGGAACCGTTCTGTAGCCACCATCCTCAAGTCCCTACGTCCGGCGAGGCCTGATCGGGGATGACAACACCGTTCCAACCTGTTATGCTCTTGGCGCATGGCAGTCCCACATCCTTGGATGACCTGCCGGACTTTCTGTCCAGCGTGCGTGGGGGACTTCCGGTGCCTCCGCAGCTTATCGCTGCCTACGAGGAACGCTACCGCCAGATTGGAGGCCACTCACCACTCCCGGAGATCACAGCACGCATCGCAGCGGCATTAGCACGGGCCCGTGGCCGGCCCGTCTACATCGGTATGCGGCATGGTGAGCCCACTATCGACTGTGCTCTGCAGCAGATGCTGGATACGATCCCCACCCACTCCACAGTCAGCCTAACGGCGATCTGTCTGACCCCTTACTATAGCCGAATGACCGTCGGAGGTTACGAAGCGGCGCTGAGATCAGCTGTCGATCCATATGGCGACAGAGCGAGGCTTACCTTCGTGAAAGACTGGTACCGCGAGCCTGACTTCTTGCGAGCAATACAACACACCATCGAAACAGGGCTTCGACGCTTGCCACTGTCGGAACAGGGATCTGCTACCATCATCTTCAGTGCCCACAGCTTACCAGAGCGCTTACGGGAGGCCGGTGATCCCTACCCGCAGCAGGTCTACGAGACTGCCCAGCATATCGCCGGAAGACTCAACTGGCCTTCGGATCGCTGGATTCTGGCCTATCAGAGTGCCCCTCCAACTCCCGAGCCTTGGTTGAGCCCAAACCTGATGGATGAAGTAAGGCGGCGCGCAGCAGCAGATGCAAAGCAGATTCTCGTCGTTCCCATAGGTTTCGTTGTAGACAACGTAGAGGTCCGCTACGATCTTGACATCGAACTCCAACAAGTCGCCGGCGACCTGGGGCTGCGGCTGGAGCGCGCTCCTCTGCTCAACGACGCGCCAGGCCTGATTGCAGCATTATCCTCAGCGATCGACCGCGCCGGGCCCGTCTTATAGAACAGGCAGGCAGCTGCTCATCCGGATTGATCTGAAAGGAAATATCATAGTGGACAAATCATCAACAAGATCCCCACTGCACTCCAACCAGCGCCACATCGTTGTGGTAGGCGGAGGCGTGACCGGGTTGGCAACGATCTATTATCTTCGCCAAGCCCTCGGATCCCAGAGCGAGACCATGCGAATTACCCTGATGGAGCGTGGCGGTCGACTGGGTGGCAAGCTACTAACTGAGCAGGCGGGAGGGTTCCTGCTGGACGGAGGGCCCGATTGCTTTCTGACCCGGAAGCCTTGGGCGTTGGAGCTCTGTCGGGAGTTGGGATTGGACGACAGCCTGCTGGACACTAACGAGGCTCAACGTGAAGTCTACGTCCTCAACAAAGGCCGCCTGCATGCACTGCCTGAGGGCGTGATGCTGATCGTGCCGACCCGCTTTCTGCCTTTTGCCCTATCGCCTCTCATCTCCATTCCGGGCAAATTACGCATGGGGCTCGATCTGTTCATTCCCCGCCGCTCGGGAGACAACGACGAAACATTGGGCAGCTTTGTACGCCGCCGTCTGGGGCAGGAAGCGCTCGATAAGATCGCCGAACCTCTGCTGTCGGGCATCCACGTCTCCGACCCTGACCAGCTGAGCCTCAAGAGCACCTTCCCACGGCTTATGGAGGTCGAGCGCAAATACGGCAGCCTTATTCGCGGTATGCTGGCAGCGCGCCGCCAGATGAACGCCGTCCGCAAATCCGGACGCCCAGCGTTGCCGATGTTTATGAGCCTGGAAGGTGGCATGCAGCAGATCACCGACGGATTGGTGGCCCACATAGCTCACCTGGATATAGACGTCCTTACCCACACTGCGGTGATCTCCATCACCAGCCAGAACAGCGGTGGCGCACCTTATGTGCTGCATCTCCAAAGCGGTGAGACGGTTCAGGCCGATGCACTGGTGTTGAGCACCCCCTCAGACGTGACTAGCAGGCTGGTTCGCCCGCTTGACGCCCAACTCGCAGATATGCTGGGAACCATCAGATACGTGTCGACGGCTGTCGTTGCGCTGGGCTATAAGAACGGCCCAGAAGTGCCGCGGCTCAGCGGTTTTGGCTTCATCATCCCTGAATCTGAGCAGCGCCGCATAACAGCCTGCACTTATTCATCGACGAAGTTCGCTGCGCGAGCGCCAGAAGGCCATCAACTGCTGCGCTGCTTTATGGGCGGGCCAGGACGGGAGACCATCCTGGAACTCGATGACCAGGCATTGCTTAAAGTGGCGCGGCAAGAACTGGCGGATATCTTGGGACTACAGGGCACACCAAGCATCGCCCGCGTATTCCGCTGGCCCAAGATGAACCCCCAATACGATCTGAATCATCTCGACCGCGTTGCTGAAATGCGGGCACGTGCCGCCAGCCACGGCCCGCTCCAGCTCGCGGGATGCGCCTACGATGGGGTAGGCGTCCCGGATTGCATCCGCCAGGGCAAAGAGGCCGCCGAGGCCATCGTCGCCCAGATGCGCGAGTGTTAGCTGCAATCTGCCCTCTGACATCCTCTCCCCTTAAAAAGTGGGAGGTTCCTACAAGGAACTAGAAAGGTTGGAGTTTGATGACACAGACAGCGTATCACCAGAGGCTCCATCGGGCCGGAGAACCACTTCTCCAGTCGGGTGGTTTGACCGGGCCGTGTCAGACGGCCCTTGCGATAGCGCATCTAGCCCTGGCGCAGCGATGTTGCGAGCCGCGTTGAGATCGGCATTCAGCTCATAGCCGCAGTGCACACATCGAGCATAAGACTGATCGGGACGATTGGAACGCGAGCTATGACCACAGCCAGAACAGGCCTTGGACGTACCCCGGGGGTCGACAAAGACCACGCGAATACCAGCGAGCGCGGCTTTGTACGTCACGAAGTCCATCCATTGCCGGAAGGCCCACGAGTTCATCCTCCGATGGAAACGCTGGCTCCCGTCCACGCGGCTGCGAATCCCGTCCAACGTCTCAAAGACCATCACCGGGCGCTCATACGCAGCGGTAAGATCAACGATCTGGCGACTGATCTGATGGTGGATGTCCCGCATTCAGCCCCGCTCCGGGCCGCCCAGCGCCTTGACCCGGTCCAAACGATTGTGCTTCTGGTAGCGCCGGCGCAAGTCCGCGACGTGCTCCCGGAGATGACGAACCGCTGTACCAGCAAAGCACTCAACGGCATCGGGTGTACTCACCGTTGCCCAGCGCACGATGCCGAGATCAACGCCGATGAACGTGGGTTCACCGTCACAGACGGGCGGCGCGTCATTGTCATTGCCCCAGGGCAACATCACATACCCATCACCGTAGACAGACTGCATGCGGTCGCGCCATTTGGCCGGGACACACAGCGGCAACCAGACATCACCGCCGCGGGGCTCGGTAGAGCAGCGCAGAACCCAACGCCTGTCGTTTTCAACCACAGCGTAAGCGCTCACCCCCAGATCCATGCCCTGAGATCCAGCCACTTTAGGGAAGGAGGTCCGTTTTTGGCTCTTGGACTGACGCAGCCCATAGTACGACTGGGCCCGGGACACTGCGGCGTTGACGGCCACCCAGGCGTAGTCAGACGGCAAGCCGAAGGAGGCGCGCATCGGAGGGTAACACCGCTGGTGAAGCTTACCACGGCTGCCGGTGCGCAGCTCAGGAGCGCCATCAAGGCCATACTGAACCGCCGCGGAAAACGCTTGCGCCAGCGCCTCCAGCCAGAAGCGCTTGAGGCGCGTAGGGTGCGCGAGCTCTATCACTACGGATTCTGTGCATCGCACAATCAAAGCACAGAATGCATGTTCAAGTTTATCAACTGTAGAAAGGAGTCGGGCGCATTCCGCTCCCTGCTAAAGCGGGGGAGCCCCCTGTGCCATTCACTGTGATTGAGCGACGAGCGCCTTTGCAAGGCCAGCAGATGATCGAACTGGTTTCCCGGATCGGGCTCACCATCGGCTTACTCAGCCTCACTTGGGGCTGTTTGGCATATCGAAAAGGGGCAACGCCGAGATCAGAGGGCGGGCGAGTCGTGCGCGCTATGACCTCTGAACCCGCCAACCTGGACCCTCAAGGGCCTCCTAGTTCCGGCCTCAACCTGATCCTACCCTATCTTTTTGACACTTTGGTGGTGCGCGACGCCACCAATCAGATTCACCCACTTTTGGCTGAGCACTGGGCGATGGGCGAGCAAGGCAAGGTGTTAACTATGACACTAAAAGCCAATGTCACCTTCCACGACGGCACGCCTCTAGATGCTGACGCCGTGCTGCGTACCTTTCGGCGGCTTGCGGAGACTGGAACGGCTTCGCCCATCTACGACGGCATTCAGCAAATCAGATCCGTCGACGTCGTTGATGCGCACACGGTACGTTTCCAGTTTGCTGAACCATCCCCGACCTTCTGGAGCACTATAAGCATGCCCTATGCCTCGATCCTAAGTCCCGACTCAATCGAACAGGCCACAACTGACCCTGATCGCCCCTTGGTGGGCAGTGGGCCCTTCCGGCTGAGGTCGTGGGATCCAGGCCGGGCGATCACGCTGGAGTCCAATCCAGACTACGCCTGGTCGCCTCCCATCGTGGAGAATCAGGAGGCTCCTCACCTCGCTGAACTCACCTTCCGAATCATCCCTGACGCCACAACCCAACTGCTTGCGTTGCAGTCCGGAGAGGTCGACATCCTCTTCGTCAACCAGCCAGAACACCTGCGAGCTCTGGAGAACGATCAGGAGATCACCCTGCAC
>PWVB01000227.1 GCA_003562365.1 Anaerolineae bacterium
GACGTCGGGTCCGCGGCATCCGAGATTGCGGTGCCTGGGTGCGCCGGACCTTCGTCAAGATCTCGGAGCCGCGTCCAGGGTGGTTGACGGGGGTGAGGTGCAGGAGCGCCTGGTCGCCCAATGTCCGTCCCCCGGTCCAGACAGCGGTGTCGCTCATTCTGATCGTTGACAGCAGCTGCCCGATCTTCCGGTACCCTTATGTGATCCAGGCTGGCGGGCGGGGCTTGCGTGAGTGACCTGCGAGCGGATGGGGGAGCTCTGCGGCGCAGTTCCTGTTGATCTCAAAGGCCATCAGCGGCGCTGGTGCACCTGAGGGCTTTATCGGGGAAGCTCCACCTGGTTCCCGCCGAGATGGGGTGGCAGGTGGCGATACTCCCGTCGGTCGGTGATCTCCTCTGTTGCGATACCGTCTATGACGTCGCCAGTTCTCGGTTTCCCCCTTCGGCGCTCTGCGGCCCGACTCGTGGCTGGATTTCTCGCCGAGCTAGGGTCGGGCGCTTGAGACTCACCGCCTCTCGTCGCACGCGTTGATGCAGGGGCTCTGCACCGCGATGGGCATCCACGCGGAGCCCTCGTAGCCAGAGCACGCCGCTTGGGCAGCTCAGGCTCTGAAGGATCTGGATCCGCTGATCGACGCGATCGAGACGGTCGTCTAGCAAGGGTTCCGCCTCCAGGCGCTGCGCCCGGAGGCGGAACTGTGTGATGCTGCCTCTTAGGGCTCGTAAACGTATAACTTCCCGCGCGATTGCAGCTTGGCCTATCCCGCACGCTGCTTTCCCGTTTGAGGTCTGCGAGCCTTAAGCACGTTTAGTGGCCTAACCTCGTGACGTTGGGCGCGCGATCGGGAAGTTATTGACTAACAGCCCCTAGTTCACGGGTGCCGGGTTCAGCACCCGCCCTACGAAGAGTAGGAGATCCAGCTCAGCGTCATAGATGAGGTATATGAAAGGGCGATCCACACGTACCTCAACGGGCATCGACTCGATGCCGACCACGACGCCGGTTGCGGCTGCGGCCTCCGTCCCCTCTTCGTCGACGGCGACGAAGGCCTCGTGGGCCACGTCGGTGATCAACAGCTGCCGGGTGCCGTCCATGCCGGAGAAGTCGGCGCGGTCGGCGTCAAAGGCGTCCTCCATCCCCATCTCGATCAGGATCGGTTTTAGCGTCAGCCGTGCGTCGTAGCTGAACTTCGGCATCGTCAGCTCGATATCTGCGGTGGCCAGGTCCTCGATAAGCGTCTCGATGAAGGCGGCGTCCAGGCTGGCCTCGATCTCCCTGAAGGCGCCCTCATCCGGTACGATCACGAGCATCCGGGCCCGTCCGCCCTCATAGGGTAGTTCGACCGCCTGATAGCTCTCACCAGACGTGTGTGGCGTGCCGGTCCGGCGTGACATCAGCGGGACGGTGACCTGGCTGCCGTCCAGCAGGTAGAAGGTCCCGTCGCTCGTCCCGAGCAGGAAGGGGACCTGCCAGTCGGCGTGGAAGTAGATGGCGTTGGCCAATACCAGACGGGTCAGGTGGGTAAGCATCCCCTCGGTGATGAGCTCATCGATCCGTCCCGCCGTCTCGTCCTCCACCCAACGGTTGATCGCCTCCCGGCCGGCCTCGCGCCCCACCGGGTCGGTATAGTCGACGAGCCGGACGCCGGCACCGTAGTGGCGTGCCAATGCCTCCAGGTATTCGTCCAGGAACGCATAGGATTCCTGGGCCCAGAGGGAGTTGGCAACCGTCAGCGTCAGGCTGTCTTGGGCCTGAAGCTCCTGCGCCAGTGCGTTCGTCGCTGCATGGAGCTGCGCCTGGGGGAGCGTGAAGTTCAACACCTGTGCCATCTGAGCTGCCGTCTCGCCGCGCGCGCCGGCATAGGTCATCGCTAGCGCCGTGGCGAGGCTGTAGGGAGAGTAGAAGAGGTTGTCGTCGCCGTCGCGGATGGCCTGATAGAGATCAAAGGCGAAGCGGTTCTGGCCCTCGGCTAGCGCTGCCAGATCGGCTGGCGGCACATCCGGATCGCCCTCGCGCTCGACCTCCGCGGCGACCACTTTGAAGCCGATCTGGGTCGGCGGTTCCACCGTAGGGGTTGCCATGCTATCCGAAGGTCCCGGCGCAGGGAGCGCGCAGCCGGCGACCAACACAACGACCAGCGCCAGCGCACTGATCCAGCGTTTGAGTCCAGTCTCGAGCGTGTAACGCATCTTTTTCCTCCTGATTGCCACGGCGTGTGCCTTCATCCTATGGACGTGTCTCAGCCGCAGAAAGTTCCGTCTTCACAACCCTCCCGTTGCACACCAATGTTGTACGCTAGATGTGTGGGGGCTGCTTGAACTTGGCCGTGGCTGGCGTCCGCCACGGCGAGCGCCAGCGGGCAAAGGAGTGTGTGAACTATGCTTGAACCACAGATTGTCGTCCGGGGTCTGTCAAAGACCTATCGGGTGCCCGAGCGCAACCCGGGGGTGGGCGCGGCGCTCAGGAGTCTTATCCAGCGTTCCTACCGGAGCGTGGAGGCCGTACGGGACGTCAGCTTTAATGTCGCCGCAGGCGAGGTAGTGGGCTTCATCGGCCCCAATGGCGCCGGCAAGACCACCACCCTGAAAATGCTCTCCGGCCTGCTCCACCCCACGGCAGGAGAGGTGGTGGTGATGGGCGAGGTCCCCTGGGAACGCCGACCCGCCTACCTGCGGCGCATCAGCATGGTGCTAGGAAACAAGAGCCAAATGCTGTGGGACATTCCACCGTTGGACAGCTTCCGCCTGTTGGGCGAGATCTACAGCGTCCCACCGGCCCAGTTTCGGGAGACGCTGGATGAGCTGGTCGCGCTATTGGAGCTGGCCCCGCTGCTCTCCAAGCCTGTGCGGACGCTATCCCTCGGCGAGCGCATGAAGTGTGAGTTGGTTGCCGGTCTGCTGCATCGGCCCGCTGTTCTCTTCCTCGACGAACCCACGCTAGGCCTCGACGTCTCGACGCAAGGGCGCCTGCGGCGCTTTCTTGGGGCGTACAATCGGCGCAACGACGTCACGATGATCCTGACCAGCCACTATATGGCCGACGTGGTCGCTCTCTGCCCTCGGGTCATCCTCATCCACCACGGCATCCTACTCTATGATGGGGAGCTCGACGGATTGGCTCACACGCTGGCACCGTTCAAGTTGATTCGTGTGGGCCTGAGCAGTGCAAGCCAGTGCGCTCTCGACCTACCGGGGGGCGTGGAGCTGCTGCAGCGGACGAACGGCAGCCTGGCGCTTCGTGTGGCCCGCGAGCTGGCGCCGCGAATCACCGCGCAGCTCCTCAACACCCTTCCGGTGGTCGATCTTTCCGTGGAGGATCCACCCATAGAGGCGGTCATCGATCAGATCTATCAGGGCGATGGGGACCAGGAGGCGCGACTATGAACCTGCGTGGCGGTTGGGCGTTGATCCAGCGTACGTGGCTCAGTTGGCTGCAGCACCGTAGCTTCTTTTTCCTGCTGGCCTTTGGCTGGATGGTGCCGCCCTTGATCTATCTTTTTGTCTGGTCGACGGCGGCGGGCGCCGGGACAGCAGGCGGCCTGAGGCGCGGCGAATTTGTGGCCTACTACCTTGTGCTGATTCTGGTCAATCAGCTCACCTATTCGCAGACGAACTGGACTGTTGGCGACACGATCCGCCACGGGGGAATGAACACGCTCCTGTTGCGCCCGCTCTCGCCCATCTTTGATGCCCTAGCCAGCGAGTTGGCGGGCAAGGTTGTCTATATGGCCTTCGTCCTCCCCGTGACGGCAGGGCTGGCACTCATCCTGCGCCCCGAGCTGCAGGTCACGTTGCAGGGTGGCTTGGCCTTCGTCCCGACGTTGGCAATGGCATGGGCGCTGCGGTTCTTCTGGGGCTACGCCTTGGCGCTGTTGGCCTTCTGGGCGACCCGCGCCGACGCGCTTTTGGCGGTTCAGGATGCGCTGATTTTCCTTCTGGCGGGCCAGGTCGCGCCTATACGCTTGCTGCCGGCCCCGCTGCATCAGGTCGCGGTAATCCTACCCTTTCGTTATATGCTGGGGTTTCCGGTGGAGGTGCTGACGGGGCAGCTGGAGACCGACGGGCTACCTACCGGGCTGGCGCTGCAGCTGGGTTGGCTTCTGGTTGCCCTGGTGCTTTTTTCGATGCTGTGGCGGGCCGGGGTACGGCGCTATGCCGCCGTCGGTGGCTGAGGTGCCCGGCCTAGCGGCGTTTCTCTGTTTCCGCTTGCGATGTTAGGAGGTGCAATGCACTACCTTAGGCTTATCCGCTCCTTCATTGATGTCGCGTTTCAAAACGCGCTGGCCTATCGCATCAACTTCTGGGTCAGTCTGCTCCACTCGATCCTGGATCTCGGCACCGGGATCCTCGCTCTGATGGTGCTCTTCAGCCAGGTTGAGGCGATCCGCGGCTGGACGCTGCCGGCGACGCTGGCGCTCCTGGGGACCTACCTGCTTCTCGGCGCGCTGCGGCGCCTTTTCATCGGCCCGAGCCTGGAGGCGTTGGCGGGGATGGATGGGGAGATCTGGGTCGGGACCTTCGATTTCACGTTGCTCCGCCCCGTCAATGTCCAGTTCCTGGCCAGCGTCCGTACCTGGCAGCCGCTGGCGGTGCTGGATCTTCTGCTGGGCGCTGTTGTCCTGCTGACGGCCAGCTTGCGCCTGGGGCGGGCGCTGGCGCTGGTCCAGGTACTCTACTTCATAGTCACGCTGCTGGCGGCGGTGGCGATTCTCTACGCCTTGCTCCTGGCCTTCTCGGCTCTGGTCTTCTGGAGCCCGGGCTTACTATTCACCTGGCTCTTCAATGCGCTTTTCCAGATGGCCCGCTACCCCGTCGGCCTCTATCCCGGCTGGCTGAGGCTGGTGTTGACCTGGGTGGTGCCGGTGGGGGTAATGACCACCGTGCCCGCGCAGGCGCTCGCTGGTGGGCTCTCGCTCGGCATGTTGCTGGGGAGCCTGGGACTGGCCGGCGGACTCTTCTGCGGGGCCAGCCTGCTTTTTCGCACCGGCCTGCGCCGCTATGCCAGCGCCTCCAGTTGAGGCCCCCGCGCCTCGACGGGGATCAGAAGCTGACACCCAGCCCCCGGCTGTCCAGTTTGAAAAGTCGGCCCTCGCCGGGAGCCAGCGTGACCAGCTGGTCGCGCGGGTCGGCGGGCCAGAGCTCGCGGAAACCGTTCTGCTTTGTAGAGGGCGCTTCTGGGTTCAGGGCGTTCATGTCAAAGGCGTAAAGGCGCTGCGCCTGGGGGTCGACGTCGAGCTTGATGCGGACGCTGGCCCAGTCGACGGGGCTGCCGTTGACCACCCACAGATGCAGCCGTTCCACCTGATCCAGGAAGACGCCCAGGGTGACCGGATCGCCATCGCAGTCCAGCAATGGGGAGCGGTGGCTGCGGTGCGGGGGCTGGGTGCCGGCCCATAGGGGCCCACTGCGGAAGACACCGATATTGCGCAGGCTACGCAGCACTGGCGCCAATGCATGGATCTCGGCGTTGATGCGCTTGGCGAGGGCCCAGGTGGGGGTGGGAGTGCCGTCGGGCCCGATCAGCGCGCCGTTGTGGGCGTAGGTGAAGTACTGCAACCCCCGGGCCCCGTAGGCTAGGTTGTTCATCAGTTGAAACCGCAGATGGCCTTCGGTGGGCATAGGATAGGGGCCATGGCGCACCGCACAGGTGAAGGCCCAGAAGGGTAGTCCGGTGCCGTTGGATAGGGTACGCAGCAGGTCCAGGCAGCTGAAAAAGTCGGGCTTAACCAGCAGATGGGCGGCAGGGAAGGCGTTGGGCGCATCGACCTGCGCTGCCAGCGCCGCTTGGGATGCGACGGTGATTGGGTAGTGGTCGAAGCTGAGGACCTGGGGTTGGGTGAGCTCGATGTAGCGGCGCCAGAAAGCCTCGGCGGTGGGCGCTCCCCAGCCTTCGATCGGCGGAAAGTGGTTGATATAGCAGAGGTGGTCGGGATCCCGCTCGCCGATGAAGGCGTGGACGCGCGCCAGCTTGGGGAGTTGATCGAAGTGGGGCTCGTCGCGCAGGTAGTAGCCGTAGAGCCCGGGGTGGTCTTTGAGGGCCGCTACCAGCGCCGCGATCTCCTCCATCCGTCGGTCGCCGAACTGCTCCGCATCGCCGACGTGCCAGCTTTGATGTGCCAGCAGGAGCCGCACCCCGCTGTCGGCGGCCACATCGAGCGCCCGCCGGAGCGCTGCCAGGTCGCCATGCACCCAGGAGTGGCTGACATTGAAGCCGGCCTCAGCCATCCCAGACATCACTGCGGGGCGGATCATCTCGTCGGCGGGGCCGGCCCAACCAACGATGGGAAAGATTGGATCATCGAGTACGTGTGCCATCGCTGCTCCTTTTGCTGCTCTCAAGTCTCGCCATCGCCGTTACTGTCATTGACTGAACCGCTGCGGCCGTGTTAAATCCGGCGCCCGGGCGATGGCTGTCCTGGGTCGTCATCTGGAAGCTGCGGCGGCTGCCACCCGCCCAGCGCTTGCTCCAGCGTCCCCGCCACGGCGAGCGCCACGTGATCGTGCCAGGGGCGGCCTACTACCTGCACCCCGATGGGCATGCCCTCAGGCGAGGTCCCGCCGCGCACGACGACACATGGCCAGCCGGTCAGGCTGTAAGGTAGGGTGTAGGGAATGCGGCCTTCATCGGCGCCGTGGGGCCTTGCTGGCAGCTCGGCTACCGGCGTGAGGATCACGTCGTAATCTGCTATAAAGCCGATCAGCGCCCGACGAAACCGATCCCATTCGAACAGATGGCGCTCCACCGCCTCACTGCTGAGTTGGACCGCCCCATCGGGCGCCCAGGTCTCCACAGACAGCGACTCTGGTCGTTGCCAATAGTGTCGCGTGATGGTATAGGCCTCCTCGATCCGCGGCGGCAGGACCTCCGCGACACGCGCGCCGCAGTCTGCCAGGGTTTGAACGGCGCGCCGGCACGTGACGGCGGTCTCCGGGGTCGGTTCGGCCTCCGCGTGGTGGGTATAGTAGGCAACCCTCAGTGACCCGACATCCACGCCGCGCCAGTCCGCCAGCGGCACCGGGATTACGCTGGCGTCGCGCCAGTCCACGCCTGACAGGACGGGTAGCGCCAGTGCAAGGTCCTCCACGTGGCGGGCCAGCGGGCCGATCGTGGTGCGCGGATCGTTCAACGCGCTGATAAACGGGAAGTGTCCGGTCACCGGTACTCGACCCGTTGTCGGCTTGAGACCCGCGATGCCGCAGGCGTGCGCCGGTTGGCGGATGCTACCGCCGGAGTCCGAGCCGAGGCCGAGTGGCGATCCCCCGGCGGCGATCAGCGCCGCCTCGCCGCTGCTGCTGCCGCAGGGGCTGTAGGCTAAGTCATAGGGGTTGTTAGTCCGTCCGTAGATCGGGTTCTCGACCATCACATTGGTCTTGCCCAGTACGATGGCTCCGGCCCGTCGCATGCGGATAACGACGGGGGCCTCCTCCGCTGGTATGCGGGTCCTGAAGCGCGGATCGCCGCCGGTACACGGCAAGCCGGCGACATCGATCCAGTCCTTGACCGTGAAAGGAACACCGTGCAGGGGGCCGACCACTCCGCGCTTTAGCTCTGCATCCGCCGCATCGGCTGTCGTCAGGGCCGCCTCCGCTGCCAGCTGGACGATGGCGTTGAGATGGGGGTTGACCTGCGCGATCCGGTGAAGATGCGCTTGCACGACTTCCACCGCGGAGACCTCGCGCTCGCGGATCAGACGGGCCAGCGTGGTGGCCGAGGCGCGGGTGAGTGTGTCCACGGGATGGCCTTCACAGTCCCAGGGCGGCCAGCATATCCGCATTGGTGGAGAAGCGAAAGCCCGGTTCGCCCCGTCGGGCGGCCTCAGCGGCCTCGATCTCGGAGAGACGAAGCGCCAGGGCTTTGGTGACCACCGGTTTTTTCAGCAGGTGGAGAGCGGCCTGCAGCGCCTGCCGTACGGCATCCGGAGATGCAGGGTCTCCGGCATCCGAGAGATACGCCATAACCGCTTTTACGCAGTTGCGCGCATCCTTGCGGGCCAGGCCGACCTGTCCTCGGCTCGCCGCGCGGGCCCAACCCACGATGAAGACTCCCTTGATGGGGACGTCTGCCTCGGGATCGTAGGCCTCGAAGGAAATGCCATCGACCGGATAGCGTGGCTCGGACCATTTGGCAAACGAGAAACGGGCCACCGGCAGGCCAAATCCCTCGCTGACGCGGTCGCCAATACAATAGATGACGGTGTCCACATCTAGAATCTCCGTCGTGCCCAACCGCGTGGCGCGGGTGCCACCGGTCTCGGTCAGCCCCAACGCTGTGTCCTCGATCTCCAGGCCTGCGACGCGACCCGGCGGATCGCCCCGAATTCGACAGGGCGACGCGAGGAAACGGAAGCGCAGACGGGTGTCAGAGGTGGCTTCGACAGCTCTGGAGACCGCCGCCAGGATCGGTGCTGTGGCCGCCTCCGGATCCTGTCCCACAGCCTCCATTCGCTCGCGGATCCGCTCGGCTTCTGCCTTGAGGGCGGGTACATCGAGGTTGGCGGCGACGTAGGCGAACTCCAATGGGGTGAACTTGACTTCCGCCGGGCCGCGGCGCGCTACCGCGATCACCTCCTCCACCTCCAGATCGCGAACCAACCAGTGGGCGACATCGGCCATCACATTGCCCACACCGATCAGGGCCACACGCTTGCCGATCGCGTACTCTCGCTGGCTGAAGGGCGGTAGCCCATTGTAATGGTAGATTATATCTTTCGCCTGGTAGACGCCCTGGAGTTGCTCGCCGGGTAGGCCCAGCCACTTTGTGCCCTGGGCGCCTACGGCGACGATGATCGCCCCAAATCCCATCTCACCCAGCCGGCTGAGTGTCAAGTCGCCGTCTTCGCCCACGGAGACATTTCCGTAATAGGTGATCCCGGGTTGCTGGAGGATCTTGTGGAACTGGGCGCGCAGTGCGGATTTGATGTTGTGTTTATTGTAGTAGATGCCGTACTCCGCCAATCCACCGGGCCGGATGTCGCGGTTCAGAAGAATGACCTCAATGCCCTGTTTGACCAACTCCTGAGCCGCGAAGATGCCGGCGGGACCGGCACCGATGACCAGCACCACGGCTGGCAATGACCATTGCTTCCCCATTTCCCCCCCCTTGGCTCCTCAAAAGGTCGGCACAGCGCTCCACGGACCGAGTGGTCCGCGCAGTGTCAACCATCGCAACGACCCGATGCCACAGTTGCTGCGGTCGACAGCACTCTTAGGTGGGAGAGGTTTGAGGCGTCGTCAGCCGTCAATCCGACCAGCGATGTGGGCCGCGCTCACCGGGCCCCGGGACAGCTTTCGAGCGCCACAGCGGAGCGGCGGCAAAGGCCTCCACATCCGGGCCTAGCACCAGCTCAATCTGTGCCAGGGCGGCTCCATCATAGCGCGTATAGCAGCACGCATCACATTGCCAGGCTGCGAAGCGCGGCAGCGTGACCATATGCTGGCCCCAGCGTCGCAAAAAGGTGACCTGCGTCGGTCTGAGTCGTCCCGCTCCGCAGTTCGGGCAGATGTAGGTCACCGGAGGATCCTCCTCGCTCGCTGAGGGTTCCCTCACCGAGGAGCCCCTTCAAGGATCTCGACGCCGCGACTGGCACCTATGCGGGTCGCGCCGGCCTCGATCATCCGCAACGCCTCGGCGTAGGTGTGGATGCCGCCCGCAGCCTTGACACCGACGGCCGCACCCACCGCCTGGTGTATCAGGGCCACATCCTCGACGGTGGCGCCCCCCCGGGCAAAGCCGGTGGAGGTCTTGACATAGTCGACGCCGACCTGCGTGCAGATGTGGCAGGCCGTCACCTTCTCCGCTTCCGTCAGCAGCGCGGCTTCGATGATGACCTTGAGTAGCGCACCTTGCGAATGACACACGGCTGCCACCGCCGTGATATCCTCGCGCACCGCTCCGTCGCGGCCCGCTTTGAGAAGTCCCACGGCCATAACCATATCGATCTCGGTGGCTCCCTTGGCGATGGCCAGCTCTGCCTCGGTTGCCTTGATTGCCGTCGATGTTGCACCTAAGGGGAAGCCAGCCACGGTGCCGACCGCTACATCACTACCCGCGAGCTTCCGCGCCGCCAGTGGTACGAAGACCGCGTTTACACAGACCGCGGCGAAGTGGTGGGCCAGCGCCTCACGACAGAGTCGCTCTATGTCTCCTGGGGTGGCCTCAGGCTTAAGTAAGGTGTGGTCAATGGCGCGCGCCATCTGCTGTCGGTTCACGGTAGTCCCTCCAATTCGGGAAAGCTGTAGTGTGGCATCCCGCCCCATTTTTCGGGAGGCCAATAGCGGAAGATCGTCTTTCCCATCAAGTTCTCCTGCGGCAGCGTCCCCCAGACGTGAGAGTCGCTGGAGTTGTTGCGATTGTCACCGAGGACCAGATACTCCTCCTCGTTCAGGGCAAAGGCCTCTTCGTAGAGCGGGGGGCCGCTGACATACGGTTCATTGAGCGCAATCCCGTTGATCCAGATCCGGCCCTCGCGAATCTCCACTCGCTCCCCGGGCAGCCCAATCACCCGTTTGATGTAGGGAATCGGGCTCCGATCGTCCGGCGGTTCCAGTACAACGATGTCCCCGCGCTGCGGCGCCCGCAGCCAGTAGGCGAACTTGCTGACGATAAGGTATTGTCCCTCGTGGAGCGTCGGTTCCATGCTGATGGATTGCACCTCATAACGTCCGGTCAGAGTGTTGACGAGCGCGAAAATCACGACCGCCAGGACCAGTGTTTCCAGGACATCTCGGATCCACACCCAGGATCGGCTTCCCGTGGATCTCAGCAAAGTGACGTCATCCTCGACGATCGTTGCTACGTTGAGCTTGGTGTAGCGGGAGGCACCAGAGCCGGACGGCACATCCGCCACCCTGATCTGTGGGGCATCTGCGGGTTGCGTCATCTGCTACTGCGTTCCTTGTAGTTCGGGGAAGGCATAGTGCGGGATTCTTCCCCAGGACTCTGGCGGCCAATAGGAGAAAAAGGCCTTGCCGATGATATGCTCCTCCTGCAGTGCACCCCAAGCATGGGAGTCGCTGGAGTTATTGCGATTGTCTCCCAGGACGAAGTACTTGCCCTCGTCCACGACCCAGTTGCCCGAGTAGTTGGGAGGAGTGCTGATGTAGGGCTCGTTGATCGCAATACCATTCACCCAGACCCGTTGATCCCGGACCTCCACCAGATCCCCCGGTAGCCCGATGACCCGCTTGATGTAAGGGACCGGACTGTTGCGGTTGGGTGGTTCCAGCACCACCACATCACCGCGTTCAGGGGGATGGAGCCAATAGGCAACCTTGCTCGCGATCAGATATTGCCCATCGTGCAGTCCGGGCTCCATGCTTTGCCCGTGGACCTGATATCTGCCGGTCAACAGGTTGATGACGAAGAACAATATGGCCGCGAGAAGCAGCGTCTCCAGGGTATCCTGTAACCAGGAGCGCAGACCGAGTGATCCCTCGCTAGAGGTCTCCTGCTCGTCCTGCGATGTCTCCCCCAGTTCCGAGGCCTCGCTTACCCGATCACTGCTCAAGAACTCGCCTCCGTTCCATTTGGCCCTGCATTATAGTTCATGTCTCGGCTGCGGCAACCCAAGCTCCCCCGCGGGCGCCGAGACAGGTTTGGTCTGCAATCCGAAGATACAAAGTGGGCTCTCCCGATCAGACTGTTGGCTTCTGCCTCTTTGTTGAGACGGGCACTCCTTCGCCATCTAGCAAAAAACACCCCTGTCCCCGGACAGGGGTGTCGCATTGAGGCGCCTCGCGGTCCGCTCACCGACAAACACCTAGGCCGATCTCGAGCCCGGTGGGGGCACTCGCTGGATGCCCGTGAGAGAGAATCCTCTTAGTCGTCGGTGGCCTTGCTTCCCTCGGTGGTAGAACCCTCTATCGTCTCGGTTGTCTCTTCTTCATCCTCCCATCCGATGATCCAGACCGCGAGTCCGGCGACCAGAATCGTAGCGATAATCAGCGCTGCCCACTGTCCCGGCAAGAGCCCGACGTCGCGGGCCGACCAGATGAGAATCGCGACCATTCCGATGGCTAGGACGATCCATGAGGTCCACTGGGGATGTTCCTTGACGAACCGCTTGATCTGTTCCATACGCAAACCTACCTCCTGCAGTTAAGTTAGGCGCCGTTAAACGGCGTGGGTCACGGCGGCACTCAGAGCGGGTGCTGCGTGTACGTCTCCCGTAGGCGCTTGACTAGCACGTCGTGTGTGGCGTGCCGCCCCCGCTCGACCACCGCCTCACGCCAGGGCTGTGGCAGCGCCGCCAGATGCTCAAATGCATATCCCAGCCTCTCCCAGTAGGTCACAAGATTGGGGCTCGGATCAGGCGGCAGAAAGAGGATCACCGCTTCGGCCTGGAGGTCCACTGCCTCCGCCTCCATGCGAGCAATCAACAATTTACCAATGGAGATCGGGTCGGCGACGGATCGCAACAGAAAATCGGTCACCCGGACGACGAAATCCTCGATCTGCCATCCGAGTAGGCCAACGATGTCTTGCTCGATCTCCGCAATCATAAAGCCCACCTGGCTGAAGCGGTCGGCGACGTCGGATGCGGTGACAGCAAGTCGCGGATACCACTGACTGGGCTCGGTCGGGCTGTTGGCACGGGAGGCGTTGACAAAGGCGGCGATGGCCTGGGCATCTGATAGCCTGGCGCGCCGCACCCTGGTCTCCACCATTCCGCGCTCCTCCTCTAACCCGCATCCTACCGTCTATCAGGTACACCACGCGCCATTATACCTAGGTTTCACGATTCTACAACGATTGGTTATAATGGGACTGTGGTGTCCACGAGAGGGAGGAGCGAGGCCGTGGAGGAACTCATCGCTGGTGCTCAGGATCTGCGGATCCCCTTGACGCCCGAGCACGTCGCGGCGTTGCAGCACTATCAAGTCCAGCTGATTACCTGGAACGAACGCTTTAACCTGACGGCGATCACCGACGACATCGGGATCCAGGTCCGTCATTTTCTTGACTCCTTCTCGTGCTTGCTGGCTCTCGAGGCTGGTGAACGGCTTGCCGGAAAAGCGATCATCGATGTGGGCACGGGGGCAGGCTTTCCGGGCATTCCCCTGAAGATCCTCTGTCCGGGCATACGGCTGACGCTTTTGGAGGCCACGGCCAAAAAAGTTCGTTTTTTGCGACACATCGTCGGTGAACTGGCCCTGAAGGATGTTCAGGTCATCCATCAACGCGCTGAGGCGTTGGGGCAGGAACCGCGTCATCGCGAGCGCTATGATTGGGCTATGGCCCGCGCGGTTGCCGATCTGCCGATTCTGTTGGAATATCTGTTGCCCCTGGTGCGCATCGGTGGACGGGCGCTGGCACAGAAAGGGGAAGGCGCCCCGTCTGAGGTGCAGCGCAGCGAATGGGCCTTGCGACAATTGGGCGGGCAGACCCGGCGCTTGGTCCCCGTTGATCTGAGAGGCCTGACGGAAACGCGCTACCTCGTGGTTGTGGACAAAATCGCGGCAACGCCCATCCAGTATCCGCGGCGACCCGGCATGCCCGCCAAGCGCCCGCTCACGGAGGCTTAGATATCAGCCCGGGAGCATTCACTCTCGCAGGGTAGGTCCGGGCACGATGGGATCCCAAGGGCCGGCGTAAAGCCATTGATAGCCGGCGTAGTGTTCGCGGATCAGGCGGACGTAGCGCCGAGTCTCGTGAAAGTCGATCACCTCCGCAAACAGGTCGGTGTCGCCCTCCGCCGTCCGCCACCAACGCAACGCATTGCCCGGTCCTCCGTTGTAAGCTGCCATCGCCACAAAAGGATTTCCGTCGGCGAGCCCCATCTGCTCCGCAAGATACCAGACGCCAAACCGCACGCTGACCAGCGGTCGGTAGAGGTCGCGGGTCTGGTAGTCTGGTGGCCACGCCAGCGACTCAGCGATGTAGGCGCCGGTGGGGGGAATCACCTGCATCAGCCCGTGCGCCGCTGCGATGGAGGTGGCTGGACCCTCGAAGAGGCTCTCCTGTCGCAGGAGCGCGTAGACAAAGAGCGGTGAAAGCTCGTGGGTGGCCGACTCCTGCTCGACAAGCCGGGCATAGTAGGTGGGGTAGATAAGGCAGCCGATGAAGCGCGGCAGTTGGACCAGTCCCTGGGCCGGCGAGAGCCGCCAGAGTGTGGACGCGGCGATGATTGAGGAGCGGTAGAGGCCCACATCGCGAAAGGCCAGGGCCAACCGATATTGGGTCAGTGGATCACCGGCGGTCGCGATCCGCAAGGATTCCAGTTCGGTACGCCCCTCGTCGAATCGGCCCAACCGCAGGAGCAGCGTACCCCGCCGCAAGCGAGGATCTTCGGCTAGCTCCGGCGAGAGCTCTCCGACCGCCCCGTCGGCGTCCAACCCTAGCCAGTCGGCGAGCCATGTCTCGGCCTGCTGGCGGGTTTCGGAGCCGTCGCAGCTATTCAGTGGATGGGCCTGGAAGGGTACGTTCCCTTGGAGCAGATCGGCGGCTTGCAGGCCGTAGAAATCCCAGGGGCCGAGGCTAATGGCGCTGGAGAGCGCCTGCGTGGCGCTGACCGTCTCTCCGGCGTTCAGGTGGGTCTTACCCAACCAGTACCAGGCCGCCTGAGCCTGCTGATCGTACGGATACCATGCCGTTAAGGCCTGCCACGCGCTATGCGCGCCGGCAAGGTCCGCGGCCCGGTAGCGCGACAGCCCCGCCTGAAAGCGCGCTTCAGGCGCCCGCTCATCGTTCGGATAGCGGTTGGCGGCCTCCAGGAGCAGGTCGGCCGCCTCGGAGAATTGTGCTGCGTTGTTCAGTGCGCGCATGATCTGCCAGATCGGATCCGGTATCTCCACCTGATCGGGATAGAGAGCGAGTCCGTTCTGATATGCCCCGAGGGCTTCTTGAACTCGCTCCTGCGCGATCAACACCCTGGCTTTGCCCAACCACGCATCTGGAACGTAAGGGTCTCCAGGATGAGTTTCGATCAGCAGCTCGAACTCATTGAGCGCCAGATCCAAGCTCCCGGCGCCAAGAAAAGATAGTCCAGCATAGTAGTGGGGGGCGCCAACGTGATTTGGATCATCGCGGATCACCCGATAGAAGGCCTGCACAGCCGGTCCGTAAGCCCGGGCGTGGTAGTTGACCATTCCGCGCCGGAACTCATCCACCGGCACCCCGGCATTGACCAGGATCACCAGCGCATCGTGGGCCTGGCTTGCGGAGGGATAGTCGGTGATCAGATCCAGCATCCGCTGGTACGCTGCCTCTGCTTCGCCAAAGGCCAGAGCCGTGTCGGCAGCCTGGTACATGATGCGCGCCCGGTACTGGGGGTTCTGGGCGACGGCGAGTATGACATCGTAGGCCTCCAGTGCCGCGACCCCGTCGCCTTGACCCGCCCGTGCGACGGCCAGCTTCTCCAGCATCCATACCCTTCGGTTCACCGTCTCCGCCTCAGTCACCGCAGCGGCATAGGCCTGGGCCGCTGCGTCGAAGTCTCGCCGGGCATAATAGGCGTCCCCCAACCATTGATAGGCGTACGGCGCCAGCAGCGGTTCAAGCACCAGTACGGCTGAGTAGTGGCCGGTGGCGGTCACAATCTCCCCAGCTCCCTGCAGCGCGTCGGCCAGCAACAGGTGTCCGCCAACGACAGCGATCTCGGGCGCGTCGGCGCGAATCTCGGGTGAAGCCAGGTCGGCGAGAAACGACTCCAGCAGCGCGATCGCAGCGGTGTAATCCTCATCGACCAGATAGCTTTGTGCCAGGCCCAGCGTGGCCTGAGTCCTCTGGACTGAATTCAGGTCAAGCTCGGCGAGCACCTGTTGATAGGCGCGCACTGCGACCTCCCCGTCGCCGATGTCACGTGCCGTGTGGGCTATCTGCAACTGCTCTGCCGGGAGAGGGGTAGGCGTCGGTGTTGGCGTTGGAATAAGCGTGCCCGTGGCTGTGGGCGTTGAGGTCAGGGGTGGGCGGGTGGGCGTCAAGGTCGGTGCCGAAACAAAGGGCACGCCCGGCACATCGAGCTGCGAACAACCGATGACCAATAGGGGCAACAGAACCAGTTTCCAAAGCAGTCCGATTTTCATCGTGACTCAGATTATGGCGGGTTCCGGCCTGCCTGTCAATACCCAAATTCAGTTGCAGCTTTTGCAGATATGTATTATCATATAGTTAAAAATAGGCGCGTTCACTATCAGAGGAGGTAACCTATGACCGATCTAACGACCACCTATATGGGCCTTTCGTTGCGCAGTCCGATCGTGCCGTCGGCCTCACCGCTGTCTCGGAATCTCGATAACATTAAGCAGATGGCTGAGGCTGGTGCAGGCGCCATCATCCTCTACTCCCTCTTTGAGGAGCAGATCGATCAGGAAGCTATGCTGCTGGACGATATTCTGATGGACCAACAGGATCGCTATGCAGAGATGACGGACTTCTTCCCGGAGCCGCAGATCTTCCGCCGGGATGAAATGGCCTATCTGGACCTAATTCGCGACGCGAAGGCGGCAGTCGAAATTCCCATCATCGCCAGCCTCAACGGCTACAGCGAAGGTGGATGGACGCGGTATGCTAAGGTCTTTGAGCAAGCCGGTGCCGATGCGATAGAGCTCAATTTGTATTACATCCCTACATCCCACCGTCTAACCGGTGCGCAGGTCGAGGACCTCTATCTCAATGTTCTGCGCAACGTGAAAGACGAAGTCTCTATCCCCGTGGCGATGAAGTTGAGCCCCTTCTTCAGCTCCATCCCGCACATTACCACAATGCTGAGCCGCAGTGGTGCCGATGGCCTTGTCCTCTTCAACCGTTTCTACCAGCCGGAGATCGATATTGAGGCGATGGCATCAAAGCGTTCGCTGGTGCTGAGCACCTCGGATGAACTGCGGCTCCCCCTACGCTGGATTGGCCTGCTCCACGGCACCTTGGATGCCTCGCTGGCGCTTACGACAGGGGTGCACACCCCAGAGGACGTGATCAAAGCCTTGTTGGCCGGCGCTGATATCGCCAATGTCTGTTCGGTGTTGCTTAAAGATGGCATTGAGAAGCTGGAGGACCTGGTTAAGGGCGTGGACCTCTGGTTGGAGCGTCACGACTATGCATCGGTGGCGGAGATCAAAGGAATCCTGAGCCATCAGCAGACACCCAACCCGGCGGCCTTCGAGCGCGCTAACTACGTGCAGTTGGTTGGTTCTGACGGGTTTTAGGTATTCGATCAATGGATGACTCCGGTTTCTACACCGGTAAAGGGGATCGCGGCGACACCGGCCGTTTAATGAGCGCAGGGCGAGTTTCCAAAGACAGCGCGCTGATCGAGGCGGTCGGCGCGCTTGATGAGGCTACTTCTGCCATCGGCGTTGCCCGCGCGCGGTGTCCTGTCGTGCAGCTGCAGGAGAGACTGGCTGCTGTGCAGCACCATCTCTATCGGCTGATGGCGCATTTGTCGGCGGTACCCGAAGCGCGGCAGCAATATCCTGGCCTCCGGCAAGCGGAAGTCGACTGGTTGGAGCAACTCATCGCCCAGCTGGAGGCCGATCTTCCTTCGCTCAAAGACTTCGTGCTTCCCGGTGACGCCGAGGACAGTGCCGCTCTGCATGTTGCGCGCGCTGTGGTGCGCCGGGCGGAACGCCGCCTTGTAGCGCTGAGCGAGCTAGAACCCAACGTGGACCAGTCCAATCTCGCCTACATCAACCGGCTCTCCTCGCTGATGTTTGTTGCTGCTCTCTATGTGGATCAGTCCGCTGGTAGAAGTCCAAGCTTGGCCAAGCAGCAATACGATATCTGATTCCCACCATCAACTATGTTTTGCCGTCCCGGCACTTTCAGTCCAGGGTGCCGGGACGTTGTATGCATGAGTGGCGGTTGCGGGTCGCTGCCCTGGTTCCCCCTTAAATTAAAGACGCTTGTCTTGAAAATTAGCACGTTCCTGTTAGGCTTGTTGTGTACAATGTGGGGTGGTGTCCGTCGGTTGGGCACTCCAGACCAGAATGTGGATGGGCAAAGGAGCCGCTGAACAATATGGGACGATACACTGGTCCAAAGAATAAACGATCCCGGCGCGAAGGGGTGGATCTCTTCGGCAACGGGGGCGCAAGCCTAGAGCGACGCCTCGATCAACCGCCCGGTATGCACGGGCGCGGCGCGGCGTTTCGCCGCCGTCGTCGTGGTGATTACGAGCGTCAATTGCGGGAAAAACAGAAGGCGAAGCGGATGTATGGCATGCGCGAGCGGCAGTTTCGCCGTTTCTTCCGGATGGCCCAGCGATCCTCGGACTCGACGGGCGAAGCCCTGCTGAGGTTGCTGGAACGCCGGCTGGACAACGTTGTTTTTCGGATGGGATGGGCACGGACACGGCCTCAGGCCCGGCAGTTTGTGACGCACGGGCACGTTCGTGTCGATGGTCGGCGCGTCAATGTTCCCTCATATCTGGTGGATCCGGATCAGACGCTCACCTTGACGCTGCCGGTGCATCGTGTCCCCGAGATCGGCAAACTGCTTGATGCACCCTCTCCCCTCCCCGACTGGTTGGCACGGGAGGGCGCCCGGGGACGGGTGCTGAGGGCGCCTCAACCGGGAGGGATCGCGAGCCCTATTGAAATGCAGCTCATCGTCGATTTCTACGCCCGGTAGCGCTCTGCCGGATCCGCTTGCCTCCCGGCACCGGTCGGCCTTCCGTGCATAAGCCTATGCCGCTCGCCGGGATTCGGAGTGCCCGGGGAGCGCTTTTGCTTGTCTCCTTCGAATTGCATGCTATCGTTGACGCCACGATGATGCGCGGCTGTTGCGCCGGGCAGCACGCCTGAAAGATCTGTGGAGGTAGACGTGATGGAGCCCCTGATACTCCTCACCAACGATGATGGCATTCGATCGGCCGGTCTGCGTGCCGCTGCCGAAGCGCTCAGCGGCTTGGGTGAGCTACTGATTGCGGCGCCGGATCGTCAATGGTCGGGCGCCGGGCGGGCGATGCCACGTGATGTCAGCGCGGAGATCACCGAAGTTCCTTATGCCCTGCCGCATCAAGGTCACGTCCACGCCTACGCCATCGACGCCAGCCCGGCACTCTGCATCATATACGCAATGCTGGAATTGGTGACTCGACCGCCGGATCTCGCGGTCTCGGGCATCAACTTTGGGGAGAACGTGAGCACCGAGGTGACGATCTCCGGCACGATCGGCGCAGCGCTGGAGGCCGCTACCCACGGCATCCCCGCCCTCGCCGTCTCTGCGGAGATGTCCGTCGAGCACCATCTCGCGGGTGATGCGTTTGAGGACTATGCCGCTGCCAAGGCCTTTACCCACCGGTTTGCCAAGCAGTTGCTCTCCCGGGCGCTTCCCACTGATGTGGACGTGCTCTCTATCAACCTACCGCGCAGTGCAACTCCCGAGACAGCCTGGCAGCTCACCCACATCTCACGCCAGCGGTACTTTGTTCCTGTTCGCCAGGATCGGGAGGCGGGCGAGCAGCCTGGCTACCGCGTCATGGATCAGCCGGAGAGCGCCGAGATTGGTTCCGATGTCTGGTGTCTTCACAAGCTGCGACAGGTTTCGGTGACACCCCTCTCACTCGACCTCACCTCACGAGTGGACTTCGGGACTCTCGACGAGACGCTGCGTGCCGATGGCCGGTGACTCCGTTGCTGAAGATCTCTCTACGATGGCTCATCGTGGTGGGTCACAGTTAGCATTGAAGGAAGGCCAAAGTGGGTGGGACAAGGCCTTGCCCTCATCTTGACAGAATAGAATCGCCACATAGACTCTAGACAGGTCAATGGGTTATGCACTACCAAACAGAGATCCTGCGCTTCAAGGAAGGGGCCCGGAGCCGGCATCCCTCCCCCGACGCGACGCTGGCAGTGGCACAGCCGAACGTGTTGGTGGAGGCTGACAGCCAACTGGCTGTGCTTGTCGACCTGACGCCCCCGCTGCCCTATCGGAGCCGCGAGATTCGCACGCTGGTCGTGAAGACGTATTGGTCTTCCTCCGGCAGCGTCGTTGCTCGTCTCCGCCGTGCGCTGGCGGCAGCGAACCGCCATCTGGTGAATTTCAACCAGAAGGCCTCGGTCGGCAGCAAGTGCTCTGGCAACATCACCTGCGTCGTGTTCGCCGGCGAGGAGCTGTTTCTCGGACAGATCGGGGCCGGCTATGCTTACGTTCACCATCCTTCCCCAGCAGATGAAACGGACGTGGGTGACCCCCAGTTTGAGATTTTTCCGAAACGGGACCGTCTGCTCATCCCGCTAGGCGGCACGCTGCCGCCAGTGATCCACATCAGCTACACGCTGATGAAGCCGGGTAGCGTTGCCTGCCTGACCACGACGCAGATCGCCGAGGCCCAAGCGCGGGAGGTCTGGCAGCAGGCGATGGCGCTGCCGAAGCTGAATCTCATTGCCGGGCAGCTCACGCGCGATTTGGCGCCGCGCCGCATCTCGGGCAGCGTTATCTTGGCCTATGCCAAACCGGATCCGACACCTAAGCCGGCACCCTGGTTGCAGTCGCGAGCCGGTCGACAGCGACCGCCAGCTGGCGATGTAGTTGCTGTTAAGGAGGCTAGACTTTCGCCTAAGCCGGCCTCGCGGGCGGGTGCCAGAGCGCGGGTCGAGGCGGCTTCGCACACTCATCAGCAAGCCACTCCAGCCCGCGATGATCGCGTTGCCAAAACGGAGCAGTCCACCGCTGGTCAACCAGGTGCCGCGGCACCGTCCGCAGCGAGTCCTGCTGATGTCGCTGCCAGCGATGCTGATTCGGTACCATCGGCGCGGCAAGAGGACCCTGGGGCGCAATCCAGATGGCAACTGCCTCAACTGCATCTTGCCATCTCCCCCCTACGGCTCTGGCTGACGCGAGCGGTCTGGGGTTGGAGAGAGCGCCTCGCGCTACGTGCCGAGAGGCGCTCTGACCGTACCACGACTGCCGAGCGGGCGCGCTTGCGCCAGGCCCTTCGCCGCTTGTTGCCCGGAAAGGTCGACGGCAGCCAAAAGGCTACACCCCGGACGCTGCCGGACGAACGACCGGCGATCGTAAGTGGGCTGGTCCTGGGGTTGCTGCTGGTGGTGGCGCTCATCACCTTGACAACCTATATGCGATTAGGGGGTGCGTCGCGCGCCGATGAGCTACTGGAGGAAGTACGCATCCTGCGCGAAGAGGCCTATGGCACACAGGATCCAGCAATCTGGCGCCAGGTGCTGGAGCTCGCCACGCAGGTAACCTACCTGAACCCCGAAAGCGAGGAAGCTGCTGCCATTCGGCAGGAAGCCCGGCAGGCTGTAGAGGCGCAGGAGATGACATCGCTGCTGAACGCCATTCCCCTATTGGAGCTCGGCGTTGCCCCAACCACGCGACGCGTCGTCGCCGGCGGTGGCTGGGTCTACGTCCTGAACACGGTGACCGATTCTGTGATAGGCCTGCGACTTGGAGAGGATGGTGCATCCCACGCCGGCGAAGACACGATGACGATTCTGATGCGCGGTCAGACCTACGACGGCGAACCGGTGAACCATCTGGTGGATCTGGCCTGGATCGAGCCGGTTGGTGCCCGCCAGGATGGCACATTGCTCATCTATAGTGACGGGGGAAAGCTCTTCAAGCACGAGCCGGGCAGAGGCCCGGATAGCATCACCGCACAGCAGATTCAGGGCGATTTGGAGCCCGGTAGCGTTATGCTTATGGAGACCTATGGCCCGCGACTCTATCTGGTTCATCGACATCGAAATCAGATCCTGACCTATGAGCCCGTAGGCGGTGTCTATGAGGCCCCGAGGCTCTACTTCGCCGATGGCGCCGCACCGGATCTGCACCAGGTACAGGATTTGGCCATCGATGGTCGACTCTATGTGTTGATGGGGAACGATACCGTGCGAGCCTACTTCACCGGTACGGAAGACTTCTCGTTTCAAACTCGAGGTTTGCCGGAGGACGGCTTCGCTCCTTTGGTGATGGTGGCCGAGCCCGATCCGAACAGCGGTCGGATCTACCTCGCTGACACCCAGCGCGATCGCATCATCGCTCTCGACAAATCGGGGGCTTTCGTCCACCAGTACAATCTGCCGAGCGGACAGTTCCGACACATCGAGTCGCTGGCCCTCGGCGCGGACCCGCCAGTGCTCTATCTTGTCGCCGAGAACCGGCTCTATGCCGCCCCTATGCCCCATCGGGCGACCCGCTAGGCGTCCCGCAGATGAGCGGATGTCCTCGATCCAACGCGTTGCGGAGCTGCTGAGGCGCTGATAATGACCAACCTTGAGACGGTGCGGGCCTTCGTCGCGGTGCCGCCCTCCTCCGAGCTGATTCAAGCGCTGGCCGACGTACAGCGACGGCTGAAGCACGTCACCAACGATCGCTGTGTGCGCTGGGTGGATCCGCACGCGATCCACCTGACCTTATTCTTCCTTGGCGATGTGCTTACCACAACCGTTCGCCCGCTCAGGGAAGCGTTGGGCGTTGTCGCGCGCAACGTGCCTCCCTTCCACATACAAGCGCGTGGCCTCGGGGCGTTCCCCAACGTCAACCGTCCACGAGTTGTCTGGGTGGGTGTGGAGGACCCTACGGCTTGGCTGGCTCTGCTTCACGAGGCGGTCAGCGAGGCGCTGGAGAGCCTTGGATTTGAACGTGAGAGGCGTCGTTTTTCGCCACACCTGACCCTGGGGCGCGTCCGGCGGGGCGTCGATCGTGGGGAGGTGCAACGTCTGGGGGAGGCGATCCGGCAGACCGAACTTGACGCATTGGTGACGGTAGCCGTTGAGGACCTGGTTCTGTTCAGAAGTGACCTGAAGCCCACCGGTGCTGAGTATACGCGATTGGCTACTTTTAGTCTGGGTACCGCCGCTTAGCTTCCGCTAAGCGGCTAAAGCGGCGCGATAGGCTTGCAATGTCCGCTCCGCTGTCTGGCGCCAGCTAAAGGCCTGTGCCCTCGCCAGGCCGGCTGCCCGAAGCGTCCGTCGCAAGCCTGCGTCCTCGACCATCTGGCGGCAGGCGCTTGCGATCGTCACGGGATCATCTGGATCGATCAGCAGGCCGGCTTCCCCAACCACCTCCGGCAGACTGGCTCTGTCCGATACGATGACTGGTGTGCCGCACTGCATTGCCTCCAGCGCCGGCAGCCCAAATCCCTCGTAGAAGGAGGGGATTATCAGACACTGTGCCCCGTTGTAGAGGGCGACCAGATCGCCGACCGGCGGACGCTCGATAAACCGGACCCAGCGCTCGAGCCTCAAGCGCTGGAGGCTGGCATTGACCTCGGCGTACAACCAGCCCGGGCGCCCGACCACAGCCAGGGTCAGCCGCTGGCCGGTGTCGCGCAGAATCGCCAGCGCTTCAAAGAGACCGGGAAGGTTCTTGCGGGGCTCCCAGACCCCGACGAAGAGGAGGTATCCGGGCGTCAGGTCGTAGGCGCTCAGGATCTGCGCCACCTCAGCCTCCGGCAACACTGCAAAGCGCTCGTCAGCTGCGAGATGGGCTACGGTGATACTGCCCGTTCGGACCTCTAGGAGTTGGACCAGGTCGCGCTGCGTGGCATAGGAGTCGACGACGATTGCGTCGGCGCGCGCTACGGCCCACTCGATCTGGCGGTTGTAATAGCGCCGCGCCTCGGCAGTGAGGTAGTCTGGATAGTAGAGGAAATTCAGATCGTGGATCGTGATCACCCGTCGGCGCGCACCCCAGGCCGGGGGGATGAAGTCGGTGCTGTGGAGGACATCCAGACCCAGCGTCCGCAGCTCAAGCCCTAGCAGCCAGCGTTCCAGCGCGTGGTGGGGTGGGGTGATCACGCGCCGTGTGCGCACGCCGGGGATCTCCAGCGGGACCTCCTCGCGGCGATGCGAAATCAGAACCAGTTGGTCGGCGGTTACGCATTCCGCTATAGCACGGGCCAATCGGCGAGCATAGCGGGAAATACCGCCCGGGGCGTAGGCATGCAGCCGTAAGTCGATGCCGATCCGCATGGCTGCTCGCTCAGTATCCCCGCGAGGGGTCGACAATGTTTCGCAGCGGCGTATCGTGCAAGTAGCGCTCCAGGTTGTCAAGAAAAAGCTCGGCCTCCCGCTGCTTTAAAAGGGGGGTGCTCCAGGCGTTGTGCGGGGTGAGGATCACGTTCGGGAGGTCCCACAGGGGCGAGTCGGACGGCAGTGGCTCCTCTTCAAAGACATCCAAGGCGGCGCCGCCAATCCAGCCGGCCTGCAAGGCCTCCAGTAAGGCCGCCTCGTTGACGATAGCGCCCCGGGCGATGTTGATCAGCCAGGCATCCGGGCGCATCGCGCGCAGCGCTTGATGATCGATCAGGTCGCGTGTCTCCGGAGTTAGCGGAGCGGCGATGACGACGAAGTGAGCCGCCGCCAGCAGGTCCGGGAGCTGCGTCGGTCCGAGCACCTTGTCGGCGACATCGCTGCCGCGCTCCGGTCGGCGGCGTGTCGCCAAGACCTTCATCCCCAACGCCTTGCAGCGCCGGGCGATCTGGGATCCGATACTACCCAGGCCGACGATCCCCACGCTGAGGAGGGCGACCTCCCGCAGGCGCAGCATGTGCCATGCATGCGCCTCTTGTTGCGCCCAGAACTCCCTCATCTGCTTGGCAATGACCAGTATGTAGGTGAGCACCATCTCCGCGATGGGCACATCGAAGACACCCTGCGCATTGGTGATCAACACCTCCTGTTTTGGGTCGAGGGCCTGCAATGCGTGCTCCGTCCCCGCCGTCACTGTGTGG
Organism: Anaerolineae bacterium; assembly: GCA_003562365.1. GTDB lineage: Bacteria > Chloroflexota > Anaerolineae > B4-G1 > SLSP01 > PWVB01. The sequence goes on from PWVB01000227.1 coordinate 24,632, forward strand.
ACCCAACGCACTGTGGGAAGGGTGAGGATCCTCTTGACCGTCTCTGGGGGAAGGTCCCAGGGCAGCATCACGATCTCGGTACCCGCTGCGTTGCCGTCGATCTCCCCCGCTGAGTCGATCGCGACGATCTCGCACTCATCCAGCTCTGTACAGGCGCGTCTCTCCAAAAGCGGTAGTACAAATTCGGGCATTAGGATCTTCACGTTGATCTCCAGTTCGACCCTGGTTTCAAACTGCGAGGCCTTTCCCGAAAGCTCGCCCAAGGTTGGCCCCTATTATAGTGCACGCCGCCGGTGTAGGAAATGGGGTGCTGGTGGGGTCATCCTACCCGAGGCGCGCAATCCGGCGGTGTTGGCCCGCGAGAACTGATGCCGTTCCGCGAGCCTGACGACCAGAACTGCCAAAGGGCATAGCAGCTTGGACAGAATGCGAAGCATCTAGCTCGCGAGCGATCTGGTTGGCATGCTGTCCCAAGCCGAGATGCCCTCGCGCCAGTTACCTTTACCCGGATATGCTCTGTGTTATGATACTGAGGGAGGTGGGATGAGCAGAACCTATATTGTGCACTACGGGGAGTTGGGGCTCAAGGGGCGTAATCGCATCACATTTGAGCGCCAGCTGGTCAACAACATCAGTCGGGCTTTTGGGGACCTGGAGGATGTCACAGTCAGCCGCTTCCATAGCTACCTGATGGTCACCTGCCCTGCCGCCCTCCGCGCCTCTGAGGTAGAGGCGCGGCTGAGCCGTCTGCCCGGCATCGCTTATTTTGCGCCGGTGACAGTGACGGCCCCGAAGGTTGAGCTGATCCGCGCAGCCGCCGTGGCTATGGCGGAGGATATCATCTCCCCTGCGACAAGGTTCCGTATCCGGACGACGCGGGGCGACAAGCGGTTTCCGCTGACTTCGCCCGAGGTGGATCGTGAGGTCGGAGCTCAGGTGCAGCGGGTCACCGGCGCACCAGTCGATCTAAGCGAGCCCGACGTGACTCTGGCGATTCAGATCTACGAGGAGGCTGCCTACCTCTTTGCCCGTCGGATTCCCGGCATCGGCGGGCTGCCGCTGGGGTCCAGCGGACGCGTGCTGGTTCTCTTTTCCGGAGGCATCGACTCGCCGGTTGCCGCACACCTGATAATGAAGCGCGGCTGCACAGTGGACTTTGTGCACTTCCATCTCCTGCGGGGTAGGGAGCGCATCCGGGGTGCGAAGATCGTCTCTATGGCCCGCCAAGTATTGGCGCCGCATCGTGCGTCGGGACGCCTCTATATGGTCTCTGCGGCGCCGTTTGAAGCGGCTATGGCGCCTCTGGACTCCCGGGTTGCCACGGTGGTATTCCGGCGCTTTATCGTGCGGGCAGCGGCGCATTTGGCCGCGCAACGGAAAACGCCGGCCCTGGTTACCGGCGAGAGCGTCGGGCAGGTCGCCTCGCAGACCCTCAGGAATATCAACGTCATCGCTCGGGCCACCAAACTGCCAATTCTGCGCCCGCTAGTCGGGATGGACAAGCAGGAGATCATCAGCCTGGCCAAAGAGGTCGGCACCTACGAGCTCTCAATCCAGCCGTACCAGGATCCCTGTTCGCTTCATGCGCGCCGACCGGCGACCCACGCGCGTTTGCGCGCCGTGCGAGATGTGGAGGCACAGATCGCTGCGGATGCAGTGCTCCAGGAGACGCTGGCCCATCACGTCGAGGAGATCCGGATCAGCTTCGAGGGGCGCTGACTGTGAGGTTGCCCTATCCCTGGGGGTGGTTTTGTACGTTCGCTCTGTTATACTACCGGTAACTTCCGCAGCGTCACAGTCTATCGGACATGGAGGCTTCTACTATGGAGTTGCGTACCTTCATCGCCGAACTCGATGCAGCCGGTGAGTTGCGCCAGATTGACGCAGCCGTTTCACCGAGATTTGAGGTTGCCGCCATGATGGCCCGCCACGAAGGCCAGCCGCTGCTTTTCAACAACCTTAACGGCTATTCCGGATGGCGCATGGCCTCCGGTTACGTCGCACAGCGCGCGCACTTTGCCCGCTTCTTGGGCTGCACCGTCGAAGCGCTGGTGGATCGCCTCGCCACCGCCTTGGCCCATCCCACTCCGCCCCCCCAGCTCGACGAGGCGCCGTGTCAGGAGGTGGTCCTCCTCGAGGCGGATCTGGATCGCATCCCCATTCCGCGTTACCATCCGCTGGACGGTGGCCCCTATATCACTGCTGGCGTTGCCGTCATCGAGGACCCGGACTATGGACGCAACCTCTCCTTTCATCGGCTAATGCGCATTGGCAAGGATTCTTTGGTGGGGCGTATCGTCGAAGGTCGCGGCACGCACACCGCCTGGCGCAGATTTCCGACCGGGCTGCCTATGGCGGTTTGCATTGGGCTGCCGCCTCATATTCTCCTCGCCGCGGCTCTGTCGCCATCAAAGGGTGTCGATGAGCTGGCGATCGCTCAGGCGATGGCACCGGCGCCGACGGTGGAGGCAAAGACAGTCCCGCTGAGCATTCCCTCCGTCGCTGAGCTGGTCCTGGAGGGTGTCTTGACCCATAGTACGGCGACGGAGGGCCCTTTCCCCGATCTGTCTGGAACGATGGACGGGACCAGAGAGCAGCCGATCTTCGAGGTCACTGCCATCACCCATCGGCGTGATCCTATCTTTCACGCACTGCTTCCCGCGGGGTTGGAACACAAGAATCTGATGGGCATGCCCCGCGAGCCGACGATCTACGCCGAGGTCAGCAGAGTTACGACCTGTACAGGGGTGCGGATCACCCCGGGTGGGGGGTCTTGGCTACACGCGGTGATCCAGATTGAGCCGCAGGGGCCTGAGGATGCCCGACGTGCCCTTGAAGCAGCATTTCGGGGCCACACTTCGTTGAAGCATGCGGTGGTAGTGAACAGTGATGTGGATATAGACGATCTGGCGGACGTGGAGTGGGCCATTGCCACTCGCTTCCAGGCCGACCGCGATCTGCTGCTGTTGACGGAGCAACCGAGCTCCAGTTTGGATCCCAGCGCGCGACAGGCGCCGGGTCAGAAGGCGCGCACGGCAAAGATGGGATTGGATGCCACGATTCCATGGGGCGCGGCATCGGAGGGGTATCTACGGGTTCACTACGAGTAGGGTAAGTTGAGGAGGTCGTGATGAAGTTCCTCGATACGCTGAATCGCATTGTGATTGTGATCGCTTGTCTGGTGTTATTGGTGGTCCTAATCCTGGTTTTCCTTATGCCTCACGTCGTGCTTACCTCCGTGGGGCAGTGGATGGTTGGTTGGGGTACCTATCTTCAGATCCAGGATGACTGGGCCCGACTGGGAGGCGGTCTGGCGTTGGCGGTGGTCACCGGGCTCCTGGTTGCGCTGGTCATCTATCTGGAGGTGCGTCGGGGCGGACGGGGATTCATCCGGGTACAGCAGGTTGCTGGAGGGACCGCCACAATCAGCACCGAGAGCGTGACCGATATGCTGCAGAGCGAGTTGGCCGCGTTGCCCGGAGTGGTCACGGTGACGCCTCACGTTCGGGCGAAGGGCAACCGGGTGGCGGTACACGTTGAGGTGGGTGTGGCACAAGGCACGAACGTGCCCCAGACGGCCAACTATTTGATCAAGGAGACGCAGGCCACGCTGACCGACGAACTGGGCCTGCAGATCGCGGGCCATCCTGAGGTGCGTGTCACTGTGGTGGAGCCAGAGACGCCGGAGGCTGAATCTGTGCCGCTGCCGTCTGGCCTCCCCGGCCCTGAGATTGCCGAATCCGAACCGCCGGATCGCTCCGCGGCGCCGCCGCTCCCGGCGGATGCGGATTGGGAAGACGAAAATCACGAGACCGACACAGACGATGAGGCGGCGTGAGCGACGCAGCCGTCATAGGGTCTGAGGCGCTCCTCGAGGCGCTGCTTTTTGCTGCGCCGGCGCCGGTGTCAGTGGCGGCGCTGGCCAGTGCGACGGGGTGGTCAACACAGGAAGTTGAGGCGGCGCTCAGTCACCTGGAGGAAGAGAGTGAACGCCGTGGATTTCGGCTGCAGCGGGGTCGCGGCGGTCTGCAGCTGGTCTCGGCTCCGGAGGCAGCCCCTTACATCGAGGCCCTATTGGGGCTTGATGTTACCCTCAGGCTGACCCAGGCGGCTATGGAGACGCTGGCTATCGTCGCCTACGCCCAGCCCGTGACCCGTCCTCAGATTGAGTCGATTCGCGGTGTGAACTCGGACAGCACGCTGCGCACGTTGCTGTCCACCGGCCTGATCGAGGAGCTGGGACGTGCCGATTCTCTGGGACGACCTATCCTGTATGGTACCACCTTTGAGTTCTTGCAACAGTTCGGACTTCAGCGTTCGAGCGATCTGCCGCCGCTGCAGCCTCAAGGCAACGAGGAGATCGATGGGGCATCCGCGGGCGCGGCGTCTGACGACGTTGCGTCTGAAACCAGACCGCCGTGAGTCGTTGGCGCCTATACGCCGCGACGCTGATTGCTGTCTGTCTGGTGTCGCTCTCGACTGGTGGTGCCCCGGCTCGCGCTCAGGTGCCAGCGGACGCTGTTGCGGTCTATTACGTGGGTCCGGACGATGCAATTGCTGCTGCCATCGAACGAGCTGAGCCCTACCTGTTGCGTGTCGACCAGCTGAGCTTAGCCCAGGTCGTTGTGGTCAACAACCCGCCCGGTCGTGACCCGCTAGCAGCCCTGAGTGAGGGCATTCAGCAAGAGCGGCTGGGACTGGTACTGTTCTGTGGATCGTTCTATCCCCAGGACGCCGACGACCTGCGTATTCTGTTGGGCTTGAGCACCTTCGGTCTGGACAGAACGGCAACGGCAGCGCCTGTGAGAGCTGGTGATGCGACGAGCGGCCTGCCTGGGGCGTTCAACTGGCGCTCGGCGCCGGAGATTCAGGCGCGCACGCTGATCACCAATCCCAATCTGCTACAGCCCATTGCAGTAACGCCGACTCGCCAGGGAGTGATCCAGCAGCTGAGGGGCCGCGATCAGACACAGGCCTTGGTAGTTGGCGGCTGGCTCGCACATCCGTCCAACGAGAGCTGGATAGAGTGGGCTTATTTCGACTACTTCGTTTACCGACTCGTTGCAGAGGCCGCCGTTGCGGGCCGGATCGTATCCTTTGCCGACTATCCACAGTCTCCGACGCCGCAACAAGCTGGGCGCCTGACGATTTTGGGCGGTGGGGCGGCGGTCATTCTTCTTGCCGGCACCCTCTATTATGGGGCACGGCGGCGCTTCTACCTCTATCCGGAGTTGGCGTGTCGCTGGGAAGAGCGAACGATGCTCTCGGGGCTGGCTGGGCCACCGCTATGGCATCGCGTGGGATTTCACCGGCCTTTGGCCGGTCTGCTGGCTTTTGCGCTGCCGGGGCTGTTGCTTCTTATCCCAGCGGCAGCCTATTACCTCACACTGCTTCCGGACCTGCTTTTCCCCAGCCACCAGGGCTGGGGGATCTGGACGGCGGTCGTCACCGCGACTGCGGGTGTGCTGCTGCTGCTTGATGCCGGTACTGGCACGGCGGCGGTCCGCTGTTTTAGCGTCTACCAGCGTCGCGCCCCGCAACGGGCGCCGCGCTATCTGCAGTTCTACGTCTGGTGGCAGTTTGTCAGCGGTGCACTGCAGGTTGGTCTTGCGGCAATCTTGATCGCCTTCGTACTGCCCGTTTTGGGCTTGGCGCATATCGCCTATTATCTCCTGGCGCGTGTCCTGCTGCAGTTCCCGGGCTTCTTAGGGGTCTTTGCCCTGACTTTTCGTGCTCGGCAGCGTTTTGATCACGAGCAGTTCCTGAACCTGCTTTACTATCTCTGCATGCCGCTTTTTCAGGCAACGCTGATGGTAGTGCTGTTGTCGGCGCAGGGAGCGGAGCCGCGGAGGAGTCTTGCGCTGGTCGGTCTCTTGGGAATGGCTGGAGGTGTTGCGCTGGCGGAGATGGTGACCTTCGTGGTCGGCGCCTATCTCCATCGTTGGGAAGGCTACCGGCTCCGCGCTGTACTTTTTCCGACCTTCGACCGATTTGTCTCCGCGGAGGTCCTCGCCTTTGGCATTCCCTGGGCCCTCAGCGCGTCGATCCCGGTGATCGGGTTTCTGCTGCAGTCGACCGTCTTCTCTGCGACGTTGATGCCCGCTGGCCTTGAACCCTGGAGCTGGTGGCTGATCCTGGGGAGCACCGCCGGATTTGAGATCCTCCTGATTGGCCTGTACCGTGGTCTTATGCCGGCTCTGACGGAGGCGGCTGTGCTGAACGCGCGAACGCTGGTGCGCTACTACGTTAGTCAGGCTATGCGGTATGGTGCTTGGGTCAGCTTCTTTCTGCTGGCGGCTTTGGGCGCCTTGAGCACCCCGGCCCTAGGGCGCACGCTGGGCCTCTCTGATGGGTCTGTGGATGCTTGGCTGCCGCCGCTGCTAGCTTGGGGCGCGCTACGTTGGACGGTGTGGCTCCCTGACCGAATGCTCGAGGCGGCAGGCCGACCCTGGATTATCGCGCTGCTGGCGTTGGTGGAACAGATCCTGCGGATTGGTGGTGCTGTGGTGCTGGTCGAACGCTGGGGGACCCAGGGTCTGCTCGTGGCCTACTTCGTGGCGCTGTTGATCCGAGCCCTGCTGGCACGGACCTTCGCGCGGCGCTACCTTGCCGGGGCGCGCATCTATGTATGGCAGACGTTGCTAGCGCCTGCGGGCGCAGCCCTGCTGCTGTTTTCGCTCCTGCGTAACACCGGCCTCGCGTGGTTGGCGATAACCGAGTTGCAGGTCGTGGTGCTTGGTGCAGCCCTCTTGCTGCCGGCACTGCTTGTTTACGGCTTTCTTACTGCCCTCTTCGGCGGATGGGATGATGCTGGCGTCGCGGAGCTTCGGATGGCTACCCAACTCAGCGGCCTCGGCTACCCACTTGCATGGCTGCTGCTGCAGTCGGTGCAGCTAGGTGCGCGTCTTTCTCCCCTCCACGGTCGCTTTCCTGTCGGCATCCGTGACCTGGCGCAGGAGGAGGCCCGCACCCTCACCTTTGCAAAATCGCCCTCTGAACAGATAATGTAGATGTGCACTAGTGATCGCATCGACGGGTCGTGCGAAGAAAGGAAGGTATCTGTGGGTACTCGAACCAGACGCGTATGTCTTATTATCGGTTTGTTGGTCTTCAGTCTTGCTTGCGGCCTAGGCCAGAGTACTCCGGAGGTTCAGCCGACCCCCGTGCTTGAGACACCGGTGCCGCCGCCGACAGAGACGCCCCCGCCGCCGGATACCGCCGTGCCGGCAGTCACGACGCCCACGTTCACGCCGCGCCCCAAAGGTACGGTCCTCGAGGTCATCAATGACTCCGGCCGGGACATCTGGTACCTGTTTGTCTCGCCGACGGAATCCGACGCGTGGGGCGACGACCGCCTGGGCGGAGATATCGTCCCCGCCGGCGAGCATTACGCTTTGAGCGGGATCCTCGACGGCGTTTACGATATCCAGGCGCGAGACAGCAGCGGGGAGGTGATCGAGACCGCTTGGCAGTTTGAGATCGATGGCAACGCTTTGTGGCGCGTCGCTGCCGAGGCGGTGTTAGAGATCTACAATCAGGCCAGCGCGCCCATCGGACGACTCTATTTGTCGCCCGTCGCCAGTGGGGAGTGGGGCCCGGATCTGCTGGAAGGGGAGACCATACCCGTCGATGCGGCATTTTTGATCGAGGCCATCGACGGTGGATCCTATGACATCCGCGCGGAGCAGACGGACGGCACGTTGATGGAGATCATCTATGATATTCCCTTGGACGGTAATTACTTCTGGACCGTTAGGGGAAAGACCGATCTTCCCCCCAACGCTGTGCTGCGCTTCGAGGATGACTTTAGCGATAATCGCCATAATTGGGGGCTCAGCAGCCCGGACGGGACGCGGTTCAGCCCGCCGGCCAATGGTGAGTTCTGTATCGAGATCGTCGCGACTCAGATGACGGCCTGGGAATGGTATGAGCCCTTTCGCCCCGATCAGTTCATCGCCGAGATCGCCTGTGTCGTCGACGCCGGGACCGACGGCTCCTGCGGCCTTGGGTTTGGCCCGGACAACGAGAATCTCTACTGGTTTGAGATCTCGCCCTACGGTCAGACCTTCGCGCTCTTTCTGCTGCTGAACGGTCAATGGCAGGACAGCCTGCTGCCTTGGACCGTCTCCAAGAATATCTCACCCACGGGCTGGAACTATCTGAGCTTGCAGCGAATCGGTGGCGTCGTCTCGCTCTTTATCAACGGTGTGCTTCAAGCAGAGATCCCCAGCGATCACTTCCCCACCGGGCGCATCGGGCTTGGCGGGGCTGCCTATTCCGACGGCAACACCCGCGTCTGCCTGGACAACCTGCGCGTGTGGCGTATGGAGTAGACTGACTATCTGGTGTGGTCGGCGCCCCTCGAGACCGTGACCGTGGCGCCTTCGATGCACACCCGGTCGCCCGTGCGGATTGCCCCGATGGGCACTTGGTCTACCATCGGGATCTCGGCGATGATCGCCCCCACGGCGACGATCGGCTCGCTTTCGGCGTTGATGATTGCCGCGGGAGCCAAGCCCTCTGCTGCCAGTTGGTAGAGCACATAGGATCCCACAGTGCTGCCCTTGCCGGTGGGAAAGACCAGGACCTTGCCGGCAACGCAGGTGCCAGCCAGCGGATGGTCTCGCTCTGTCACGATGCCCGTTTGTCCGTCCACTCCCCCCAGGAAACCGATGGGATCTGCAGAGACCAGTGCCTCGCCCTCGGCAACGCCGGCTTTGATGACTCGAGCCGTGAAGGTTAAGGGTGCTGGAGAGGTCACGCGTCTCTCCCCATCGAGGGCCAATGCCCGGTCTCGGCTGCGGCGAGGCACTGGTCCAAAGTGCCGAAGCGTGCCGCGACGTTTGCCAGGTTCCGCAGGTAGTAGGCGCCCTTGGCCGACGGCGTCGCCACGGCCTGAAAGCCCAGGTTCCGCACCGGGGCGATAGCCATACAGGCGTCGGCAAAGACCTGACCTCCGGCGGCCTCTATCTTCCCCACCAGCCCGCTGTCGACTGCCAGGTCGCGTATTGGTCGGGCGCAGGTGATCCACATTGGCACCTGCAGCCTGCGCCCCGCCACCCTCTCGGTCAGCTGCGCCAGCTCCACCAGAGATGCGTGCGGGCAGCCAATCCAGACCAGGTCGATGCGCTCGATGTCATCGGATAGCATAGCGTACCCTTCGGTCAGGTCGTCGATGCACCAGCAGGCACAATCGGCGGTCAGCAGATCAGAAGAGGTTGCCTCTGGCGTCAGGCTTGCGACATGGTATAGTGCCACAGCACCCGTCGCTGCCATCGCCGCGCCTAGTGCTTTCAGCTTCTCCTCATACAGCGGATCATCCGCTTCAAGGGGCAGGTTGACGAAGAGCGGCACCGCTTTCTGAGCGGTCCGCCCAATCAATGCGCCGAGCGCGCTGTAGTCGGAGATCGTGTCCAGCACCGCGTCCACCTTCACGCGCAGTGTGGCCCGTCGATGCTCCTCAAGATGCAGCCCGTAAGCCCCGGTGCGGCCCGTGAGCGCCGCAGCGATGGCACCTGGACCTCCTTCGCGGTTGGTACGGGCGCCCAGCACGCTGTTGGCAAAGGCGACTGCTGAGGACTCAGCCCACGCTATATGGGCGCCGGGGAGGGGACGGTTACCGATCAGATAGGGTGTGCAGGTGGGGAGAGGAACCCCTTTGCCGACACCCATACGGGCAAAGGCCGCGACGACCTGACGCTGCTTGGCAGCGAAGTCGGGGTCGAGGCCCTGGGTCTGCCAGCTGACCATATCCATCGCGGTGGGATTAAGCGTGGTGGGGACGCGCACCCGCGCGCCCTCGTCGGCCCAGCGGCAGAGGAAGTCGAGGCCTGCGTCGCCGATGTTACGGTAGGAGACCCCGGAGATCTGGACGCTCTCCACGGGAATCAGGCGCCGGGCGCCATAGATCGTGCCCAACGCCGTCACGATCTCCATCGCCCGACGCAACGCTGGGCCGGCCTCGCCAGCCAACCAGCCCTGTTCCTCAGCGGTTAAGCGCATCACATCTTCCTCGTCCGCATTCCTTACTTTATTCGTGTTCATTCCCATTTTAGCCTGAAGGGCGCATTCTGTCACGCAGTTGCGGTGTGTCAATGTTGTCCATGTGCGGGCGCATTTAGTGTCGGCTTAGGGTAACACGTCGACCAGGTCCATCGTAGGCCAGATGCTGGGAGTTCTGTCCAAGCTGCAATGCGCCTGGGCAGTTTTGGCCTGCAATCTGGAGATACTGGGCGGGTTATCGTATCCAAAACTGCTGGTTCCTTGCCCATGTTGATGGGGACCTGAGCCTGGCACTCCGCTTGCGATCCGATTTCTTGGTTCTATGCCAATCTGGGCGCGCGGCTCGGAGCCAAGGCCGGGGTCTTGGCATGAACCAGGGTAGACAACTCCCGCACTTATGGTATACTTTCCATCGTTGTTCAGGTGTTGTGTCCTATGCCGAGATAGCTCAGTCCGGTAGAGCAGTGGACTGAAAATCCATGTGTCCCGAGTTCGATTCTCGGTCTCGGCACTAGGTCAAACGGCAGCACAGAACCGAGTTTTCGGAGCTGTCGCTGGTGTTCAAGTGGGGCCGCGATCAGGTTCGTCCTGAAGCGGCCCTGCTGTCTTTTCCCGGTGAGACCATCAGCAGTGGCTCATTTCCTCCGCTACTGGAACAAATTCTCCCGTGCCGTCGTCCAGAAGACAGAGCAGGGATGCTGGTGCAGCTTTCACGATCCCTCTTCCGTTCTCAGAGAGCAGTTGGCAGGGAAGGAGGCCTCGATGGTGGGGAAGGTGCTTTACGCTTGGCTCGCAGTCACGATGGTATTGGTGTCTTTAGGAGCGGGTCCCGGCCTGGCAGCGCCGCTTTTGTCGGATCAGGGAGGCGATTCAGGCTATCAAGAGGCGATTAAGCGCACCGCGGCAATGGTGTGGGACCCCGAAGCGCAAAGCCTGGCCGCTGCCCACGGCCTCGAGGTCCTCAACGTCACCTGGGAGGATTCCGGACGCTACGAGAACTCCGCAGTGGGCCCGAACATCTCCGACGTGACGATTCAAGTGCAGCATGAGAATCCAGCGACGCGGGAGCTAGATCTTACGCTAATGCCGGTGATTCGCTACCCTAACTTCAGCGACTTGACCGCTGACGTCTCACCTAACCGCTTCTATCTGCTGGTTGGCAACGAGTCTGGCGGCGCGCTGGAGCGGGTGAGCTTGAGTGAATATCTCAGCGACCTGCGCCGCTACCTCAGCGATCCAGGTTCGTGGCCGGGCCGTCAGATTTCGCTGTTGAGTCCACGGGATACCCACGTTCTCGTCAGCGCTCAGGCCGCTTTTTTGCCGGTGCCGACGGGGGAAAAGGCCGAATTCAACCCGGTACTCTTCAACTATCAGTCCTATCAGGGTGATCCGGCGGTGCTGGTCATTGTCGCCACCCGCGAGGGCTCCAGCACGACAGTGATTGATAATGTCCGCGATGCATTCCCGGTTGGATACACCTGGGGACAGCGCCTTTTCTTCAACCGGAATGGTGAACGTGCAAGTTTTACCGCTGAGCGATTGAGCGACTTCATGAACGATCCGACCGAACTTCACCGCCCTGATCTCACAGCAGCGGAAGCAGACAGCGCTGAGGCGACCGGGGAGAGCGACCTCAACATGGTGATGTTGATTCAAGTGCCGCTGAGACAGCGCCAGCCTATGCGCGGGATGGCAGAGCTGGCGCTCGAGGCGGCACCGCTGTCCGCGCCAACGGAGCAGAGAGACTCTGACGTTGAGGTTGCTGTGATCGGTCACGGGCCAGTTGAGGGCCCCTTCACCGAGATCGACGGGCTGGACATCGAACGCGACCCCCGTTTTCCGATTCGGGTGACGGTGCAGTTCTACAAGGCAACGAGCAACGGTGTGGTCTCTGAGGCCGATCTGGCGGAGATCGCGACGCAGATTCGGCGCGTTTACGATGAGGGTGACTATGTTGGGAGCCTGGTGGTAGACGGTCCCTCCGATCGTCCGACGGTCTATGACGGGCCGAAGATCGAGCCAGAGGATTGGTGGCACGTATTTTGGCAGCGTTTCGAGGATAACACGGGCATGAACGAGGCTGAAGCTCGGGCCCTCTGGGGCCGGCTAAGGCTTCGAGCCTGGAGCTGGTGGCCGCGCCGCTGGCGTCGTATCCCAGATTTGGACAACTAGATACGAAGGGCCGGTCGGCGATCGCGCGTCGCGAGCCCCTGGACTGTTAGGGCTTGAGGCGGTCGATCACGTCTTACACCTCGATATCCGCCACCGAATTCACAATGTGGGTTGGCCGGTAGGGAAACTGCTCCACCATATCCTGGGTTGTCACGCCGGTGAGCACTAGAATGGTCTCCATGCCAGTCTCGACCCCGGCTACGATGTCGGTGTCCATTCGGTCGCCGACCATTATGGTGTCCTCGGAGTGGACACCAAGGTAATTCAGCGCCGTGCGCATCATCAGGGGATTGGGCTTGCCCACAAAGAACGGGGCCTTGGCGCTGGCCTTCTCCACCAGCGCCGCCATCGCTCCGCAGGCGGGCACGATGCCCCGCTCTGAAGGCCCGGAGGTATCCGGGTTGGTGGCGATGAACCGTGCGCCAGCCATAATGAGCCGGATACCCTTGGTGATCTGGGCGATGTTGTAGGTGTGTGTTTCGCCCAGGACAACATACTCAGGATCGATGTCGGTGATCACATACCCGGCGTCGTGGATAGCCTCAGTCAAGCCACTCTCGCCGATGACGAACGCGGTTCCATTGGGCCGCTGGCTCTGCAGAAAGCGGGCCGTCGCCATTGCGGAGGTAAAGATCCGCTCAGCCGGAATCTCCAGACCGATCGATTTCAGGCGGTGGGCCAGGTCACGCGGCGTATAGAGCGGATTGTTGGTCAGCACCAGGTATTCGGCATCTTTGTGTCGTAGTGTCTGTATAAACTCCGCCGCGCCGGATATCATACTGTGCCCGCGCACCAGCACACCATCCATATCGGTGATGTAGTTCTTCTGGCGGGTCATGCCTCCTCCTCTTTATAAGCTTGCTTCGGGGGTTCTACGATGATGCTATGATAGAGATCCGGTCGCCGGTCGCCGATGGTGTCCAGTTCGAACTCACCCGGGCGGATTACAATGCGTTTCTCTCTTGCCGCACTGAGATCGATGTGAGCGTAGCTGAGGCCAGCGTCGGCCCCCGCCTCCGCCAGAATGTTCCCTTGCGGATCGCTGATCTGACTGTGGCCGAAGAACCAGAAACCACCCTCCCTTCCACAGCGGTTACATGCCAGGAGGAAGACGCGGTTCTCGAGGGCGCGAGTGCGGGTGACGAACTGCGGCGCATTCTGTGAGCCATCGGGCCAATTGGTGGGAAGCGCGACGATGTCGGCGTCCGCAAGGGCGAGTGTCCGTAAGGCTTCGGGAAAGCGCAAATCGTAACAGATGGCGATCCCGATGCGCCCAATCGCCGTCTCCCAGACCTGGAAGCCCGTATCCCCCGGTGTGGTAAAGCGGTCCACCCCCAGCAGCGGCAAGTGGGCCTTGCGGTAATGGCCGATCAGGCCCTCTGGGCCGACGAGCACTGCACTGTTATAGACGATATCGGGGTTTTTCACTCTTTCCAGCAGACCCACGACCACGTAAGGTCCGGCATCCATCCTGTGCCGGCGACAGAGCGCGGTCAAGGCCATTGTTGTCGGCCCGGGTACCGGTTCGGCCACGGCGTATGCCGCTGAGAGATCTGCAAAGCCATAACCGGTTGTGGTGCACTCTGGAAAGACCGTAAGCGCTGTGTTCTGATCAATGGCTGCTTCGAATAGCTCGACGATACGCGAGAAATTGTGCTCATAGGCGCCGAGCTTTGGGTCCATTTGGGCAACGGCGACGCTCACGGTCCTGGTCATAGGCCAGCTCCCTTCCTGCCGAAGAACGATTGTCTGTACGGGTTTTTACGCGCTCAGAGCGCGCGTGATAATGTGCCGCAGTTCTGTCTGAACGGTCTCGATCGAGGCGGTAGCATCTACCAAGCGCCACCGTGTTGGCTCTGCATCGATGAGCGTCAGGTACCCTTCGCGAACCCTGCGATGGAAAGCCACTGTTTCGCGATCCAGACGATTCAGCGCCTCGCCGCTGCTCTGGCGCCGCTGCAGCCCAATCTCCGGGGGTAGATCAAGACATATCGTGAGGTCGGGGATCAACCCGAGGGTAGCGAAAGCGGTAATGCGTCGAAGGGCTTCCATTGGAAGTCCTCGACCGTACCCTTGGTAGGCATAGGTGCTGTCGTAGAAACGGTCGCATAGAATGAGGGTACCGGCCTTCAACGCCGGCCGGATCACCTCGGCCACATGTTGGGCCCGTGCGGCCGAATAGAGCAAAATCTCGGTCTCGGCTGTCATCTCGGTATGCACACAATCGTGTAGAAGTACTCGAATCCGCTCGCCAACGGGCGTACCGCCAGGCTCACGGGTGGAGAGTACATCGTATCCCTGCGCGATCAGCCAAGGCGCTAACGCCTTCAGCTGTGTGGTCTTGCCGCTTCCCTCAGGTCCCTCGAATGTGACGAACAGACCGGTCATCGGCTCGCTCGAGTCATCCCCGGTCAACTCTCGCGGTAAATCCGGACGCTACGGTAGGGTTCTTCACCGAAGGATCGTGATCTCAGATCTGCCTTGCTGGCGAGGTCGTGCTGATAGCGCCGGACGAAGGAGTTCTGGGGTGACAAGCTCACCGCCTGTTGATCTCCTTGCAGCACGCGGCTGATGGCGTCTTCGGCCTCTCCCATCGCCAAAGTGAAGGCATCGGTCTCATCCTGCGAGAGTTCGAAGGTATCTGTCAAGAAGGTCTCGAGTTGGGCAGAAGTGTTGGCCCGCAACACGTAGATGGGTACCCCCCTTCGCTCGGCGTCGGTCACAACCCGCGGTCGCTTACGATAGTATTGCTTGGTTGTGACGAAGACGTGGGCCTCCTTCAGATTGTCGACCACCCGAATTGGAACCCGCAGGTTCTGAGCCGCGCGAAGCAAACGATTTCGGGCGACACCGAAGGGGTAAATTCGCTTCTCCTGAAGCTTGCGACGCCCCCGTCCCGCGCGGGTTTCGATGGTTGCTGCCTCGCTCCGCTCACTGTACCCTCGCTCTTCTGGTCTGCTAGACCGCTCCTCGCGCACCTGCTCGGTGTGGATCTCACCGGAGCTATCGCGGTAGCGCAGCTCCTCAGGGAGCGACCGATCGCGCAGCAGGGCATCCACCGCTTCGGTAACGTTCCGGTGGACCATCAGGCGCTGCCGGTCCTGAATCTCGACCAGAATGTCAAACGTGGGCGGGGCTCGGCGTTCTAGCACCGTCTTCTGGGTGCCGCGGCGCCTGGCTTCCTCATCAGAAAGTGTTACGCTCTCAATGCCGCCCACCAGATCCGAGAGGGTGGGGTTGAGCAAAAGGTTGTCAAGGGTATTTCCGTGAGCGGTCGCGATCAACTGTACCCCACGTTCGGCGATGGTTCGCGCAGCCAGTGCCTCCATCTCACGGCCAATCTCGTCAATGACGATGACCTCAGGGTTGTGATTCTCCACCGCCTCAATCATCACTTCATGTTGGAGGCTAGGCATCGCCACCTGCATGCGCCGAGCGCGTCCAATGGCCGGGTGGGGAATGTCTCCGTCACCCGCGATCTCGTTGGAAGTGTCGACGATGACGACCCGTTTGTTGGCGGCCAAGACCCGTGCCGCCTCGCGCAGCATCGTGGTCTTGCCCACGGCTGGACGTCCCAGCAACAGCACACTCTCGCCGGACTCGATCAGATCCTGGATGATGGTGATGGTGCCAAACACTGCTCGGCCAACCCGGCAAGTCAGTCCCACGATCTGACCCTTACGGTTGCGAATGGCCGCGATCCGGTGCAGTGTGCGAGCGATCCCCGCGCGGTTGTCGGCGTCGAACTCCCCGATGCGCTCGACCACCCAGTCGATGTCCTCACGCGACACTTCGCGCTCGCGCAGCACGATTTCCCTATCGGTGTAGCGTGCCGTCGGCACGCGGCCCAGATCCAGAATGACCTCCAGGAGATCATCGCGTCGCCCAATGGTATTGACCGCCTCTTGAATCTCTGGCGCAAGGACCTGCATCAACGAGTCCAGATTGTCAACGATGGGCTGTGTTGTCTCTACGGTGTCCGTAGGAAAGCGCTCAGCAACTGTATTCATAATCTTTTTCTCTCAGGTTGTTCATCATTATCTATACTGAATTGTACCATGACAGGGGCTGTGAGGAAACCATTTACCTTATGCGCCAGACATTTTGAACGGGGAGCTTCTCTGTCCATCATTGCCGCATCATTCGCAACATTCAGTGCGCATAACGTCCAATCTCGCCAAAATGAGTCCATGCTATTTGTTATGTGGGCTCTGAGTGGCCTAAGAGTATATATCCGAGCTCATCAAAGGCACCACAAGCTTTGGCTGACGTCCGGAATACCAGTGTTGATGGCGCACTGTGCCCAGCATCACGGGCGCAGCGGACTGGCAGGTGGTTAGAAGGGGCCTTTCATAATGTCTGCTTATGCGCTTCGGTGTTTCGAGCTACTACGAACGCCTGGTTTCGCAGACAGTTGCGGGTAGACGCACTGCTTCT
Source organism: Anaerolineae bacterium (assembly GCA_003562365.1). GTDB lineage: Bacteria > Chloroflexota > Anaerolineae > B4-G1 > SLSP01 > PWVB01. Next base: position 41,243 of record PWVB01000227.1, read on the forward strand.
ATAATACCTACGATCTAGAACCTTAGTAGGTGGCTTTGGTGGTGCGCTACAGCCTCGGGCACCTGCTGCCTTGATGCTGGACGCGTCAGGCTGATAGCGTGGTGTTATTGTGTTGAGGAGATGACGGCAAGGGTGACGGGATGATAGTGACGGTTACGCCTAATCCGGTCCTGGACCTTACGCTGACAGTGTCGGAGATCATCTTAAATGAGATGACCCGTGCACTTGAGGCGCGCGAAGATTGGGGCGGCAAGGGTTTCAACGTCTCGCGGGCGTTACAGGCCCTCGGCGTGCCAAGTGTCGCGCTGGGGTTCGTTGGAGGTGCGACAGGACATAAGCTCCAGTCGGGTTTGCGCAGCCTGGGGATCGACACCGATCTGACGCTCATCGCGAACGAGACACGCACGAATGTTGTCATCGCAGAATCTGATGGTTCTCGATACGTGAAAGTCAACGAAGCAGGCCCGCTGGTGACAGCTCAGGAAGTCGACGCTTTCCTGGCGCATGTAGCGGTGTGCGCGCGCCAAGGCGATCTGTGGGCCTTGTGCGGCAGCCTCCCTCCCGGCGTACAGGCGAGCTTCTATGCGGATCTGATTGTCCTGCTGCGGTCACGTGGCGCCAATGTCTTGCTGGACACCAGCGGGGAGGCTTTTAGGCTCGGGCTGGAGGCCGGCCCTTTTGCAGTGAAGCCCAATCTGGAAGAAGCTGCGGCATGGTGGGGTGAGCCGATTCAATCTGGCGAGAAAGCTGCCCTAGTTGTGGATAACTTGCTAGAACTGGGGATAACTTTGGTCGCCCTCTCCCTGGGTGGCGAGGGGCTACTGCTGGCCTCGGGCGATGTCCGAGTCTGGGCCCTCCCGCCAGAGCTCGCGATCCGCAATCCGGTCGGGGCCGGCGACGCACTGGTAGCCGGATTGCTCTGGGCGGCCTCGGAGGGACTGTCCCTGCACGCTATGGCGCGCAGGGGCGTTGCGACTGGCACGGCGGCTGCGCTCCACGGTGGTGTGAGCGTGGGATCACGAGACGAGGTGATGCGTCTGATGGATGCGGTTCGCCTGGAGCCGTGGCCTGGAAGGTAGCGATGCACGAGCTAAATGAAGATAAACTGTTGATTGCGGTGGCCCCCTCAGTTCCTCCCTATATGCGGGAAGGGCTACCGCCTTTGGACCTTTCGCCCGAAGGGATTGCTGAAGAGGTCGTGCGTGCTTGGAACGTGGGCGCGAGCATCGCACACCTGCACGTCTGGAATGAAGATGGCTATCCCACGCAGGATGTCACCGCCTTCACGCGCACTGTTAGGCTCATTCGCGAACGCTGTGACATCCTGATCGAGGGCTCCACAGGTGGGTTTAACGAGCTCACACCTGCTGAACGGTCGGTCTCCCTGCAGGTCAATGTAGAATTGGCCTCCCTCAACCCCGGATCGGTTAACTACGATGCCGGCGTCTACATTAACCCACCGGAGGCCATCGACTACTGGGCTCAGGAGATGCATCGCCGCTGCATCAAGCCGGATGCAGCTATCTTCGAAGTGGGCATGATTGCCAACACACTGCGCCTGGCGGATGCGGGCTGGCTCTCTCCTCCCTATCTGTTTACTTTTGTCCTGGGTCAATCGGGCGCGATGCCCGCAACAGCTCAGAACCTCTGCTTTCTGAGCCAGAGTCTCCCTGCATCAGCAATCTGGGGCGCGATCGGACATGGTGGACACGACGTCACCATCGCGTTGCTGGCAATGGGCATGGGGGGGCACGTACGCGCCGGTTTTGAAGACAATCCCTATTACCGGCCTGGTGTGCCGGCGACGAGCAACGCCCAGTTGATCGAGCGCCTGGTGCGGATCGCGCAGGAGCTTGGGCGGCCCATAGCATCTCCAGCGGAAGCTCGTGAGATGATTGGGGTCTAGGCAGAGCGTGCTGCGCGTTGCGATTCTAGGAGTGGGCTGGGCCGGCACACGCCACGTGCGGGCTATCCGCGAGCTTGTGAATTCGGGACGGCGCGATGATATCCTAGTAGACTGCCTCGTAGACAACGATGTGGAATTTCTGCAGAAGAAGGCTGCAGTGCTAGGAATCGAGAAGACCTATCCGGACTATCAGGCTGCTTTGAACGATTCGGTGGTGAACGCGGTTTCGATCTGTCTTCCTCACAGGTTGCACTGTCCTGTGGCCATCGAGGCCGTGAGAGCAGGTAAGCATGTGCTGGTGGAAAAGCCGATGGCGCTGACGGTCGCCGATGCGACGCGCATGATCGAGGCTGCAGAGTCACAGGGTGTCGCACTCTATGTGGCGGAAAATGAATCTTACAGCGCCGCCTCATGCATGCTGCGGGAGATCGTACAAACCGGTCGCTACATTGGTGAACTCACCGGGGCCGCACTGGCGCGTGGATTTCGGGCACCAGACTACGGATATTCGGGACGACGCGCTTGGTTGTCGACTCCCGAGCTCGGCGGCACGGGACATTGGATGTTACAAGGTGTTCATAGTATGGCACAGCTACGCTTCATCTTGGGTGAGGTGGCCATCGTCTATTTGAGGGAGCATAAGGCGAGCTCTTTCCGGCGACAGGATGTCGAGGGTACCCTGAGTGGCCTGCTGACTTTGGGGAGCGGCCTGCATGTCTCGATTCTACAGACGGCGGAGACCCGCCTGGCTCACAGCCTGCGGGGTTACACACTCTATGGGGATCAGGGTGTGGTGCGGTCTGGTCGTGAGGGCATCGAGGTCTTCAGTCAGGTGTTGGATCCTGATGAGAGGCCGGTTTGCCTTCCCTATCCGGCAGTGTCACTATCACCTTATGCTGCGGAGATGGACGCCTTTGCCGACTACGTGGAGGGACGCCGAGCCGGTCCTACCACAGGAAGGAGCGAGCGTCGAAGTCTGGCGATCATTGAAGCAGGATATGCATCGCTAGAGAGTGGCGCACCGGTGAACCTACGAGTCCAGTTTGGCGACCTCGGCTGAGTATCGACCGCGGTGTGAAGCTTCAATTGCCACAGAGTCGGCAGGACAATGTGCTGCGGCGCTATCCGGCGGGGCACTCAGCAATCAACGCGACCCACTCTCCCTGACGCCAGCGGTCGGTGACCCGCAAGCCATAGCGCTGGAGCGCCGCGGCGACCTCATCGGTTTGGTCTTCCAGAATGCCGGAAGCTACCAGTGTGCCATCAACCAGCACCCGTTCTGCCAGGCCGCTTTCGGCCATAGCGATGATGACGGGAGCCAGAATGTTGGCGACGACTAAGCTGTAGGCTTCTTGCACGTCCGCGAGTGAGCCGCACCGAAGCTCTACACGATCATCAAGCTGGTTAGCAGCAGCGTTGCGCCGCGCTGCGTTGACGGCGGAGGGATCGTTATCAATGCCCAGAACCGGATCCGCGCCCAATTGCGCGGCGATCATTGCCAGAATCCCGGTCCCGGTGCCCAAGTCCAGCATGCCGGTGCCAGCACGGGCAAACGCCTCCACCGCCGTAACGCACAGCTGTGTGGTGGGATGCAGGCCCGTGCCAAACGCCATACCGGGGTCGATCATCAGCACGATCTCATCGGTTTGGGGACTATAGGTGCGCCAGGAGGGCCTGATCACGACGCGCTCACCCAGATGCAACACTGGAATCTGCTCTTTCCAGGTCGCTGTCCAATCCTGCTCAGGGATGGTTCGGAAGGCCGGTTCGGGAATGATAGGCCAGATCTGGCGCAGGTGCCATAGGCCTTCTTCAATCTTACGTCGCCGCGCCGCGATTCCCTCATCCACAGCCAGGTAGGCCTTGACCGTCACCAGGCTGACGATCGCCGGATCGGCGCCGTAGTCGAAGGCGACTCCCCGGGGGGCATAGCGGCTTAATACCTCAGCGACCGCCTCGGCGGCTTCCCCATTGACCTGCACTCTCACCTCCAGCCATTCGGCGGTCATCGGAGATGGCTAAAGCCCTAGGGCATCCTTTACACGGTCGACAAAGCTCTGCTTGTTTTCGATGACGCCTGCCGTCCCCAGAGTCTCGGCCAGCTGGTTGAAGAGCGCCTTCTGCTCCTCACTCAGACGTTTGGGAATAGCAACCTGGGTCACGACCAGCTGATCGCCGCGGCGGTTGCCCCGGAGCTCGGGAATGCCCAGGCCCCGTAACCGGAATATAGCACCGGACTGGGTGCCAGCGGGAATGGTGATCTGGTGATCACCGTCTAGGGTCGGTACGGTCACCACGTCACCTAAGGCTGCCTGCGAGACGTTGATTTCCATCTCTAAGATAACGTCAGTGCCGCGACGGGAGAAGAAGTCGTGGGGCTGCACCCGTAGTGTGATATAGAGGTTGCCGCTCGGTCCGTTGAGTTCGCCGGGCTCCCCCTGGCCTGAAACGCGGATCGTGACGCCATCATCCACACCCGGGGGGATGGCGACCTCAATCTGGCGGGTGGCGTAGCCCCGTCCTGATCCTCGACATTCGTGACAAGGTGTTTTGACGACCTTTCCACGTCCCTGGCAGCGTTGGCACGTCGTGATGTTGACGAAGCTGCCCAGCAGGGTTCGTTGAACCTGGCGGGTCTGCCCCGTTCCCCCACACTCAGTGCAGGTTTCCGGTGTTGTGCCCGGTTCGGCGCCAGAGCCGTCACAGACCGAACATAGTTCCTGGCGTCGAACCTCAACTGTCTTCTCGGCACCAAAGGCAGCTTCCTCAAAGGTGATCTCCAGACTGGTCCGGAGATCATTGCCTCTCCGCGGTCCTGCCCGACCAGATCTACCGAAGTCACCGAACCCGCCGAGATTGCCAAAGACTTCGGCGAAGATGTCGAAGGGATCGCGCATACCGCCAAAGTCGAAGCCGCCAAGACCGGGAGGGCCGTCGGTGCCGTAGCGATCATACATCGCGCGTTTCTCCGCGTCCGATAGCACTTCATAGGCGGCATTGACTTCCTTGAACCTGTCCTCTGCCCCCGGTTCCGAGTTTACGTCCGGGTGGTACTTTCTGGCCAATGTGCGGTACGCCTTCTTGATCTCCTCAGGGCTGGCATTATGAGCGACCCCCAGGGTAGCGTAATAATCTTGACTCATTTTTTCTCCATCTGCGTTCGTCTACTATCCTAGAAGGCAGTGCAATCCTGATACCTATGCCTGGGATTTCGGTTCAGCGTCCTCGTCTAGCTCCTCGACCACGGTGCCCTGCACCTCGACAACCGCTGCCGCGTCGACGTCCTCTGCCACCTCGTCGTCTTCAGATGCGGCTGGCGCCTCCGTGGCGCCTTTAGCTACGACAACCAGGGACGGACGCAGTATTCGCTCTCCGACTAGATACCCGGTCTCTATCTCGGTCACAATCTCGCCATCGCCAAAGCCTTCGACCTCCTGATAGAGGACGGCCTCATGATAGTTTGGATCGAAGGCATCGCCGGGCTCAATCTCGATGGGCGTCACGTTTTCCGACTTAAGAACGCTCTCGAGCTTGCGTTGAACCAGACGGATTCCGTTGAGCCACTGATCCTCCTGGTACGCCTCCGGCACGGCCTCAAAAGCCCGCTTGAAGTCGTCGAGCACCGGTAGAAGACGGGCAAGCAAGGCCGCGTTGGCGGTGCTGCGCCACTGACCTTGCTCTGCCTCGGTCCGCTTACGATAGTTTGCAAAAGCAGCCTGGGCTCGCTGCCAACCATCGAGGTACTCCGCGGTCTTTTGCTCAGCTTCAGCAAGGCTGGCCTCAGCCTGTGCCAGCTTCTGCTCAAGCGTCAGGGTCCGGGCTTCCGTTTCGGACCTATCTGCCTCAGAGGTGACATCTGCTTCAACTGTTGCGTCACTATCGGCTGGTGGGGTTTCCTGGATCACTTCAGGATCAGGCGTGTTATCTGTGGCTGGTTTTGGCTTAGGGTCCTCTTTCTTCATCGATATCTGCCTCCGTACCTTGATTTTGGTTGAACCTCGAGGATATTGACTCTACAGGGAACAGACCAGATTGGCTGTTGGGTTGATAAATTTCGTAGACTAATTCGCCCAATATGCCGGCAACGAATCTGACAGCAGAGATCGCTCGTCCATAATGCATGCGGACGGGGCCGACTACACCCAGAGAGCCGGTGGCGTAATCTGCAACGCCATAACGCGCCAGGACGATGCTGCAGGTGCGCAGTTCCTCCCACTGCCCTTCGTCTCCAATGATGACACGGACGCTGCCAATACCAACGGAGGGGGTCAGGGTCTCGGAGAGCACGGCCTGTAGCAGGCTGCGCTCCTCCATTGCACGCACCAGGGCGGTCGAGGCCTCCTCCGCTGTTGAGAATTCCGGTTTTTGAAGCAGATCTGATAAGCCGTGATAGTAGATCTCATCAGCGGCCTCGCCCTCGGCATCTCGCAGTAGTGTCAAGACGATCCGGGCGATGTCTTTCTCTAGCGGAGGGAACTCGGGCATATGTGCCTCGATCTGTTCGGCATTTTGCCCGGCGCAGACTTGATTTAGGCGATCAGCGGCGTCGCGAAGTGCGGATTGGTTCATTGGCTCTGAGAGCACCAACATCTGCTGCTCCACGGTGCCCCCCTCCATTACCAGGATGAGCAGAACCGCACGACCGTGCGTGGCGATCAGCTCCAGATGCTTGAAAAGCGAGCCTGTGGTCCGTGGAGCGGTCAATATCGCTGCGGCTTGCGCTACGCGGGCCAGGACAGTTGAGGCTAAAGGGAGCCACTCCTCAATGTGCTCCCGTGCCTGATAGAATTGATGCGCGATCATCCGTTGCTCACGCTGTGGCAGAGAGGGCTCATGCATCAGCCGCTCCACAAAGTAGCGAAATCCCGCCTCAGTCGGCACGCGGCCAGCAGAGGTGTGCGGTTGTAGCAGATAGCCGAGTTCTTCGAGCCGCGCCATCTCATTGCGCACCGTCGCCGGGCTCACATCAAGCTGGTAGCGGTCGACCAGGGTTCGAGAGGCTACCATGCCCGCTGTCTCGACGTGCTCCTTGATGATCAATCTTAACAAGCGTTCCTGTCGCGTTGTGAGTGCTTTTGCTTCTGCCATCGCTCCGTTACGTTTCACCAGGCTGCTGCAGGTATTCAAGTCTTAGAGCTGATTGTCCCACACCCTGTATCCCCTGCGGCATCATTCGGCATCAGGTGATTGCTCGCAAGGGGAGGGCCGAACTTATCTGCGCAAGCAAGTTAGCACTCAGTATGTCGGAGTGCTAAAGCGCTGCATAAAAATGATACCACGAAGGATGGGCGTGTCAATGCCCCGCAGACACCCGCCTAGAATGTGCACTGACGAGTTGTCGCAGTAGATAGGCCCCCTTTTATTCTATGATTGAGTTACCAATTCTGGACAACAGAAGATCTCCTGTGCACACTTGTATACATTTGGACTGGACAGACACGCGATCGAGCCGGGTCAGAGGCTGCGGATGACGCTCGAAGATGCGGAGACTCGCACGCTGTTTTCTGGCTTATCTGATAGAATCCTGCCGTTCGCCAGAAAAGGCGATTGCTACACTTTTTGTCGCTGCGGGGGCACAGTGATCGCGCTGATGGATCAGATCGAAGTCCGGCGAGCTGTACGGGCGATTTGCCCAAACGACCATCAGTGAGCCTGGCGTTTGGATTGCCGGAGAGCAAAGCGGTCAAGAGCGTCTTGAGGCGGAGCAAGAATAGGTAGCGGGCACCGCGGAGCCGCCGGAGCGCATCTGCAGCTCAGTTGAGTGCACCTCAATCCGGACAAGAGGGCAGCAGGCCGAGGTTGGCAGTTGGTACATAGTCTCAGTGGCCGCAGATGCTTCCCTGGCGGAATGGGGGTTACGGGCGGAGAACTCCGGTTACTGTGGTGATATCCAGACGGCTGAGGAGTTCAGACAGCTCCTGTATGTGACGAGTTGTCGGAAAGGAGCCCAGCAGGCTGCGGATTTGTGTTCGTGGCCGATGGCGCGGTGTGGATCTAGAACTCGGTGACAGAACACTTTCCGAGTGCCATCCAGATTGTGGGCTGGTGTCCTGCGGCCGGGCGTATCTGGGCAGGGGCTCACACAGTGTATGGGAAGTAGTGTGTAGTTACGTAAGCTTGGGCACAAATGCGCTTGACTGAGCTATGGCCCGGCGACTTCGACAGCGTGTTGCGGACCGTGCGGGCGAAAAAGGGGCCCGAGGATGAAGATGACATTGTGTGCCTCGTCTACGGCTATTTTGTGAAGCATCGACACTGTTTGTGATGTTCGAAACGTCGCGCACGCGGTTGCCAAATCGGCTGTGGGACAGTTGAAAGTGGCTATAAGCGGCTGATTGGCGCTCGCCTGAAGCAGGCGGGCATAACGGGGACGCTGCTCAGCGCTCGCCAGGTCATCAAGGCGCGGGCCCTCTACTGCACTGGCAAGGGGAATGACTTCATAGCGCAAAGTCCACCACCGCGGCGCACCTACACTCGTCGTTCCGCGTAAGAACCCATCAGTGCACCCAGATCAAGGGAATGTGTGCATTCCACCCGTTGGCGCGCGGTTCAAAGACTAGCCACAGTGGATTGAGGCAGCCGCACAGCGACGGCGGAGGCGTAGCCCCACTCGTCTGGGTCGTATTCAGGCTATCCTCGTAGGAAGCTCAAGATCTCGGAGATGAAAATCTCTGGCACAGTGTCCATTGCGACATGGCGCTGGCCTGAAAGGATGACGATGGTGCTGTTTGGCAGTGCGCTGTCGACGGTGGTGGTGGCCTGCTGCATATACTGAGGGCTGTCGCTACCCTGAAGCAACAGCGTCGGCAGCTGCAGTGCCGCGAACCGCTTGGGATCGAAAGTGTACGTGCCATCGATACGCTCTTCGCGGGGGATGGTCGAAGCGAGCTTTACACGGATGGGCCAGGCTGCGAGCTGCCGGTATGCCTTGAGCTCGTGCTCGGGCATGCCCACAGTCTCGCGGAAGAAGAGCTCAAGCGCGGCTTCGTTGTCGTTGGAGGCGATCAGCGCCTCCATCCGCGAGAGCAGCTCAGGTGAGGTCAGCGGAATGCCGGTGGGGATGGGCGGCTCATAGAGAACGAGCCGGTGCATGTTTGGAGTCAGCAGCGCGGCCTCAAGGCTGCATATAGCACCATACGAGTGGCCCAGCACCGAAACAGGCCCGCCGATGGCATCAACTACTGCGGCGACGTCCTCCGCCTCGCGCTGTATGTGATAGTTGGGCGCATCGCCGCTGTCTCCTCGACCACGGCGATCCATCGCGCAGACGGTGAAGTGCGGTTCGAGGTAGGGTAAGAGCGGATACCATCGCCGGTGATCGGCGGTAGTGCCATGGACGAGTAGGAGCGCCGGACCCGATCCGGACTGTGCATAGCCGATTCGCGTACCATCGGCTGAGGTCACGGTGTGCATTGCCCCCCTCCTTTTGAGTATAAACAAGATACAAATATATTATATTGTGGAATTAGGGGCGTGTCAAGGTGACGTCGAGATCGCGGGTGTGGCGTGACGACAGTGCTAGTAACAGGCGACTTTACCGCGCGTGCACGCCTGATTGTCAGCTTTGGCCGCGTAACCCCGTTATGCGGTTGGCCAGAAGCGGCCCGGACTATGATGATGACAACGCTCCCTGGAGCGCGCTGCCACCAGCTGACCGCTGATGGTCACGCTGACCCCACTCTCGGTGGGATCGCCGGAGCAGGTGCTGTGAGTGGGGATCAGGTTGTAGGCCAGTAGCGCTGTGATTAGTCTTCGTTCCGCCTGCAGGAACAGGGCTTCTGGCGACGGAAGCAACACCAGGTGGAAAGTGGATTGGCTGGAAAACGCCGCTGGGATCAAAGCCCGGATGGCGACAATAGCCCACCTGCGTTCCGCCAAGTGCCGTTCCTGCGTCAGTCTATCCGCCGACCACCCCAGGTGCGGGCCAGGAGCAGAGCCGGTCTCATGCTCAGCAGGTCGAAGGGCGGTGGCCCTAGGCGTCCGCGGAAGTGCTGCGCGAAGATGGAGCGTCAGGCGCGTAAATCGAAGAGCCGCAGGATCAGGTCAGACTCATCCAGGCCCTCCCCGTCTTTCACAGAGAGGGAGCTTCCGGCTCGATAGGCTGATAGTGGGAGCGACACTGGCATCCAGATCACGGGGCATGTCCGGCAGCGGCGCCATCGGGAGCGGCATATGCCTGTGGGCGCTCCTATGGGCCTCTACGGCGAGGTGGTCGACATCCATCGCGAGGCTCTCTTCATCGCTGCCGTTGCCGTTATCAGATGCGGTTGCTGTGCAGCGTCTACGGATGGTTATCCCGCGTCGTGTTCGCACGCTTGAGTTAGCTGCTGGCCAAATTATGGGTGGCGCAAGGTCGCTAGTGCTTTCTGGCGCAACTGCCAAAGGCGCTCTAAGCCTATATTTCGCACCCTGACAGTTGAAAAGAAGGGAACAAAAGTGGCGGAATCGCCGTTTTGTGGCAAAGTATAGGTGACAAAACCTA
>PWVB01000358.1 GCA_003562365.1 Anaerolineae bacterium
CACCGTCGGGTATCAACTCAGCGACGTGGCTAGCAATTTGCCCGGCGACGGGATCGTCGGGATGGGCCGCCATACTGAACTCGTCCAGGTCCATATCAACCTCGACGATGTGATCCAGGTCCTTAACGTGGATGAAGGTGTCGCCGGCGATGTAGGGCATTTGATGGTTCACCTGCGCCACGATACAGTGGGCGGACTCGGTAGCGGTCTTCGTCAACCCGGTCTCGATGCTGAACGAGCAGAAGCCGTGCTCGTCGGGTGGGGAGAGATGGACGAAGGCGACATCCACGGGGAGGGTGCCACGGCGGAAGAGCAACGGGAACTCCGAGAGCAGGACCGGGGTATAGTCCGCCCGCCCCTCCCACACCGCCTTGCGCACATTGTGGCCGATGAACATCACGTTGGAACGGAGATGGCCCTCCAGTGCTGGTGCGTTCCAGGGCGCTGGACCCACGGTGAGGGTCTGCGCGACCTCGACGTTCTCCACCTGCGGTGCGTAGGCAACGAGCGCATCGGTCAGTGCCCGCGGAACGCTGCAGTTACCGGTGAGAAAGACGCGCGAGTCGGAATGTACCGTGGCAGCCACTGCGGCCTCAGCGGTAGTGAGCTTTTCGGTGTAGGTCGTTTGCCAATCCATGGATACCTTCCTAGCGGAATCCGTAGGGAGTCGCTTCGTCTTCGATAATCTCACCGCTCCGCATAACCATCCCGTGACGCAACGCCTCATTCTGGGCGATCGCGGACGCTGCCCCCATCTCAGCCAGGTGGCGGATATAGGACCAAGCCGCGTTGTTGAACGCGTGGGTGGAGGTGCGCGGTACGGCTCCGGGGACATTGGGAACACAATAGTGGACGACGTTCTCCTCGACGTAGGTGGGATTGTCGAGCGTTGTTGGGCGGCTGGTCTCGGCGCATCCGCCATGATCGATGGCGAAGTCGATGATCACCGATCCCTTGCGCATCGTACGAAGCATCTCGCGAGTGATGATCACCGGGGCCCGCTTTCCAGGGGTGCGGACCGCGCCAATAATGACATCGGCGAAGCGCGTGACGTAGGCGACGTTGAAATCGTGATCGATCATCGTGGTGATCCGCCCTTGAAACTGAGTATCCACAGCCCTCAGCCGTTCCAGGGAGCGACTTAGAAGGAAGACCTTGGCCCCCAGGCCCAAGAAAGCCCGGGCCGCGTTCTGACCAACGGTGCCCGAGCCCAGGATGACGACCTCACCGGCCGAGACCCCTGGAACGCCGTTGAGTAAGACGCCGCGTCCACGGTGTTGGCGCATCAACAGTGTTCCCGCGATGTAAGGCGCCATACGCCCAGCGACCTCACTGACGGTTTTGAGGATAGGGAAGTCGTGTTTATCCTTCTTGATCATCTCATAGGCAATGGCTGTCACGCGCCGGTTCTGCAGTTCGCGGACATCATCCTGAGGAATCTGCGGCAGTCCCAGAAAGCACATCAGCGTCTGACCGCTGGGCATCCAGTCGATCTCCTCCCGGCAGGGGTGGAGCACTTTTAGGATCAACGAGGCACGGCTGTAGAGCTCCTCTCCATCGTAGACTAGCGTGGCGCCCCTCCGCTCGTAGTCGTAATCGTCGAACCCGGCACCGATTCCAGCGCCGCTCTCGACGAAGCACTGGTGGTTATCCTTAACCAGCAACCCGACACCCGCCGGGGTTAACCCTACGCGCTCCTCACCGGGAAGCCTTTCCTTCGGAATACCGATGTTCATATTTCGCTCCTTACGCCAAAGCTGCTGCAGGTGCGCCGTCACCCCACCACAGTCACGCCATCGCCAGGGCGAGTGATGTAGACCGCCGGCTGTCGGCTATGCCGGGCAGTGTAGACTTCGTTGAGATGCGCCGCCAGATCCGGGACGGCGTCCTCGTCCGCCAGGGCGATGATGCAGCCGCCGAAGCCAGCCCCTGTCAACCGGGCGCCGTAGCAGCCGTCGACCTCAATCGCTGCTTCCACCAGCGTGTCCAGTTCGGGAATGCTCACCTCATAGTCATCTCGAAGACTGATGTGGCCCTCAACCAGCAGTTTCCCGACGTGGACGAGATCACCCTCATATAGGTCCCGGGAGACTGCGAGCACCCGGGCGTTCTCGGTCACGACGTGGCGCGCCCGACGGTAGACGACGTCGGGAAGCTCCTCGCCAAAGCGTTTCAGCTGCTCGGGGGTCACGTCGCGCAGCGCCTTGATCTCCGGGAGGTGTGCCTTTAGGATGCTAACGGCGTTTTCGCACTGCGCCCGGCGCACATTGTACTCTGATCCGGAGAGCGAACGGCGCACGTTGCTGTCGGCGACGACAATGGCAATGCCGTCAGGCATGCTGAAATAGGCGCGCTGCAGTGAGCGGGTGTCGAGCAGCATTGCGTGACCGGCTCTGCCGCAGGCGCTGATCATCTGGTCCATAATGCCGCAGTTGACGCCGACATACTCGTTCTCGGCTCTCTGGCAGAGCAGCGCTAACTCCGGCAGCTTGAGGTCGAAGTCACTGAGCTGGTCCCAGGCGAAACCAAACACCACCTCGACGGCGGCAGAGGAGGACATGCCGGCCCCGACCGGGACATCGGAGGTCAGCACCGCGAGGATACCAACTGGGCTCAGGTCGCGCTCCAGCATCGCCCAGACGACACCCTTTGGATAGTCTGCCCAGCCGCCATTGGAAGCCGGGACGCGGTCGACGGAAAAGGTCTCCTCGTCATTTTGCATATCTAATGCCCGTACCTTGGCCCAAGCATCGTCCGTCTTGGCAACAGCCAGCCAGGCCGCGCGATCGACGGCGACGGGCAGGACAAAACCGTCATTGTAGTCAGTGTGCTCACCGATCAGGTTGACCCTGCCTGGCGCCCGCACGATCAGGTCCGGATCACGCTGGAACCGTGCCTCGAACGCCCGTCTTACCTTAGTGTGAAGAACGTGCTCAACCATTGCCACCTCCCATACAGATCCTAATTATAGTCCGTGTGGCCAGAAACCGCCAGTATAGCCGGAAACTGGTAATTGCGGTGCCCTCAACAGCCGCGTGGCAGAGATTAGCGGCCCGCCGCGGAGATGCTACGATCCGGTCTCAATGTCTGCCAGCAAGCCGAACTCGGCGAGCAGCCGCACAATCTGGTCCCGATCCTGACGTCGTATCAGAGCGATGGTGGGCGTGAGCTGCTCTTTGATAAGTGCTGCAATCCGAGGTATCTGCAGATGCGCCGGATCCTCCACCCGCACCACCCAACGCTGGTCCAGTATTACCCGGTCGCGTCCTTGATATCCTCGCTCAATGGCGGCCTTCAGCGAGGTCGGCAGTGTTTGTTGATCTGTTGCTTCTTCGAGGAACTCAATGATTCGGTCGTAGGGAATACGTTGCGACCGTGCCTGTGTCAATGAAGTTGGTGAGAGGCGATAGCGATATGGGGTATCCGATTGGACTATATCGGCGACGCGACTGATCTGGAAGCGCTCATAGCGACGCCGGCGCGGCACTTCGATCTCGCCGCCAGGCTTCAGCTGCAGGGGCGGCGCAGGCGGCAGGTCTGGCGGCGGACCCAGGTCCAGAAGCGCGGCACCTGCGACAGTCAGGCGGAAAGAGGTGGGTGGCGCGGCCGGTAGTGAGCTTCCCAGATCCACCCAGCCCAGCCAATGTAGAGGATCGCTGACCAGGTAGGTCAGCAGCGCGCCCTCGACGGCATCCCAGGCCTCAAAGCCCCGCAAAGGTGTCTCTGTCTGGGCATCGCGCGGCGCCCAGGTGTCATAATCGCCGGCGGGCCGCAAAAAGTCCGGGGCCTTTGCTTTGACGTAGGCAGTAAAGGTCGGGAGCTCATACCAGCGTTCGGGCTGGCAGCGCGTTAGTATCTCCAGGATCGCCTCACGGGTCTCTTCGGGAATATTAGGCCAACCTTTCACCGGATCGGGTGTCAAACTAGGGACGTACGCCAAATCGTTCCAACGGCGGCTCGTCCGCCAAGCCGTAAGGAGCGCCTTCCACTGCGTCCAAGGGTCCGACCGCAGCCAACTGAGGACGGGACTGCCGGCAGGGCGCAGCATCTCCCCTTGCTGCCGCAACCAGCCTTGCTCTAACGACAGCGTCACCAGCAGCGCCAGCCGCTCCCGTGCTGCCGGCTGAGGCATGGGAAGAGTGATGTCCCCTGGTTGGCCGCCACGTTGCAGGATCGTCCACAGTGTGACGAGATGCTCCACCAGTGCGTCCGTCCCGGGATAAGCGTGTGCAGGCACAGGCGCCTCTGGTGGCGGCGGCACCGGCTGAGGTGCCGGAGGCGGCATATAGAGCTGCAACTCCTCAGGCAGGAAAGCCATCTCTACGGGCTGGTCGCTGCGCTCGGCAAAGGCGCGTTGGACAAGCCCCAGGAACCAAAGGCGCTCGGCCGCTGAGACTGGTGCTTGCCACAATGCCTCGCGCTCGACGCGGCCCGGCCCCAGCGACCGCACCTCGCCCCAGCGGCGGACATAGATGGTCCAGGGGAGCTCTCCCGCCTGGCGTAAGAGGTCGTCCAGCGCAGCTCGCTCTGGAGGCGCGAGCGCTTCCAGGACACGCGAAACTGTTTCGGCGCTGGCCATCGCGTCGACCAACTCCGCCGCGATGTCAGCCTTACGGGTTGCGGCGAGCTGGATCTCCCACTGCCGGGCAATGATGCGCAACCGAGCAGGGTCGCTGTCGAGCAGCGACTGGTATAGTGTTCGAAGGGCCATAGTTGCTGCTCATTATAGTAGGGGCTTGGGCGGCGGCAACCACCGGTAGACATCCGATCGGGGGCTGCGGGCTTTGACAGTACCCCCTGTCCCACTATAATCCCCCTGCAGATAACGTGGTCTCTACGGTCTACGAGTCATTATAATGCGCCAGGAGGTTGGGTATGAAGCTATTGCTTTCCGGGAATGAGGCGATTGCTTTAGGGGCTTGGGAGGCTGGGGTGCAGTATGCTGCGGCCTATCCCGGTACCCCCTCGACGGAGATTCTCGAGAACTTTGCGCGGTATCCTGGGATTCGTGCGGAATGGGCCAGCAATGAGAAGGTGGCGCTGGACAATGCGATCGGGGCTTCCTTTGGCGGGGCCCGGGTCCTAGCGGTTATGAAACACGTGGGCGTTAACGTCGCTGCCGACAGCCTGATGTCAGTCTCCTACACGGGCGTAAAGGGTGGGCTGGTCCTGGTCACCGCTGACGACCCCGGCGCGTTCTCGTCACAAAACGAGCAGGATAACCGGCAGTACGCTCGTTTCGGCAAGTTTCCATGCTTTGATCCCTCCGACAGCGCGGATGCGCGTCGCCTTGTCGGTGTAGCCCTTGGTGTCAGCGAGGAGTTTGAGACGCCTGTCTTCTTGCGTTCTACCACCCGGCTGTCGCACTCTAAATCGGCGGTGAAGGCCCGGGGGCCCGACGCCCGGGAGCTTGAGCCACTGCCTCCTTTTCGGCGCGAGGATGAGGTGACCCGCGTAATTGTTCCGGAGGTCGCCCGCCGCCGTCATCCGGCAATTGAAGAGCGACTGACGGCGCTGGCAACGTGGTCAGCGACCAAGGGCTTTGATCAGGGGGTTAACCGGATTGAGTGGGGGGATAGGGCGGTTGGGATAGTCACGACCGGCATCGCTTACCAATA
>PWVB01000172.1 GCA_003562365.1 Anaerolineae bacterium
CGCTACGTGAGCGAGCCGCCGTCGGGCTTTGTCGTCGACACGGTGCGTCAGGAGGAGGCGTTGGACGCCGCCGCGGCCAGCTTCGAGCGTGCCATCGCCCTGGATCCAACGAACGCAACAGCGCTTAAGCGGCTGACGGGCGTGCATCTTTCACGCAGGGAGTACGCAGCTGCGCTGCAACACATGGAAGCGGCTTGGGAAGCCGGTCACCGGGATGCGGTGACACGCCTGCTTCTGGGCGACGCCCTGATCGCCTTCGGCCGCGTCGAGGAGGCCGTCTCTGTGATCGACGGCGTGCCCTTCGCACGCTCACGCCTGCTGGGACAGGCCTGGGCCCGCTATCACCTCTATGGCGATTGGGATCGCGAAGCCTGGGCAAACCAGGCTGCCGCCGCCGTGACGGACTAGAAACCACCGTCTCCCTTAGGCATCGCCCGCGCTCCTCGCTCAAGGGCCTCTTGACAGCCGTAGAAACCCGTCCAGAATAGAAGCAACCGAGCGTGAAATCGATACCAGACACGGGCTTGATCTGGCGCCCAAGCGAAAAGGAGTGGGACACGATGAAATCGGCACATTTAGGATGCGGACCGCGGGCCCGGCGCCACGCTGAGGCGTACGAGTTCGTGCAGCGGGGCACCATCGGGGCCATCTGCGACTTCAATGAAGCACGCCTTCAGGCATTCGGCGATGACTTCGGCATTGACGCCGCCCACCGGTACACAGACGTCCACGCGATGCTGGAGGCGGAGAAGCCCGACGTCCTGGACATCGTGACGGCCCCCACTATCCGGGTCGAGTTGATGGAGATGGCCGCGGCCCACGAGGTGCCCGTAGCCATCGTCGAGAAGCCCGTGGCGGTCCAGGGTGAGGACTACCGTCAGATTGAGGCGCTCAACGCGCGGTCGAAGACCCGCTTTGTGGTCAACACGCAGCTGCATTTCCACCGGCAGAACCTGGAACTGAAGCGCTGCGTCGCCGAAGGGCGCATCGGGGAGGTACGCTTCCTGGAAGCCAGCGCCCGCTCAACCATCCTTGATCAAGGCGTGCACGTGCTGGAACTGGCCCACACCTACAACGGAGGCGCTGCGCCTACCCGCGTCTTTGGACAGGTCTCAGGCGCGGAGAACCTGACACCCAAGACCGGCCTCCCCCTGGGCATCGGATATCAACCGTCTCCGGACATCGCCGAGGCCGCCATCACCTTCGAGAACGGCGTGCAGGCCCAGCTGCTCAGCGGGCACATCGCGCCCACCGTCGGTGACCACACCTCCATCTACGCCCACAAGCGGTTGGCGGCCTATGGAACCCACGGGTTTGTCCACTGGACGATGCACGGATGGGAGCGGTTTACGCCGGAGGACGGCTATGAAAGCGGCACCCACGACTATGGATATGAGGACGTGCGCGCCCAAGCGGCGCTGCTCGATGGCGCCTTCGACTGGGCAGCGGACGAGTCAAAGCCGCACCCCACGCGCCTGGCGCTCAACCTGGTGCAGTTCAATGTCATCCTGGCGACCTACGCCAGTGCACTGACGGCGGCGGCCATCGATCTGCCCTATGACCCGCCGGATGGGCTGCTGGAGGCGCTGCGCGCGCATCTATAGGTAGTTGGGGCGGAGCGATAAGAGCCGTGATCTGCCGGCGCAGCTAAGGGCTCGTAAACGTATACCTTGCCGCGCGATTGCTGCTTGGCCTATCCCGCACGCTGCTTTCGCGTTTGAGGTCTGCGAGCCTTAAGCCCTTTTAGCAGCTTAACCTCGCGATGTTGGTCGCGCGATCGAGACGTTGTTGATTAACAGACCCTAAGGCAGCCTCGGTATCCGATGGGATGTTGTGACGAAGGGGAGACGGCGATGATGATGATGAAGAAAGTGATTGTGTCCGGGGAGCGACAGGCAGCGCTGGTGGAGATGCCGATTCCCCGGCCTAAGGCAGATTGGGCGCTGGTGAGGATGACGGTGGTGCCCATGTGCACCGAGTACAAGGCGTGGCTGCAGGGGCCTGCAGATGGAGGAACAATCCGAGCCCTGGGCCATGAGGGCGTGGGCGAAGTGGTGGAGGTGGCCCAACCCTGCGGAGTCGAGGTCGGACAGCGGGTGGTGTTGATGGGCGCGGGCCCGTGCGGCCGGTGTGTTTATTGTCGCGCCGGGGACTTCCTGCACTGCCCCAATCAGACGGCCTACGCTGAATACACCGGAAAGCCTGAACCTACCGGCGCCTACGCCCAGTACCGTTTGGGGGCTGCCTGGCTGCTGCCAACCATTCCCGACGATGTCTCCGATGATCACGCGGCGATGGCCTGGTGCGGGCTGGGACCGACCTTCGGAGCCATGCAGACAGCGCACGTGGACGCCTTCGATACCGTGTTGATCACCGGAGCCGGTCCGGTGGGGCAGGGCGCGATCATCAACGCAAAGTTCAGGGGCGCGCGGGTCATCGTCGCGGAGCTGGAGCCCTGGCGCAGCGAGCGCGCGGCGATACTCGGGGCCGACGCCGTTGTCGACCCCCGCGACGATGATGTGGCGGCCCAGATCCGGGCACTGACGCCCGAGGGTCTGGGCGTGACCTGCGCGATAGACTGCGCCGGTGTCGTAGCTGCCCAACGGCTGTGCATCGACGCCACCCGTCCCAAGGGTCGCGTCTGCTTCGTCGCCGAGAGCTCCGACCCGCTGCCGATCCGGGTCAGCCCCGATTTGCTGCGCAAAGGACTGACGTTGATCGGGCAGTGGCACTACAGCGTGAATGACTTCGATGCACTGCTGCACGTCATCCGGGCGTCGAGCCCTCAGCTAGACCTACTGATCAGCCACCGATTCCCCATGAGCCAAGTCCAGGATGCCCTGGCCCTTTCGGCCTCGTATCAGTGCGGCAAGATCATCCTGGATCCCTGGGCCTAGGCCTAGGCCTCAGATCGCGATGGACGACCACAAACACGTCAGCGACGGCGGGTGCCTCTCCAACCGCGAGCGCTTTCTGCGCCTCTTCAGCGGCGAGCCGGTGGACCGCGCGCCCTTCCTGGACGTTATGGGCTTCTGGCCCTCCAGCCTCGCCCGATGGAAAACCGAGGGGCTTGCGCCGGACGCGACGGTCGAGACGGTGCGCGACATCATCGGCGTTGATGGTCACCGGGGCTACAAGCTGCCCATCAAAGGCTATATCTGGCCGGAGTTCAACCGTGAGGTCGTGGCGCAGTCAGGAGACAGCGCCCTGGCGCGCAATCGCTGGGGCGGCCTTGAGCGCAGCTTCATCGAATCCGAGCTGATGCCCATCACCATCTCCGGCCCGGTGAAGGACCGGTCGAGCTGGGACGCCATCAAGGACCGGCTTGATCCCGACACTCCGGGCCGCCTCCCGGCCAACTGGGACGCCATCTGCCGGGAGGCAGAGTCCAGCGGCGAGCCGGTCTATGCCGGAGACCTTCCTCTGGGCTTCTTCGGAGCGCCGCGGGAGCTGCTGGGCTTCGAGCGGCAGGCGATGCTGTTCTACGACGACCCAGAACTGATGCACGAGATCCTGGATACCTTGTGTGAGCTCTGGATCGCCCTGCTGGGACGCGTGCAGGACGATGTCACCCTCGACTGGTATTTCATCTGGGAGGATATGTGCTCCAAGAACGGGCCGCTGATCAGCCCCAAGCTCTTCAGCGAGTTTCTCCTGCCGCGCTATCAGCGGCTAACGGCAGCACTGCGCCAGCGGGGCTGTACTCAGATCCTGGTGGACAGCGACGGCGATGAACGCCTGCTGACACCGCTGTGGATCGAAGGCGGTGTGACGATCATCTTCCCGTGGGAGACGCAGTTCGGCCTCGATATCACCGAGGTGCGCCGTCACTATCCGCACGTGGGCATGATGGGCGGTCTCGACAAGTTTGCCCTGGCCCACGGTCGAGAGGCTATCGACAATGAGCTCGAGAAGGTTCCCTATCTGCTGGAGCAGGGCCGCTATCTACCGGGGCTCGATCACGGGGTGCCGCCGGACGTCTCCTGGGACAACTACCGCTACTTCTTCGAACGCTTGCGAGACCTGATCTGGCGGTACCCGCCGGCAACGGCATAGTCACAGGGCCAGGACAAGGCTATCCCCGGTCAGCTAGGGCGCGCGCAGCCAGCCGATCCTCCCCAGCGGTAAGCCAAGCCACGTTGAAGCGCGCCAGGGTAATCCGCTCGTAGGGCCCCTCCCGGCCCCGCTCATAGAGACAACAGATGCGCATGTCCTGAGCAACACAGAGGTCCGAGTAGGCCGCAGGGCCTGGATGGAGCAAGCGACTGACCGGCCAGGTGCGACCCTCATCGTAGCTAAGTCGGACCGTCAGATGGTCCCGGGTGCGACTGGCAGGGTTGGAGAAAAGCACCCGATTCCGGTCGTGGTCGGCAGTCGTGGTGAAACGGCAGACGGCAGCCTGGCAGATCGGTTCCGGGAGCGCCGCGTCATGCACGATGGGCGCGAAGCTCTCCCCGCCGTCACGGCTCCAGCCGACGGCGCGGTAGTTGCCGCCGCCATCAAGCAAATACTTGTTGCGGCAGTTGAGATGGAGCCAGCCATCAACGGTCTCGAAGGCCTGCGACTCGTTGGTACCCTCATCTACGCTGCCGCCGATTTGCCACGTTGCACCGTGGTCGTCGCTGTAGATGACGTGAGAATAATAAGGATCCTGACGGGAGCGGTCCTGAAGGACGATGTGATCGCAGGCGACGACGAGGCGCCCGCTCCGCAGCTGTATGCCGTGACCGGGACCCGTTGCATACCACGACCAGTTGGGACGCTTGACTGCAGCGGTGATCTCCCAAGGCTGGACCCACGACGCGCCGTCATCGTCGCTGTAGGTCAGCCAGACTTGGCGAGGTGCCTCGCCCTCACAGATAAGCGACTCGTCGCCCTCCTTCAGGTTCTTGCAGAAGGGCAACCAGATCCGCCCCGTCTCGCCGTCGACGACGGGCGCGGGGTTGCCGCAGACCCAGCCCTCGTCGGTCGCAACGACCTGCACCGCCTCGAAGGTACGACCGTTATCGAAGCTGCGGCGCAGAAAGAGATCAATCTGATCGGAGTCGCGCCCCGTGTATTTGCGCGCCTCGCAGAAGGCCAGGAGAGTTCCCCGGGTGCTAACGGCCAGCGCGGGGATCCGATAGCGAGCGTAGCCGCCCTCCCCGCTGATGAATAGATCCTGCTGCTCGAAGGTTTCCACGTCACTGCACCCCCGTGACCAGCACCTTGACGGTCTCAGCGCGCTGCTCCAAGGCAAAGTCGAAGGCCTCCACCACGCGATCAAAGGGGAACCGGTGCGAGATCAGGGGATGGACGTCGAGCTGGCCCGAAGCCAACAGGGAAATCGCCGTCGGATAGGTGTTGGCGTAGCGGTTGACGCCGCGGACATCCAACTCCTTCTCCAGCACGCTCTCGATGGGATAGGGGAGCGTGCCCGGGTCTGGCCAGCCCACCAGCGCAACCACCCCGCCGCGCCGGGCCAGGTGAGGCGTGGACTGGCAGGCAACGGCGGATCCGGAGGTGTCAAAGACAACATCAACGCCGCGACCGCCGGTCAGCTGGGCGATGGCAGCGATGGGATCAGACTCACGGGCGTCAATGGCTGCGGTGGCCCCCACATCTTTGGCAAGATCGAGCCGGTTTTCAAGCAGATCAACAGCGTAGGCTTCGGCGGCCCCGAAGGCGCGGGCCACCAACAATGTCACCAGGCCGATAGGCCCGGCACCGAGCACGACAACTGTGTCGCCGCCGGTCACGCCGGCCCGCCGGCAAGCTTGGACGCCGACGCTGACCGGCTCCACAAAGGCCGCCGATTCGTCATCGACGGTATCGGGCACGCCGTGGGCGAAGTCGGCTGCCAGGGCAACGAAGCCCGCAAAGGTCCCATCGACGGGCGGTGCAGACATAAAGACAACATCCGGGCAGAGATTATAGCGTCCGCGCTTGCAGGCCTCGCAGCGGCGGCAGGGAATGCCGGGTTCAATGGCCACCCGCTGACCGATCTGCGGGCCCTTCCCCCCGTCGGCAGCCTCGACGACCACACCACAGGCCTCGTGGCCGGGGATATAGGGCTGGGTCACCTTGAAGGGGCCCAACTCGCCCTGCGTGTAGAAGTGGAGATCCGATCCACAAAGGCCATTGAGTGTCACTTGCACCAGCACCTCATCGGGCTGCCTGACGGGCATAGGAACTTGCTCAACCCGGAGATCGCGGACGCCGTGGAGGACGGCAGCGACCATAGATTGTTGTTGGGGAACCATTTGCTCTCCTTTCATCGCCAGAAGCGCAGAAAGACAGATTAAGGCCATGCCCCAAATTGTACCGGATCAGGGGCCAAGCGAAAGTGAGCGCATTTCGCACTTGGAATTGAAGGATGATGCCGATACGCACTCCGCATACAGATTCTGCGGCGACTGTCCCCAGGCAACCATCTCTACATCTATTCCAGTCATTCAAAGTGCTAATGTCGCGTCCTGCAACACGCGGGGATCTCTCAATATCCTGCGCGATTAGCGGATCTATTGGAGGGGTTGGACAGCCGTCGTAGTAGTGCTATTATCATAACAAACGGACAATTCACACCCTAAACTGCTATTCCTCAGGAGGGTAACTGCTATGCTTCGGCGCGGATTGATCTCCAGGGCACTAACGGTCGTCACGATATTGAGCATGATGCTACCGATGGTTTCGTCAGCGCGAGGCAGGCGGGCGACTGAGGTAGCGTGGAGCGTCTCAGCGGACACATCGGCAGATAGCTATACCGTCTCGGGCACAGTCACCGATGCCGTTGGCGCACCGATGCCTAATGTCATTGTTGAGGCCGCGATGCAGGTCGCGGAGGGGTTCGAGCCGGGCACGGTGGTGGTGGTGGACGAGCACAACCATCCGGTCAGTGGTGCCCAGGTCTACCGCGATGGCACGCTCGCCGGCCAAACGGCGCCCGACGGGCGCCTGATCATTGGCGACTTGGCGGCAGGTGAGGCACTGGTAGCGCGCCTTAAGGCCTACGAACAGGCTAGCCCGAAGGATCACCATAGCCAGGATGCGACTCAGAACTGGGCCTACCGGGTGTACACCACCAGCATGGAGATCCTGGGAACCGGCGAAGCGCAGCCGGCGGTGGTAGTGACACCATACATAACACAGACGTTAAGGTTAAGGAAAAACAACACCCTGATCGGCTTCAACATGCTGGTCTCAGTTGAGTGGGACGCCAATGAGGATTACCTCGAGGAACTGCGAGAGGGCATGGAACGTGCATCGCAGTACCTGTATAATGCCAGCAATGGGCAGATGCTGTTCGAGCGGGTGACGATCTACGACAATAACCAACACATGGCCGATGCCGACTACCAAATCCGTGCCAGCAACCAGGAGTGGCCTCGCGCCCACGTCGGCGGGTTGCTGGACGGTGCCGACCTCCATCTCTTCTTCGGACGTTACTTCTCTGGGCGCACTGCCAGTTGGGGAAGTTGGACCCGTTCGAGCGGCTATCGCACTATGATCCACGAGTTCGGGCATTACGGGCTATACCTCTGGGACTCGTATCTGGACCAGAACAGGGAGCCCGCTGCCTATTGCACGTCGGCTGCGATGCGCACCAACACTACGCCCGGGATTAACGCGACCCTGATGGACTTTCAGTTCAACGCCACGCAGTTGGCAATGCGCGGCGTACCTGGCCTCTGGTCCGCTGCGTGTGAGGAGAGTTTCCAGGTCTACGCGACCGGCGGTGAATCCGATTGGGACACGATCGTGGACCGCTACCAGGACTATACATCCCCGGCTCGCTGGACGTTGAAGACACCCGCTGACTACGGGGCGGTAGTCCCCGGACCGACCGCGATTCCAGTGACCGCGTGGTCGGTCGTCACCATTGGAGATGACGCGCATACCGGCGTCTGCAATCCGCCGCCTGTGGTTCAGGTGCAGGATCGATCAGGAAGGCTATCGTCGGGAGCTGTGATCAGCCTCCGCACGAGCAGTCGCACCATCGCACAGGGCAAGACGGACGATCAGGGTCGGATCACGCTTCTGGGAGCCTCTGCGGGCGATCGGGTCGTCGTCAATCTCTGGGGGTGGGACTGGGATCTGCGCATCAACTCCGCTGAGGTATCGTGTCCGCCCGCCTTAGCTGCTGCCAGCGAGGCGGACAACACGATCGTGCTGCAACCGGCTGCATTTGGCCTGACGGCGAGCGCCCTACCCAGCGCGGTCGAAGACCAAGCGCAGCTGCGGGTGAGCGCTTCTGTTGCGCTGCCAGCTGCGCCGGTAGCTCATCTGACCCAGCACGGCACCGATGCCGCTGTGGTGGTGCCGCTGGCTTATGACGACGTGCTGCAAGCCTGGACAGGTATGGTAATGCTGGTACCAGATCTCCCTCCGTCCGGTAACCTGGCAGTTCGGGCAGAAAACGCCCAGCAGCAGGAGGTGGAGATCGCAATACCCTTCAGCATGGCGAGGGTAGCGCAGGCCGAGGATGTGCTGCTTGCCTCGGCTGATGGTCAGGTAGAACTGTACATCAGCGCTAACACCTTGTCGACGAGCGGTGTGATAAGCATCGAACCGGACCAGATGGCGCCAGCGCTGCCTGAGGGCCTGCAGATCCTGAGTGGCCCCTACACGATCCACGCCAGCGCCGATCTGGCGCTCGAAAGCGCCGCGACGCTCTCCCTGCGCTATCTGGATCTGGGCAACCTGAGGGGGGCCTATGAGCCGACGTCGCAGCTTTACCGCTGGGATGACGCTGCATGGCGCCCGCTGGAGACCACGGTGAGTGTAGATCAGCAGATGGCCTCTGCCAGGGTGACCGGGTTTGGTACTCACGCCCTGTTGGCGGGGCCGCAGTTCAACGCCTTTTTGCCCAGCGTGATCAGCAACGGCAGCGGGGCGCCGGGTTCCTCGGCAGTGATGGCTGCACCCGAGGTTGACACGGGTACACCATCTGACACAGTCGTGACTGTGCCGCCTATGGCATCCATCCCGGTCTACACCACCACGACCGATGCCCAGGGTGCCTACACAATCACCGACCTGCCGGCTGCTCCCTATATGGTGCGTCCCTATGGCGGCGGCGCTGCCTTCAGCCCGGCCTCGCGCATTGTGGTCGTCCCACCCAATGCGGTCAATCAAGATTTCCAGTTGGTGGGTGGCGTCTATGTGCCAGCCGGGCCATTCGAGATGGGATGTCACCCACAGCATAACGGTGGATCGCCGTGTGATGCGTGGGAGCTTCCACTCCACACAGTCTACCTCGATGCCTATGCCATCGACGACACCCCCGTAACAAACGCGCAGTATGCGCAGTGTGTGGCGGTGGGTGTGTGCGACAAGCCGCGATATAACTTCTCCGCCACGCGCAGCTCCTACTACGATAACCCGGCCTTTGGGGACTATCCCGTGATCTACGTGTCGTGGGACAACGCGGTGGCCTACTGCACCTGGGCGGGCAAGCGCCTGCCTACCGAGGCGGAATGGGAAAAAGCTGCGCGGGGCCCGGCGATTCGAACCTATCCGTGGGGTGACCAGACGCCTGACTGTTCACTGGCGAACACCGCGCTGACCTTGGGGGGGACGTACAGCCAGTGCGTGGGCGACACAACACCGGTTGGCGCCTATCCGACTGGCGCGAGCCCCTATGGGGTGCTGGATATGGGAGGAAATGTAGGTGAGTGGGTGCATGATTGGATGGCCGACGACTACTACAGCGTCTCACCGCCGAGCAACCCGAGGGGGCCCGAAGGTGGAGCGTATCGGGTCTGGCGCGGCGGTAGTTGGTATCATAGCGGATACGGACTACGCACCGCGGCTCGCCGTCATATGTATCCGTCGAGTCGGGACAACAGCCGCGGGTTCCGGTGCCTTTGGTCTCCGTCAGGACATTGAGAGCCCGTTTGTCCGGACCATTGAAGACCGGGAGCAAGCCGATCAACGGCGGTGGAGGGCATGCCCTGTGCGGGCCTATCGTCCTCTTTTGTGTGGTTGACGGCGGGGCTCCTAGACGTGTTAGCCGGGAAAGGTGGTGACATATGAAGCGGGTTGCGGAGCGTTGGCTGGTTTTAGCACTCGTGGGTGGGCTGCTGCTGGTCAGCGGGGCGATGAAAAGCAACCCGGTGGACAGCAAGGCTTTTCAGCTTCCTTCATCGCAGGGGGCGCTCGCGCTTGTCGGCGAATTCCCCGCCGGTATGCCGGCGGGTGTCGTCGTGACGTGCGCCGGCTACAACTGCTCCCGCGAACACGATTTAGTCTACTATGACCTGTCTCGCGATGCACAGGGCCGGGGCCACATCCGCTTCGCTGATGCCAGGACGCTGGATTTGGGTGAGGAGGAAATCCCCATTCGGCCCTTCCTGTCAGACGGCCCACTCCTCTACGATCCTTTCTACGGTCAAGCCTACGCCTTCGACAGCCGGACCAAGTGCAACGCCTACGGCACCGACTGCTACCAACAGGCCTGGGTGCACATCGTGTCCGGCAGGAAGCGCATTAAAGCCAGCCCCATTAATGACGCGTTCAACAGCTCTCAGCCCGTGGATCGCTTCTACTACATCGAGGGCGTCGCCATCAAGCCCCACGGCGCCGACATCAGAGGGGGGACCACACTCATCGTGGACAACACGCCCAACGGTAACCTGGACATCGTGCAGATACGGGGAGATGGTCAGGACGTGGCGAGCGTGGAGCGCTACTCCTATCGGGAGAGTTTGTGTGGCGAGACTCAGTGTCACTGGACGGGCAACCTAGGCAACTCGCTGGCCCTCGACGACTACCGCGGCATGCTCTACCTGGCGGACAACAACAGCCCTTTTGGGCAGGTGCGTGCCTTCCGATTCGGCCCGAATGTGCACTCAGAGACCTCGCCCATTGACGTTACCCAATCGGCCCTCTGCTTCGTACACCTCCGCCAGGTGGCGGTCGCACAATACAGGGACACGCTCTATGTACCGACCGCCTGCCAGTCATACGAGTTCGGCAGCACGGTACTTGTGGACACGGAGTTCGGGACTGTAAAGGGAACAGTCCAATACCGCTACGGCGATCAGGGCATCATCGCCGTCGATTCTCACGACCCGCGCCGGGTCTTTCTCACCACCAGCGATCGCATAGGCATCTACGATACATCGCAGTGGCTGACGCTGCACATGCTCTACGACGATATAGTGGTTGCCTCATTGCCGCTGATGCAAGGCTACCAGACAGGCTGGCTGCGCACTATGGTCTTCGATCCAGTCTCCAACCGCCTCTACCTTGCTGTGAACGATAGGATCTTGGTGGTGGCGGTTCGGGGCGTGCCTCCGGCGGAAATGTGGCCTGCACCGGTGACCGCGCCGGTGACGCCGGACCACGGCGGCACGCTCGGTGCCGGTGATGGTAGCGCCACCTTCTACTTCAAAGCGGAGTCGGTGGCGCAGACCAGCCTGATGACCTACGCTGAGGGCCCTGATACCATCGCGCGCACCGCCCAAGCAGCACCGTCGTCGCCGATGCGTGCGCTGCGTACGATTCGCACCTTCGGGCTGACGGGCGTGATCAGCGGCACGACCACAGTTGTAGACGGCTTCGATCAAGCGTTCACGCTCAACGCTGAGACGACCCCGCGCGAGCGCGCGGGTATCATGCCGGGCACACTGGCTCTCTATTGGTGGGACGATCACGGCTGGGTGGCACAGCCCACTTCCCAGATCAATGTGAACACGATCTACGCTGCATCCAGTCGCACTGGGCGCTTCGCCCTGATGGGTGAGACGCGCGCCGTCTACCTGCCGGTGGTTAGGCGCTAGACAACGGCATAGACCGAATCCCAGCCAAGCCAAGCCAAGCATCGCCCCTACTGGGCGGCGCTATCTGCAGTCGCACCTAGGCCTGGCACGCTATCCCTCCCGGGAAGAACTCGCCGTCAGATCAGACTGGGCCAAGCCCAGCCCCACGCATTCTGCGGCAGGGGGTTGTCGGCAGCCGGAAAGATCTCGGTCCGTGGTCCGACCAGCTCAGGAGGTTTCATCATCATCGTGGCGCTTTCACCGTCCAACCCAAAGATAGCCGCCTGTGGTACCAGGACGAGAGGAGTTCAAGCCTGGCGCGGTCATTAAAGTGAAACGCCGCGGGCACTACGATCCGCAGGCGGGGTGACGAGGTCTACGGTCACGCCATTGATGATAGCAGCGCCTCCTCATCGTCCGGTGGCGGTCAGACCAATCAGATGTATAATGCCCGGTCGGAAGGACCGCCCGGCTTGCGCCGGGACTGAAGGGGCAGGCCAACCCTCGGTTGGCGCCATCTCCGAGCGCACTGGAGGTGGTGTGCGTTTACCATTTGGGAAGGGAAAGAGACAATGGAACTATCGTTTATGCAGGACCCGCAGTATTTCCTGACATCGGAGTCGGTGACCGAAGGGCATCCCGACAAGATTTGCGACCAGATCTCAGACGCGATCCTAGACGCCATTATCGGCGAGGATCCCGACGCTCGGGTAGCCTGTGACTGCGCCGTGACGACCGGTCTGGTGTTCGTTACCGGGGAGATCACGACCGATGCCTACGTCGAGATCGCCGATATTGCCCGGCAGACCGTGATCGATATCGGCTATAATCGGGCGAAGTACGGCTTTGACGGTGAGACCTGCGGCGTTTTGGTCTCCATCAAAGAGCAGAGCACCGACATTGCGATGGGCGTAGACGAGGCCCTGGAGCACAAAGAGGGGCAGATGACCGAGGACGACAAGATCGAGGCCATCGGCGCCGGCGACCAGGGGATGATGATCGGGTTTGCCTGCACCGAGACGCCCGAGTATATGCCTCTGCCCATTTCACTTGCCCACAAGCTCACGCGGCGCCTGGCAGAGGTGCGCAAAGATGGGACACTGGACTACCTCCGTCCGGACGGCAAGAGCCAGGTGACGGTAGAGTACGCTTATGGCAAGCCGAAGCGGGGGGATACCGTGGTGATCTCCACCCAGCATCACCCCGAGGTGACCCGCGAACAGATCATCGCCGACGTGATCGAGCACGTGATCAAGCCCACGGTCCCCACCGAGTTCCTGGATGACGAGACCCGCTATCTGATCAATCCCACGGGACGCTTTGTCATCGGGGGGCCGCAGGGCGACGCCGGACTGACCGGTCGTAAGGTGATTGTGGATACCTATGGCGGCATCGCGCGTCACGGCGGTGGTGCCTTCTCAGGCAAGGACGCAACCAAGGTCGACCGCTCCGCCTCCTATATGGTACGCTACATCGCCAAGAACCTGGTGGCTGCCGGCATTGTCGAGCGCTTGGAGGTCCAGGTGAGCTACGCCATCGGTGTGGCGCGCCCCACCAGCGTGGCAGTGGAGACCTTCGGCACCGGCGCCATCTCCGATGAGGCGATCGTCGCGCTGATCGAGAAGAACTTCGACCTTCGGCCCGGGGCCATTATTCGGGACCTCGATCTACGGCGACCCATCTTCAAGCAGACGGCTGCCTACGGACACTTTGGTCGCGACGACCTCGACCTGCCCTGGGAGCGCCTGGACAAGGTCGAGATCCTCAAGGAACAAGCTGGCCTGGACTAGCTCTGGGCCGGGCAACAGTAGGCCCTATCTCGCCGCACGCTCCTTTTAGCCTCACCCATATATGAAGGGGGCGTGCGCGGTGCGGGGCATTCCGTGGTCGGTGGACCCCGGCGTCATCGGCACTGATAGATGAAACGAACCCGACCTGTTGGCATGGAGCGTGACACTTTGGCGGTGAGGCAGGAGCCCGCATCCGCGAGGGCTGGATACTTCCCTTGACGACGAAACCAGCACAGCGCGTCGACACCCGACAGCAGACTCGCATTGGCTCAACCCTGAGCCTGCTCGCTGCAGTCCTCGCCGGGTGGCTCTATGTGAAGCCCCGGACCGGCGGCCTGACCACCAACCTGATCGGATATGGTCTCAAGATCATGGCCGGGGCGCTCGCGCCGCTGATCTCCGTGATGGGTTTTCTGGGCGCCCTGATGGCCCGCCGTCACCGCCGTCCGCTGACGAGCCTGCTCGGTGGGGCCGGAGCGCTCCTGGCGGCCCGTTTCGTCCACCGCCTCAGCGAACCCCACGATGGATTTGAGCAAGCCTTTGGTCCCGACCATGCGCCACCGGTACCACCAGTCCACCGGCGCTGGCCTAGGAAAGCGCGGAGAGGGGGCCGGCGCCCCCAGGTGATCCGAGATCTTGTCTACGCCAGGGTACCGGACGCCGAGCGCCCGCTGCTTTGCGACCTCTGGCTGCCCAGGACACCGCGATCCGGCGTGGCCGTCATCTACCTGCACGGCGGGTCCTGGCAGGCCTTTGACAAGGACGTGGCCACCCGCCCCTTCTTCCGCCACCTGACCGACCAGGGCCACGTCGTTATGGACGTCGCCTATCGCCTGGCCCACGACACCGATATGCGCGGGATGTTAGGCGACGTCAAGCGCGCGGTTGCCTGGATGAAGCGGCACGCTGCCTACCTGGGGGCCGATCCTGCTCGGGTCGTGCTGTCCGGCGGCTCAGCGGGGGGGCACCTGGCGCTGCTGACCGCCTATACACCAAACCACCCCGATCTGGATCCGCCAGACGTCCGGAATATTGACACGACGGTGCGCGGCGTGATCGCGTATTATCCTGTGGCCGATCTGCGAACGCTGGCGGATCACTGGTCGGAGCAGTCGATGCACCCACTGGCAACGGCGCTGGGTAAAATCCTCGGCTACTTCCCACCTGAGGGTTATCTGCCCTGGTCGAGACTGGTGCGGCGGCTCTTCGGGGCGCCCCTGGACGATGTCGGCGATGCGCTGCTGACCTTCTCACCCGTCGCCCACGTCGGGCCGCACTGTCCCCCCACCCTCCTGATCCAGGGGCTGCACGACCATGTGATCCCGGTCCAGGATGTGCACATCCTCCACCAGATGGTGCATGAGGCCGGACGTCCGTCGGTGCTGGTGGAGCTGCCCCAGGTAGAGCATGCCTTCGATATGATCGCGCTGCCGATCTCGCCGCCGGCCCAGGCCGCCCTCTGCGATGTCGAGCGCTTCCTTTCGTTGATGCGCTAGGGCCGTGGCACGGTGGACGCGGCGCGAGCCTCTGAACCGTGCAGGGCGCTCACAACTGCAGCGCAGGGCACTCACGACTGCAGCGCGGGGGCTCAGGGCTGCAGCGGGATGCGCTATTGTGAAGCCAGCTTTGCTTGTGTGAACCCAGTCGTCAGGAGGTGACACCATGAAGTTTGACCTGCTTCCCCCACGCGAACGCATCGTGACGATCATGCAGCGCATCTACGGCTACAGCATGACAACGACATCCGGCGGTAATCTGTCGGTCTTGGATGACAACGGCGACATCTGGATCACGCCCGCCGGCATCGACAAAGGGGCGCTAACCCCCGGCGATATCATCTGTGTCAGGCCCGACGGCAGCATCCAGGGACCTCACAGACCGTCGTCGGAATACCCATTCCACCGCGCCATCTATGCCGCGCGACCCGACTTCAGAGCCATCGTCCACGCTCATCCGCCAGCACTGATCGCCTTCAGCATCGCCCGCCAGGTCCCCAACACGCGCATCATCCCTCAGGCCCATCTGGTCTGCGGCACCGTGGGCTACGCCAGCTACGCTCTGCCAGGGAGCCAGACGCTGGGCAGGATGATCGCCGCGACCTTCGAAGAGGGGGTAGATGTGGTGCTGCTGGAGAACCACGGCGTCGTCACCGGTGGCGCCGATCTACTGAAGGCCTTCCAGCGCTTCGAGACGCTGGACTTCTGTGCCCGAACCCTGATTCAGGCCCGTACGCTCGGGGAGATTCGGTCGCTGACCGAGGAGGAGATCGCCCGCTCCCAAGAGCGGGGCAAGAAGCTCCCTAAGTTCAGACCAACATCTCACTCGACCCCTGAGCTCACCCTGCGCGGGAAGATTTGTGATGTCGTCCACCGAGCCTATGACCAGCGTCTGATGACCAGCACTGAGGGCACCGTCTCTGCGCGGGTAGATGAAGCCAGCTTTCTCATCACGCCCTTTGACGTTGATCGCAAATATCTGAACATCGACGACATCGTCCTGATTCGAGAGGGGCGGCGCGAACGCCGCAAGCGACCCAGCCGTGCAGTGCGGCTGCATATGACGCTCTACCGGGCCCATCCTGAGATTGGGGCCGTGATCACGGCGCAATGCCCAAGCGCCACCGCCTACAGCATCACCGGGTGCAGGCTGGACACGCGCACCATCCCCGAGAGTTACATCGTCCTGCGCGACATCCCGCTTATCCCCTACGGCGAGCAGTTCGGACAGGGAGAGGCGCTCTCCGCGCGCCTGTCCGAGAAGGTCCCGGTTGTGCTGCTGCAGAACGACGCCATTCTGACCACCGGTCGGGATCTACCCCAGGCCTTTGACCGGCTGGAGGTCGCAGAGTTCAGCGCCAGAGCCCTGATCGACACAGCGCACATCGGTCAGATGGTGCCCATCGGCGATGAAGCATTGGCGGAGATCGAGGCGAAGTTCCTCTCCTAGGAGGTTTGGGAAAATCGCCGGGGTGACCTATAATCGTCTTGGCCCAAAGGGGCCCTGACAGAGGCAGATTCACAACAGACGAATACGCGAGGAGCGCCGCCGCATCGACGCAGAAGGAGATGACAGGCGGCCTTGGAACCTATCAAGGAGGCAGGACCGATGGAGTATCGCAAACTTGGACGAAGCGACCTCAAGGTGAGCACCATCTGCATGGGCTGCTGGGCGATCGCCGGCGGGCGCCTTTGGGGGGAGCAGGACGAGCAGGAAGCCATCGCAGCGCTGCATACCGCCGTCGAGGCAGGCGTGAACTTCTTTGACACCGCCGAGGCCTATGGAAGCGGTGACTCCGAAGCGCTGCTGGGCAAGGCCTTCAAGACCATGCGGGATAAGGTCATCATCGCCACCAAGGTCTCGCAGAATAACATGCACCCGACCGACCTGCGCGTGGCCTGCGAGGGCAGCCTGGCGCGCCTGCAGACCGACTACATTGACGTCTACTACCTCCATTGGCCCAGCCGGGAGGTGCCCTTCGAGGAGACCATGGCGGAGATGCTGCGCCTGAAAGAAGAAGGCAAGATCCGCTATGTGGGGTGCTCGAACTTCGGCACGCAGGACCTGCAGGATCTGCTGGACATCACCCACGTGGAGGTCAACCAGCTAGCCTACAGCCTGCTCTTCCGCGCCATCGAGTACGAGATCCTGCCGCTGTGCCGCAAGCATGACGTGAGCGTGGCGCCCTACAGCCCCCTGCTGCACGGAATCCTGACGGGCAAATTCGAGACACTGGCGGACATCCCTGACGGCCGCGCCCGCACGCGCCACTTCTCAGCGGAGAAGCATTCGCTGGTCCGCCACGGCGGACCCGGTGCCGAGGCAGAGACGGCAGCGGCGATGTCGCGCATCCGCGAGATCTGCGATCAAGCCGGCCTGCCGATGGCCCGGATCGCCCTGGCGTGGGTGCTGGCACAGCCGGGCATCGCGACGGTCATCGCCGGCGCGCGCAATCCGGAACAGATCAGGGCCAATGCCGCGGCTGCCGAACTGACCCTCTCCAAGGATCTGCTGCAGGCCCTGGACGAGGCGACCCGGCCCCTGAAGGAGGCATTGGGGCCTAACGCCGATATGTGGGAAGATGACGAAAACACCCGCATTCACTAGCCGGCGTGGGAAAGGATAGACCTATGCGCGCCGCTGCGCTTTTCGGCCTACACGACGTGCGAGTGATCGAGGTTGAGCCCCCGGCCAGCCCGGGACCGGGCGAAGTGGTACTGCGAGTCGCTGCCGTTGGGCTCTGCGGCTCTGACCATCATTACTATCAGGAGGGCGCCATCGGCAGCGATGTCGTGGAAGCAGGCATGATCGGCGGCCACGAGTTCTCCGCCTGGGTTGCATCAGTCGGCGAGGGGGTGACCCATCTGAGTCCGGGGCAGCTGGTGGCGGTGGAGCCCGCCATTCCCTGCGGCCGCTGCGAATTCTGCCAGGCCGGCCACCCCAACATCTGTCCGGACGTGCGCTTCTGCGGGTCGCCCAACCACGTGGGGGCGATGGCGGACTATATCCGCATGCCCGCGGAGAATTGCTTTCCCCTCCCCGAGACAATGACCCCGGTGGAAGGTGCAATGCTGGAGCCCCTGGGTGTCGCCATTCACGCCGTGGATTTGGCCCACCTCCGGGTCGGCCAGACCATCGCCGTGCTCGGCGCGGGGCCGATCGGGCTTCTCACGGCAGCGGTGGCCCGGGCTGCCGGGGCCGCGACCGTCTATGTCACCGAGCCTCTCGATTACCGGCGGGCCTTTGCCCGAAAGTACGGGGCTGACGCCGCCTTTGACCCCGAGACGGAGGACGTCGTCGACGCAATCCTGGCGGCAACGGGCGGACGCGGCGTGGACGTGGCCTTTGAGGCGGCCGGCGCCGCCGAAACGCCCGATCAGGCAGCACAGGTGACCCGCCCGGGCGGCAAGGTGATCGTCATAGGGATTCCGTACGACGACACTATGACGCTGACGGCCTCGGTCGTGCGGCGCAAAGGCCTCACCGTCAAGCTGGTGCGGCGCATGAAGCATACCTATCCGCGGGCCATTCAGCTGGTCGACTCAGGGGCCGTGGATGTGGCCGCTTTGGCCACCCACGTCTTCCCGCTGACGTCCGCAGACAGAGCCTTTGCTCTGGTAGACGGCCACCGCGACGGCGTGCTGCGGGCCGTGATCGACGTCGGGCAGGAAGACGGGGATTGCACGGAGCGCTAACCAACCGAGCACTCAAGCTCAAAGCATAGGAAAGACTGGAGAATCATATGCTCAAGATCGGCATCGTCGGAATGGGCGGGATGGGCTGGTTCCATGCGCGGCGTTATCTAGAGCTCCCCAACGCGCGGATCGCGGCCATCGCCGACCTCGTACCGGAACGCCTGGAGGCCAGCGAGGCCGTCCAGATCAACATTTCAGAGGGGGAGCAAGCGTTTGACTTCTCGGAGGTCGCCCGCTATTCGGAAGGCCGCGACCTCATCGAGCAAGCCGAGGTGGACATCATCGACATCTGCCTCCCCACCTACCTGCACGCCGCCTACACCATCGCGGCCCTGCAGGCCGGCCGCCACGTCCTATGC
>PWVB01000468.1 GCA_003562365.1 Anaerolineae bacterium
AACTACATCCAGCACAGACGGTGATCGTCGCCGCTGGGGTTCGCTGCAACGCGACGCTGGCCGATGCTGCTGGGATTGCCGTCGACCGCGGGGTGCTCGTGAACGATCAAATGGCTACCAGTGCCCCAGACGTTTACGCTGCCGGAGATGTCGCCGTCTACAAAGGCTATTCCTGGGCCATTGCGCCTATCGCACAGGCTCAGGCGAGGGTGGCCGCCGCCAATATGGCAGGTGAGGAAACACACTATGACGTGGTCATCCCCTCCACCACCCTTAAGGTCGTGGGCATCGATGTCAGCTCCGTCGGAGTTGTCAACCCCGATAACGGCACAGCGGATGAAATCCGCAAGCTCGACCAGGAGGCCGGCACGTATAGGAAGATCGTGCTGCGCGACAACACCATCGTTGGTGCGATCGTAATCAACGATAGGCGCCTTGCTAAGGCACTCGAAGGCCAGATCGCCACCCGTGAGAAGATGACGCCGGAAGCAGCGCAAAGGCGCATCGCCTAGAAGGCAGGGGCTCGTGAATACGGTGCGCGAGGAAAAGACTGAGTTGACATTCGCCGAGGCTGTGGCCGAGGCAGCAGCACTAGTAAACAGTTCTCTTGACGTCGAGACAGTCCTGGACCGCATCTTAGAGCAGGTCACACGGGTCGTTCCCGGTGACACCTGCAATATCATGTTGGTGGAGGATGATCTGGGCCGCGTCGTTCGCTGGCGAGGGTACCGAACTCTGGGAGTTCCAGAGTCGGACATTCGGGACACCCTGACCCGCTTGCCCGATTACACCTCTTTCCAGAAGATGCGCCAGACCCGCGAGCCTATTGTGATCGCTGACACCATGACGTGCACAGACTGGGTAAGCCGATCGGATCGCGTCGAGCATCGCGCTTACGTGGGCGCACCGATCTGCATCCATGGGCAAGTTGAGGGCTTTATCAATGTCAACAGCTCCCGTCCCAATCAGTTCCACGCTTCCGACGCTCGACGGTTACAGGCCTTCGCCAACCACGCTGCCGTAGCCCTTCAAAACGCACGGCTCTATGCGAAAGTCAGCCGCCACGCTCACGAGCTTGAGGTGCGTGTCAGGCAGCGCACCCACGAGCTCCAGAGGCGAACAGCGTGGGCCGAGGCAATCCTCCGCAGCACCTCAGACGGGATCCTGGTCACAGATCCACAAGGAACGATCATCCAGATCAATCCAGTTGCCAAGCGCTGGCTGCGTTACGACTTATCACCGCACGACGCCGCAGCGCTGCGTGATGCTGTGAACTCTATCGTCGGATCCCCGGAGAGCGATCCCGAACGCCTGCTGGCCCTTACCGGCATCGACCTGCAGCTAAGCGCTGCGCCGGTCGTGACGTCCGACGCCCAGATCAGCGCCTTCGTCGTCGCAGTTCACGATGTTAGCCATCTTCGGGCACTCGATCGCATGAAATCGCAGTTCATCTCCGATGCTTCCCACGAGCTCAGAACACCCATCACTGCCATCAAACTCTACGCCTCGCTCATTGAGAACAGTACACCGGACAAGCGCGGAGAATATTTTCATTCGTTAGACATAGAGATCGAGCGCGTCTCCCGATTGGTGGAGGCAATGCTGCAGATCGCACGTATTGAGGCGGGTCGCACGGAGCTGCAGCGCCAGCATATCGATCTCAACCTGTTGGCCTCCTCGGCGGTCTCCAGCTACACGGCCACTGCAAACGCCAAAGGGTTAGCCTTTGGCGCTGACATCGATCCGCAGCCGATTCCTGTCTTCGTCGATCCCCACTGGCTCATCTTGGCTATCAACAACCTCGTCGAGAACGCCCTCAACTACACGCCGGACGGCGAGATACAGCTGGCAACCGGCACCCTTCAGAATGAGAATCGATCCTGGGCCTGGTTGCGCGTGGAGGATAGCGGCATCGGAATCCGGCAGGAAGAACAGATCCACCTCTTCGAACGCTTCTTCCGCGGCGAAGAACCGCGAACGATGCAACTCCCGGGAAGCGGGCTGGGCCTAGCCATCACCAAGGGCATCCTCGAGCTTCACGGCGGTCAGATTGTATATGAAGACCATCCGGCTGGCGGCGCACGCTTTACGCTGAGCGTGCCACTAGACACCGACCCACGATGATCTCGAAATCGAGTTGACATTCTCAGGAGAACAGACTATGAGCAAACAGATACTCGTCGTTGAGGACCACGATCTGCTGCTGCGCGCCATTCAGGACATCCTGGAGACTGAGGGTTATACGGTCGTAACGGCCACCGACGGTGTCGATGCCCTGGAGAAGCTAACATCGTTCTCACCCGATCTCATCATCGCCGATATCTCGATGCCAAGAATGGATGGCTACCGCTTTTTCGAAGAAGTGCACGCTAACCCTGAATGGGTTCCAATCCCCTTCGTCTTCCTTACAGCGCGCGCGGAGCGAGAAGATCGACTCAAGGGCAAGGCAATGGGCGCTGAGGATTATATTATCAAGCCCTTCGATCCCCAGGAGCTGATCGTGGTTGTAAATTCTAGGATCGGTCGCGCGAAGGCGATTCGTGAGGCTACGGAGAGTGAGTTCGAGGCACTGAAGGGTCAGATTATCACTATGCTCAGCCACGAACTACGGACCCCACTGACCAGTGTCTATGGCTACACTGAGTTGGCCCTGGAGGAGGCTGCCGACCTCCCACCGAATGACTTCCAGCAATTTCTCACGGGTATCAAAAAGGGAGCTGACCGTCTCACGCAGCTGGTCGAAGATCTTTTGATGATAGTTCGCGTGGACACCGGAGAGCTACAACGGGAGTTTGAGATCCTCGGCGCCAAGCAAGATGACCTAGCCGAGCAACTCCGCCGTGCTGTCAAGACTAACCAGACCAGTGCGTCGGAACGACAGGTAACGCTGGAGATGGAAATCCCTGATCAACTCCCCGCGGTCGTTGTCCACGAATATTTCCTCAGCGACGCACTCGAACGATTGATCGTTAACGCCATCAAGTTCTCAGGACATGAAGATCGTAGGGTTCTGGTCAGCGCAAGAGCTATGGACAAACAGGTAGAGATTGCGGTGCGCGAATGGGGCGTTGGCATTGCACCAGAGCACCTCGACCACCTGTTCGAGCGCTTCCGACAGATCGACCGCGGCAAACAGGAGCAGCAAGGTGCAGGGCTGGGATTATTCATCGCCAAAGCGCTAGTGTCATGTATGGGAGGCAACATCACGGTAGAGAGCAGCCAGGGGGAGGTGAGTGGCAGCACCTTCAAGGTACACTTGCCTATTGCCGGATGAATCTGGCGGTGAGACCGCTCAGGGGGATTAGTTATCAAGGTCGTCTTCTGAGGCACCTTCCGACGTGTCAGTCTACAAGACCCCCTGTTTCTGCAGGAAGCGCAGTAGATCACTCTCCGACTCACCGCGTTCTGGAAGGTCCAGCTCCAGCTCGCCTTGGGCAGCCTGCACCGCGAGCTCAGCGACCGCATGAGCAGCACGAGGGCGTCCTAGATCACGGGCATTGGCGGATCTTTCAGCCAGCAGCGTCCCATCCGCTTCCAGCCAGTGGGCTACTGTCTCTAGAGCACTCAGCGGGTCCGATACAAGCTCCCCTGCCCCCGTCTCGACAACCAAATCAGCGTTGCCCACTTCCTGCCCAGGGAGCACGTCAACCAGCAGCAGCGGAAGCCCGGCTGCCAAGGACTCAGTCACAATGAGTCCACCGGCTTTGCTCATCACAGCGTCAGCAGCGTGCATAAAGGTTGGAAGCTGCTCCACAAACCCGTAGATCCGCGCTGGAAGATGCCAAGTCGTCTCTTGGAGTTTCTGATGTAGCATCTCGTCATCTCCGGCGACCAGAATCAGCTGCAGCGGATGTCCAGCATGGTTAATCCCGTGCAGCATCTCGGGCAGTCGTCGGACTCGCTTGGAACCAACAACCAGGAGCGTTGTCAAGTCGCGTTCCCATCCCAATGACACGCGCAGAGTTCCGCGGTCACCGGGGTCCTCGGCGAGTCGCGGGTCCACTGGCAACCCTGTCACGCGTACGCGAGATGTCGGGATCCCGTGCTCCACCGCTAAATCGCGGACAATTTCGGTGGGCACGAGCGTCAGATCGCTGGCGGAATTGAACCATACCTGGCTCACGGTTGCCAAATCGGTAACGACCGTCAGGATGGGGATCGGCACACCGGTTACCTGCATCACCGCCCCCAATCCCGCTTGATAGATCGCAAAGGTGGAGACGATGACATCGGGCTTTGACTGCCGAACGATGTCGCGGAGCACCTTATAGAGGACCACTGTCGTGGCACCGTTGACCAACGCTCCAACGGCCTCAGTGTCGGCGACGCGATATCCTAATTTATAGAGGTCTGGATCGGACTGCACCAAACGATCATAAGCCTCCTGCCGTTCACGCAGAATCGCAGGCACCCTATCGTCGTCCAGGGGATTCACGACCGTCACCGACCAGTCCGACGGTGCTGATGTCCGCAGCGCAGCCTCAATAGCTTCGGCTGCGCTGCGATGACCGAGTCCCACATCTGCTGTCAGGATCAGAATCCGTCGCGTCCCTGATCCAGCCTTCATGTCAACTACTCCCCGCTTCAGCGGGGAGCTTGTCCCTGACCTCAGACGATGCTGCAGTTGGCGCGTAGCCCTTAGGCGGGTTGACAGCCGCCCGAGCTGCGATGTTCAGCGCAGCGCTGTGATCAGCACGGTCAGAGAAGCCACACTGTTCACAGCAGAAAGTGTCCCGCGTGGGACGATTGGACTTTGACACATAGCTGCAAGCCGAGCAAGTCTGGGATGTATAGCGCACGTCAACGAATTGGAGGGGCGTGCCAAGCAACGCTGCTTTGTGGGACACGAATGCGCGCAGTTGGTAGAAGCCCCAGTTGCTATGTCGCCCTCTCTGAGCCCGGGAAACCGTAGTCCGCTTGGTAACGCCGCTGAGGTCTTCAAGGGCTATGCCAAGGTTGTCTCTTGGGGCTTTCGCGACCAGGGCTTTACTGATGCAGTGATTTGTCTCCCGCTGGAAGCGGGCTTGGCGTCCCGACAACGGTTGGAGTCGGCGCTTGGCACTCTTGGTCCCGACAGCTTGGAGGGTCTTGCGCCGCTCAAGATACCAACGCCGGCGGGCTTCAATCTGCGCACCGGAGAAGGTCTCACCCTCCCAGTCAACCGCGAGGTTGACGATGCCCAGATCGACGCCCAACCAACCGTCAGGATCACGGGGCTCAAGGGGATCGATCTCGCAAGTCTGGTGCAGGTAGAACGCACCGTCTCGGTAGACCAGATCGGCTTGGCCCTGCCGGGATTGGAGCAAGCGGCGTTGGTCTTCTCCGCACTGGTAGGGCAGGTGCAGACGTCCCGCGAAGGTCCAGATGGAGACTTCCTGGCGGTCAGTATACCAGCGGAGAATCCGGGCATCGTAGGCAATCGCACCCGCGCGTCTGAAGGTGCGCTGCGTGCCCTCGTCCAGCTTATAGGCATCGGCCACCGCAGCGATGGCGCGCACCACGATCTGCGAGGAGAGG
>PWVB01000072.1 GCA_003562365.1 Anaerolineae bacterium
AGCGGAGTGGCTGGATCGCGGTTGCACGTCGTTGGACGGACAGCCACCACCAGCGATCAATGCATGGGTCGCTGGCCAGCTCCTTCCCCCGACGCAGGGAGGCGCAGGCACCCAATGTGTTGCCGGCACCTTCACTGGCACCTACAGCGCTTTTGTGGGCCGCCACCTGTCGGCACTCGCCGATCTGGGCACAGTCCTCTTGCTCTATCTGCTGGGACGGCGCCTCGGTCGCGGTCCAGCAGACCGGCGTAACGATGATCGATCGCGTAACGCCGAGATCACAGGCCTGTTGGCAATGGCTTTGGGCGCCGTCACAGCGTTGATGATCCAGCAGGCGCATTTCTACACTGTCGACAGCGCCGCCACTTTCTTCACGATCCTCACGGGGTACTTCAGCGTTCGCGCGGGACAGGCTGCTATTGATGCCCATGCCCCATGGCTCGATCTCGCCCTTGCTGGTCTAGCGACGGGCCTGGCAACAGCGTGTAAGGTCAGCTCGGCGCTGGTGGCAGGACTGGTGGCCCTCGGCGGCGTCGCATGGGTGCTCCGCCGGTTACGATGGGCCGCTGGCCCACCCCCCTCAGCGGGCGAGGTAACCCTCACGCGGAGTCTCCAGCACACCGCTACACCTCGCGGCGGCCTGCAGGCGCTGACCCGGATCCTCCCCGCGCTTATGTTGGCCGCCCTGCTAGCATTGATCGCCTTTCGCATCGGACAGCCCTATGCCTTCGAGGGACCGGGCTTCCTAGGAATCAGGCCTAGCCGAGAGTGGTTCGCCCGTCTGAGCCAGATCAGCGAAGAGCAAAGCGGCGTCCTCGACTACCCCTCAGGCCGGCAGTGGACGAACCGTTGGCCCTTGGTCT
Source organism: Anaerolineae bacterium (assembly GCA_003562365.1). GTDB lineage: Bacteria > Chloroflexota > Anaerolineae > B4-G1 > SLSP01 > PWVB01. The sequence continues at coordinate 864 of PWVB01000072.1, forward strand.
TCCCCTGGACCAACCTCGTCGTCTGGGGCATGGGACTGCCACTCGGGCTCGCAGCGTGGGCCGGTTGGGGTATGATTGGGCTACAGTTGCTGAAAGGCGAGGACCGACATCTGGTTCCCTGGACTTGGACGACGCTGGTCTTTGCCTTCCAGTCGACCCGGTGGGTCAAAGCGATGCGCTATTTCTTGCCGCTCTACCCGTTCATGATCCTTTTCGCCGCCCATACGCTGGTGCGCTTGTTAGCTCGCCGACGGGAAAGCCTCTCGGAACAAAAAGGGCGCAAACAACCCCATCCCGCGAACCTGGTTCTGGTCGCGATCATTATAGGTGGCAGCGCCCTATGGGGCGCTGCCACCTTCGGGATCTATCTCCGCCCACACACCCGCATTGCGGCATCGCGTTGGGTCTATGCGAACGTGCCACCGGGGAGCACCGTAGCCAACGAGCATTGGGATTGGGGACTCCCGTTGCGTATCGACGGGCGGGACGGTTTTGGCGGAGATATGGGCTTCACCGGTCTGGAACTACAACTCTACCACGAGGACACGCCCGAGAAACGCGAGCAGTTGCTGGAATGGTTGGCGCAGGCCAACTACATCTTCCTTGCCAGCAACCGGCTTTACGGCTCGATCCCGCGCCTGCCCGACCGCTACCCCCTCACCATCGCCTACTATCGCGCCCTCTTCGCCGGCCGACTGGGCTTTGAACTGGCTGCTGAGTTCACATCTTATCCTCAGCTGGGGCCCTTGGCTTTCCCCGACCAGGAGAATCCATTCCCGCTAATGCCAGCGGGAGTCTCAACCCAGGGCGATCTAATCCACATCCCGATGCCACCTGCCGAGGAGTCCTTCAGCGTCTACGATCACCCGGACTGCTTGATCTTCCGGAAAGGGCCCGAGTATGATCAAGCTGAGGTAGCCGCTATTCTCAACGCCGTCGACCTCAACCAGGTAGCGATTGGACAGCATCCGCACGAAGCTACGCCTACCTCGGTGCTCCTGGCCCACGACATCGTCTTCTACGCGGGCATCGGGCTGGTGGTCCTCGTCTGGTGGGAATTTCTCCGACACCAAACGTGGATTTGATCACCGCGTGCTCCCTGCGGCTTGACAGAATCCACGCCGACAGTACCCTCACAGCAGTAGGATCAGAGATCATCTAGTCAGCCTGTAAGGAGAACTCGCAATGATGTCGAATGCCGATCGCATCCAACCCTATGCAAAGAACCCCTTTTACTGGCAGTATCGGTGCAAACCGGTGCTGCTATTGGGTGGCAGCCGGGAGGACAACCTCTTCCAGATTCCTGACATGGTAGCACATCTGGACCTTCTCGCCGGCGTCGGCGGCAACTACGTCCGCTGCACTATGTCTAGTCGCGACGAAGACGATGTCTGGCCCTTCGAGCGCGATCCACAGACCGGCTTGTACGACCTAGAACAGCCAGGCAAGGCTTACTGGCAGCGCTTTCAGCGGTTCCTGGATCTCACCGCCGAGCGTGACATCATCCTGCAGATCGAGGTCTGGGACCGCTTCGATTTCGCCCGACGCCCCTGGCAGGATAACCCTTACAACCCGAAGAATAACATTAACTACACACCGGAGACGTCGGGGCTGATGACGGAGATCGACACCCATCCCGGGAGGAAGGAGAACGCCTTCTTCCGCAGCGTTCCTGCTCTGGAGAACAACCGGACCGTGCTCCCATACCAACATCGCCACGTGGATAAAATGCTCGAGCTTTCTGTACCCTATGGTCACGTGCTCTACTGTATGGACAACGAGACCAATGAGTCACCTGAGTGGGGACGCTACTGGTCACAGCTCATCCAGGAGCGGGCCGCCGAGGCCGACGTGGTCGTGCAGACCACCGAGATGTGGGACGATCACGATCTCCTAGGCCCTCAGCATGGCCACACTTTGGACCATCCCGAAACCTACAGTTTCGTCGACATCTCGCAGAACAACCATCAGGTTGGCTATACGCACTGGCGCAACCCTCAGGAAATCCGGGAGCGCATCAGGGACTCCGGGCAGATACGGCCAATGAACAGCGTGAAGATCTACGGGGCCAACACCGGCGCCTACGGCACAACCCGCGATGCCCAAGAGCGCTTCTGGCGCAACGTCTTCGGCGGACTCGCCTCCTCCCGTTTCCACCGCCCAGAATCCGGTCTGGGGCTGAACGAGATCGCGCGCGCTCATATCCGCTCAATGCGCATGCTTGCCGCCGAGATCGATCTCTTCGCCAGCGCGCCCCACACGGAGCTGTTAGCGAACCGCAGTAGAAATGAAGCATACTGTACCGCCCTTCCCGGCACCACCTATGCCGTCTTTTTCCCTGATGGCGGTGATGTCAACCTCGACGTCTCGGCTGCATCCGGACGTACCTTCAGCGCCCACTGGATGGCCATTGGCGAGAGCCGCTGGATAGCACCCCCGGTGACCTTGGAAGCGGTGTCCGACGGGACCGCCATCCTGCGCCTGATCACGCCGCTGGAGGCAGGTTACTGGGCAGTGGTTGTCCAAGCCGAGGCATAGGCGATGGCGCAGGATCTGCTGAAACTCAAGCGTCAGGCGACGGATATCCGGAAGCGCAACCTTCGTCTGATCTTTGAGGCGCACCACGGGCATACCGGCGGCGACCTATCCGCGGCCGACATTCTCACCGTGCTCTACTTCGGCGGGGTGCTCCAGGTGGATCCCGATCACCCGAAAGCACCGGACCGGGATCGCTTTTTTATGAGCAAGGGACATTGTTCGGGCCTGCTCTACACCACCCTGGCACTGGCCGGTTTCTTCCCCGAGGCGGAGCTCAGCACCTATATGCAGCCCCTCTCACGGCTGAGCGGGCATCCCAGCACCCACGTGCCGTGTGTCGAAGCCAACACCGGGGCCCTAGGCCACGGGTTACCGATTGCCACCGGCGCTGCCCTGGCGGCGAAACTTGATGGCACCCCCTGGCGTGCCTTCGTCTTGACCGGCGACGGAGAGCTGCAGGAGGGCAGCAACTGGGAGGCAGCCATGATCGCGGCCCAGCAGGAGCTTGAGAATCTCATCTGCATCGTCGATCGCAATCGGTTGCAGATGATGGGCCGCACCGAGCGAATCTCGGCACTGGAGCCTTTGGCTGAAAAATGGCGGGCCTTCGGTTGGGCGGTGTGCGAGGTGGACGGTCACGATCACGTCGAGCTTCTAGAACACCTCACGCATCTTCCGGTGGCAAAGGGGAAACCGACCTGCATCATCGCAAACACCTGCAAAGGGCGCGGCGTCTCTTTCATTGAGGACCGTGCCGCCTGTCACCATCGGGTCCCAACCGAGGCCGAGCTGAACGCCGCGCTGGAGGAACTGGACGCAGCTTGTACTATCCGATGATCACCAAAATACACGTGAGCCAACGAACCTTGATGAGGCCATCGGTGTTCACAACTGCCGCGCGGCAAATCCGACAGTCCTGGCAGGGTGACGCATACAGGTGAATCTATGAGCCAAGATGAAACCATTGAACTTCACGACTGCCGCAATGCCTTCGCCAGCGCTTTGGAGGCACTTGCCGAGCGGGACCCGCGCGTCATGGTGCTTTGCAATGACTCGGTGAGTTCCACAAAGCTGACTCACTTTGCTGAGCGCTATCCGGATCGTCTCCTCAACATCGGCATCGCGGAACAGGCGATGCTCGGCATGGGCGCCGGGTTGGCCATCGGTGGTAAACTTCCTTTCATTGCCGGAGCAGCCTGCTTCCTGACCGCACGGGCACTGGAGCAGATCAAGAACGACCTGGCGTATACGCATACCAACGTGAAGATCTGCGGTGTTAGCACTGGGCTGGCCTACGGACCGCTGGGTGCCACGCACCATGCCATCGAGGATATTGCTTGGCTGCGCGCGATCGCTGGGATGACCATCATTGTACCTGCCGATCCTGTGGAATCGGCCCAGGCGGTCGAGGCTGCCGCCGAGACAGAGGGGCCGATCTATCTTCGCTTCAGCCGTATGGGCGTGCCTATCGTCCACAGCCCCGACTACCAGTTTCGCATCGGCAGGGCCGCGCGGCTTAGGGACGGGAGCGACGTAACGCTGATCGCCTGCGGCACGTTGGTTCCTCGGATCTTAGAGGCCGCTGAGAGGCTGGCACGCCAGGGTATCACTGCCCGGGTGCTCAACATGGCCACGATCCGGCCGATTGATCGGGACGCCATCGTCAAAGCCGTTGCTGAGACCGACGCTATCGTGACGGCGGAAGAGCACACGATCTATGGCGGTCTGGGAAGCGCCGTGGCCGAGGTAGTCGCTACCGCCGGGACCCGGTTCTGTCCGGTGGGCACTCTCGGCATCCCGGGAGTCTTCGCACCCACTGGATCGGCAGAGTTCCTAATGGACTACTTTGGCCTTACGCCGAAGGGAATTGTCAACGCAGCCATGGATCTGCTCGCAAGGAGGTGACAACTGCTAACGAAAACCATGCCAAATCTTTGCAGACCGTGTCAAAGCATTTTACAAAACTCTAATTCTGTGTTATCCTTGGAGGTGAAAAATCGAGGTTTTGGAAGTGACCAAAGACAATGCAAGCGTAGACGGCGAGAAAATCTATTTCGATGCGTCATTTGAGGCGGAGCCTGACAAG
>PWVB01000413.1 GCA_003562365.1 Anaerolineae bacterium
TCGGAAGACCTGGTGCTCCGCGCCGTGAACGACCTGCGCCACGCGCTCGGCAAGGCGGTCGGTCATGAAGCCGCCGATTGGGATCTCGAAGTGCCCGCAGGCGTGCCGCTGAGCGAGCTGTCGTCCGGCGGTTTTTCGCCCGCGCACGCGCCCGCCCTCAACGGTGCGCGCCTGTTTCTCGATCGCATTCGCTCGCCGTTCAATCTCGGGGCGATCGCGCGAACCGCGGCCGCGTTTGGGCTGCCGGAGCTCGTGCTGTGTCCGGAGTCGGTCTCGCCGGAACACAAGCGCGCGCGTCGCGCGGCGATCTCGTCGTCGGTAATGTGAAGTTGAAGCCGCCGAGCCGGGATGTCAATGCTGATCGTGTCGCCGTCTTCCACTATGGCGATAGGTCCGCCCTCAGCAGCCTCTGGGGAGACGTGACCGACGAAACAGCCGTTGTTGGTGCCAGAAAAACGACCGTCGGTGACGACCGCCGTTGTCAGCCCTAGACCTCGACCGTAGAGCAGCTTCATCGCCGTGTACATCTCTCGCATACCCGGGCCGCCCTTTGGGCCCTCATAACGGATCACGACGACCTCGCCAGCCTGAACCTGACCGTCAAGAATCGCGGTGTTAGCTGCCTCCTCGGAGTCGAAACAGCGGGCCCTGCCGGTGAATGTCTGCATCTCCGGTGCAATCGCTGCTGGCTTGGTGATCCCAGTGTCGGGGGCCAGATTGCCCTTCAGAACGGCGATGCCACCGCCCGTGCTCCAGGGCTGGTCGTAAGGGCGGATGATGTCGCCATCGGGATCTGGTGCCTCGGTAAGCTCGGCTTCAAGCGTGCGTCCAGTGACGGTAAGCGCCTCGTGGTGTAGTAGGGGCAGCAGCTGCTTCATCACTGCCGGAACGCCACCGGCTGCGTAGTAGTCAGGCACGTTCGGGGCGGCCGCCGGGAAGATGCGCGCGATGTGAGGCGTGCTGCGACATAGTTCCTCAAAGCGATCCATCGAGATCTCACAACCAGCCTCGTAGGCGATTGCCGGTAGATGGAGCGCGACGTTGGTGGAACCGCCGATGGCTGTGCTGAGGCGGATGGCGTTCTCCAGGCTGGCGTCGTTGATAATCGCCCGCGCTGTGAGCCCTTCGCCGACCATTTCAACGATGCGGCGCCCGGCGGCCTGGGCCGATCTGAGGCGGGCGGCGTAGGTAGCGGGAATGGCGGCGCTGCCAGGCAGGCTCATACCCAGCGCCTCTGCGACACTGCACATCGTGTTGGCGGTGCCCAGGAAGGCACAGGAACCACAGGTGGGAGTAGCGCAGTCCTCCAGCTCGCGGTAGGTCTCTTCATCGATCGTTCCGGCTTTGAGCATTCCCAGGCCTTCTGTCAACGAGGTGGTGTCGGCAGCCCTCTCGTCAAAAGTGCAGCCACCCTCCATCGGCCCGCCGACCACGACAATGGCGGGGACATCCAGCCGCGCCGCGGCCATCAGCATCCCGGGCACGATCTTGTCACAGGAACCCAGGAGCACCACAGCGTCCAGGCGATGCGCCTGAATCATCATCTCGATGTCATTGGCGATCAGGTCCCGGCTGGGTAGTATATAGTGCATACCGTCGTGGCCCTGCGCGATGCCGTCACAGGGTGCGAAGATCCCGAACTCGACAGGCGTACCGCCGCCCTGGGAGACGCCTTGCTTCACGTAGTCAGAGACGAGATTCAGGTTATAGTGTCCGGGGACAACCCTGTTCCACGAATTCGCGATACCGATCATCGGGCGGTCTAGATCATAGTCCGTATAGCCCATCGACTTCCAGAGGGAGCGGTGCATCGACCACTCGGGTCGTTTGAGAATGTCTTTGCTTCGCCAGTGCATATGTATCTCCTCGCTAAGTGCTGGTGAGTGCTGCTTAAGCGGAGCGGCTGGGCCAGCTCAGCTCGCGGGACGGATGTGCAGTTCGGTTGGTGCCTTTTCCTCGACCAGCTCGGTCTCGCGCCGATGGAGCAGCGTCGTCTGGACGATGAGCCGGAGGCGCGCCGTGTTGTCGATGCGCACGGGCACCGGCGTTGTGGGTTTGCGCTGGGCATAGCGGGCAGCATTGCGCCCAATCTGCCGGTAAGTCTCTAGGTCGAGGTTGGGCGACATCGAGAAGAGCTCCAGGTTCTCCAGCGGCGCCAAGTCCTGCTGATGGATCACGGTGGTGCCCTTGGACTGCATACCGATGGCGACGCCGGATCCGCTCAGCTTAGCTCCGGCATGGCCGATAAAGGCGCAGTCTGATGTATGGTGGATGCGGACCACTCGCGCGCCCACTTGTTCGTCAGCGATTCCGCGGAGGATCTCCGTCAGCACTTCACGCAGTTCGAGGTCGCCGAGGGTGCGCTGAATGGCGGTGCCAAAAGCGGGCCCGACGGCAACGACGACCTCCAGCTCGCTACCGGGCTCAGCCGGGCCGACATCCCGGAGCCACGGGACAGCGGTCTGGCGGTCCAGGTCCGCCAGAAACTCGCGGGGATCCCACGCCTGCGGAATGGCCTGTAGTTGTGCCCAGCGGCGGCCGGCGACACTGTAGCCCGTACCCGGTCCCAGGTAGTCGTTAGGGTCAGTCAGCGCGCTCAACACCTGGTAGTCCTGGTTACCCTTCGAGGCGAAGATGCCAGAGGTCTGGAGGTAGTCACCGATCACGCGCTGCCGCTGCATCTCCAGCAGATTGGCAGCCACATCGGTGTAGCCGGCGCCTGCCAGCGTACGAATCACCTCAACTACCGTGATGGGACCCTCCTTCAGCATCTCGGCGGCTCTGATGTCGGCGATGCGGTCGCGGTCGGGCATATCCTCACTACTAAAGGCGCGGACCGCAGCCGCTACCTCCGCGTCGCTGATCTCGGCGAAGTCGAAAGCATCAAAAACGGCCTGTATGGCGCGGGCACCGCGTTCGCGGACGCCGAGCACCTCCGCTTCCTGCCGCGGGTGGATGCCTCCATCAATTCGCATATCACGCTGGATGACGTACCAGTCGTCCAGCTCGGTGGTGTCGAAATTGCCGCCGCCAAACATATTGTCGTAGCGTGGGATGCTTCCGTATCCTGAGGTAACGAAGTCGGTCCCTGGGATGAACTGCAGCATAAGCTTGGCGCTCTTGCGCATCTCCGAGTGTGAAGCAAGGGCGTCATTTCCGGCAGCAACCTCCAGGCCTAAAAGCATCGCGACGAGGTTTTCGGCCAGCACCGCTCGAACGCCGCCGGGCAGCGATTCCGGGAGGGCGATGCAGCTGATGGACCCGTTTTGAGTCCCCTGGCTGCCGGCGCCGCGCGTGACCAGCAAGCATCGGGCCTCCAGATAAAGCATCGACTTGCCCTCGGCATGGCCCATCAGAGCCTCGGAGCCGGTACCGGAGGTGAAGCGTGTCTTGACGCCACGACTTGCATAGGCCGATGCCAGGAATGCCTTGGACCAAGGAGTATCATCGCCATCGACAAAGGCTCGCTCCGTCCCGTAGACGGAGAGGGTCTCGGAGTAGGTGGTGAGGCCCCTAAAGCCAAGGCGCAGGTTGGTGGCCTCCTCGACGGAGCACTGGGTGAGAACGCCGCCCTTGCCGACCTGCGAGCCAACCAGGATGGCCAGCGCATTGAGCGGTGCATAGCGGCTGACACCGACCGTGGTCTCCACCTCTTGGAAGCCACGCAGCGCAGCCTCAGCGGCATCCGCCGCCAGCAGTGCGGGGTGCTCCTTGCGGTTGGTGACGTGGGCTTGATTCGCCGGTGTCTGACGCGCTCGCATCTTGGTTAGGCCCATCATCATCTCCAGCACGTTCATGTGCTGGACGATGTCGACTAGTTTGGCGGCCGTACACCCCCTGGTTAGCGCCAGCACCTCCTGTCGGGCGATGTTGATATCAACCAGCATGCGGGCGATCTCCTGCGAAGGCGTTGCCATCGCCGCCTCTGCCTGGCTCAGATCGAGGCTGTAGCGGGCGATAAAGGCATCGAGCAGGTCGAAATCCTCTCGGGCTACACCATCCATCTCCACTACGACGCCGTCCTTGATCGTGAGGCTGGGTGCGGGGTCATTGGGGCTTGCATCGGCCATCAGCCCGGCGTCGGCCCAGGGCTTAATGAAGGTCTCGCGGTTGATAGGCCGCTCCTGTCGGGCGGTATAACGTTTGGATTTCATCACACAGTATCTCCTCTGCAGAGCGATCACGCCACCATCGCGGGTATCACCACGGCGTGATCGCGCAATCTCATATCAGGGTAAAAGTACCGACTAACTGAATCTCCTGTGACGAGCCGCCGATTAGCACCTCAAAGGTGCCCGGCTCCGCGATCCAGCGCCGTTCTTGGGGATCGTAGAATGAGAGCGCGCGAGCGTCCAGTTCGAAGGTTACCCGGGTGCTCTCGCCAGCCGCCAGCTCAATCTTCAGAAATCCCTTGAGTTCTTTGGCCGGACGAACCAGGCTGCTCGCCTCATCGGCAATGTAGAGCTGGACGACCTCCTTGCCTTCGATGTCGCCAGCGTTGGTGACCGTCAAGCTGACCTCTATGGGCGCGTCAAGGGCGACCTCCCCGGGTAGCGTCAGGTTACTGTACTTGAAGGTGGTATAGGACAGGCCGAAGCCGAAGGGGTAGAGCGGCGCGATGCGTTTCTTCTCGTAGTATCGGTATCCTACAAAGATCCCCTCACCATAGCGTACCTCCCGATGGCCAGGATAGTTGAGGAGCGTGGGATTGTCGGTGTAAGTCTTGGGGAGGGTGATCGGTAGCCTACCTGAAGGGTTTACCTTGCCCGTGAGGATATTGGCGACGGCGCGCCCGCCTTCCTGTCCAGGGTAGTAGGCGAACAGGAGACCGCTGACCTCCTTAGCCCAAGGCATCTCCACCGGCGCACCGCAGTTGAGCACAATCACGGTATTCGAGTTGGCGGCTGCTACGGCGCGGATCAGCTCATCCTGCCGGCCTGGGAGCCGCATATGAGGACGATCCCGGCCCTCCGACTCAAACCCCTGAGGCATGCCGCCGAAAACGATGGCCACATCGGTCTCTCTAGCCAAGGCCACCGCGCGTTCGAGGCGATCGTCGTCCTCCGGTAGGGGATCAAAGCCAGCCAGCACCCGCAACTCCCGGGAGCGCGACCGCTCAGGGCTGACATATTCCACGCGGATCCTGTAGGCTCGATTGGCCTCAAGCTCGGCGTGCGCGAAACAACTGCTCACTGGAGGCTCGCTGGGTGCCTCCTCTGTGCCTGTCTCTATCAGGAGCTGATCGTCGAGGTACAGTCGACACGTTCCGGCGTTCTGAAGGCCGAAGATATATCGCCCTTCCTCCTCAACCTCAAAGGCAGCGGTCCATACGGCAGAGAACTGATCCTGGTTGATTCCTGCCGGGGGGATCAGATACCATTCATCGAGATAGGTCTCCAAGCGCTTGGCCGCGGGCTCGCCGTCCAGCGTCGAGTTGTTGTAGAATGCGCCCCAGAAGCCTGATCGGTCCTGGCCTGGGGCCGGCAGATTGGGTTTCAGGGCCGACGGCTCGGTTTGGTTGTCGCAACCCTGCGCGTAGTGAAGCGTGACCCCGTCGCCGAGGGCTTCGCGAAGCCCTTCCAGGGGACTGATGCGGTAGGGTGGTTCGAGATAGGAGCTGCCCCCGCCACCAATGCGAGCCTCGGTGGCGTTGGGCCCGATCACAGCAACGGACGCCACATCCCGCAGGGGGAGGATTTGCCGTTCGTTACGCAGAAGTGTGATTGAGTCTTCCGCCAACTCGCGTGCCAGCGCCTGATGCTCGGAAGTGTTGACGGCACCCCGCGGCGGCGCCTCGCCATCCATCTTTCCTGAGAGCAGCACCATCCTGAGAATGCGGCGTACGGCCGTATCGATGATCTCTTCCTCAAGCTGCCAGTTGCGCACTGCCTCCACCAGCAGACTGCCGTAGTATTTGGCCGGGCCCGGCATCTCGATATCCATGCCACCGGCAACGGATTCGACGGTGGTGTGGTTGGCACCCCAGTCGGAGATTATGACGCCCTGGAATCCCCATTCCTCGCGGAGGATCTTGTTTTGCAGGGTGTTATGCTGGCTGGCATAGACCCCGTTGATGCGATTGTAGCTGCACATAACCGTCCAGGGCTGAGTCTCCTTGACGATCATCTCAAACTGCGCTAGATAGGTCTCGCGCAGGGTACGCTCATCGACAATCGAGTCACCCCGAAAGCGCTCGTGTTCCTGGTTGTTGCAGGCATAGTGTTTGAGCGAAGCGCCCACGCGCTGGCTCTGTAGTCCCTTGACCCAGGCAACACCGATACGACCGGCAAGGTAGGGGTCCTCGGCGTAGGCCTCGAAATTCCTCCCGGCCAGCGGTGTGCGTACGATGTTGACGCAGGGACCGAGCAGGATGTCACAGCCCATAGCCCGCGTTTCACAACCGAGAGCTACACCGGCGCGCTCGATGAGCTGAGGGTTCCAGCTTGCCGCCATTGAGACGCCGGTGGGAAAGGAGGTGGCTGGCCCGCTGATCCGTTCGGGGCCGGTCCGGTTGGCGCGCACTCCGTGGGGGCCGTCGGTCATCGTCAAGGAGGGGATGCCCAGCCTCTCGATGGGCACGGTCTGCCAGGTGTTCAACCCGGACATCAATGCGACCTTCTCCTCCAGCGTCAACTGCGCCAATAGTGCGTTGGCGCGCGCCGCGAGGGTGGTCGGATCAGAGTGTTCAACCTGTGTCATGGTCTTCTCCTTGTGTCTCGTCCAGATTTCCACTGGACGTCTCTCGGGCGCGGCTTGCCAGCCCTTGGTTGCGGGCAGGCCACGATTATCCTATCATCAGCTAGTATACTCGCATCGTCGGTATCGTGAAAGCTGACAAACGCCACCTGACTTTCGGGCTGCGGCATTTGGAAGATCGACCCATTTAGGGTCCGTCGAAAGTGTGGTATAGTGTGCTGGATGGTACCTCTCTACTTAGTTTAAGGAGTTAACGCATATGCCTTCGATTAGAGTCACCGTATGGAATGAGTATCGGCATGAAAAGGTTCACGACAAGGTCGCCGAGGTCTACCCTGACGGCATCCACGAGGCTATCGCCGGATTTCTCCGTAATCAGAGCTTCGAGGTCAGGACCGCTACCCTGGACGAGCCAGAGCACGGGCTGACTGACGCTGTGTTGGCAGACACCGATGTCCTGATCTGGTGGGGGCACATGGCGCACCATGATGTCCAAGATGAGATCGTCGAGCGGGTTCGTGCCCGCGTGCTGGCGGGGATGGGCCTGATCGTTCTGCACTCTGGGCACTTCTCGAAGATCTTCACCAAGTTGATGGGCTCGACCTGCAATCTGAAGTGGCGGGAAATTGGCGAAAAAGAGCGCATCTACGTGATTGAGCCGGGTCATCCAATCACTCAGGGCTTGGATGAGCACTTTGAGATTCCTCACACCGAGATGTACGGTGAGCGGTTTGACATTCCCGCGCCCGACACGCTGGTCTTTGTGAGCTGGTTTGAGGGTGGTGAGCTATTCCGGAGTGGTTGCTGCTACCATCGTGGTGCCGGGAAGGTCTTCTACTTCCGCCCGGGGCATGAGACGTACCCGATTTTCTACCAGCCTGAAGTGCAGCAGGTAATCATCAACGCGGTGCATTGGGCTGCCCCAGCAGGGGGGCCCACGGTGACCTTTGGGCAACGACCGGAGCCACTTGAGGCCGTCGAGCCATACGAAGCCTAAGCGAGGATACGGACAATGAAGCCACCAATCGCGTTACAGCTTTACTCGGTTCGGGAGTACGCAGAGGAGGACTTCGAGTCCACCGTGCGTCGGGTTGCCAGAATGGGATACGTGGGGGTTGAGCCCGCAGGTTTTCCGGGCACGACGCCGGAGGCCGCTGGCAAGCTCTTTGAGTCCTTGGGATTAGCAGTGCCCAGCGCGCACATGCCGATGCCGATCGGCGACGGCCAGGAGGCGGTGCTGGCGTCCATGGCGACGATCGGTTGCACTCGTCTTGTCTCTGGGCAGGGCCCAGATGCGTTCAACAGTCTGGAGCAGATCGAGCGCACCTGTGACCTGTTTAACGCAGCCAACGCTGTCGCTCGAGACCACGGGCTGACCTTTGGCATCCATAATCACTGGTGGGAATACACGCCTGTCGATGGGGTCTATCCATACCGGGTGATGCTTGAGCAGCTGGACCCCGATATCTTCTTTCAGGTAGATACTTATTGGGTGCAGACAGCAGGTGTGGATGTCGCTGGCGTGCTGCGCGAGTTTGGAGCTCGTGCGCCACTTCTGCACATCAAAGATGGTCCCGCCAACAAAGCGGAGCCTATGACGGCGGTGGGCGAAGGCGTCATGGACGTTCCGGCACTGTTGCAGGCTGCTGGCGAGGTCCCAGAGTGGCTGATCGTCGAACTCGACCGCACCGCCGGGGATATGATGCTGGCGGTGGAGAAGAGCTACGACTATCTGGTAGGCGAGGGCCTAGCCCAAGGGACGAAGGCGCCGGAGTCGGCCTGATCTAACGTTCCTGGTCAGTCAGGCAGCAAACCAGCGCGCGTGGCTCCGAGTCCGGAGCCACGCGCGTTGATGCTCGACGCTGAGGACGTGTGGAGGTTAGTAGGTGACGTCGACCTGGCGCTTGGTCGCGGCAGATTCCAGGATCGCAGCGGCGACACAGTCGGCCCGATAACCGTCCTCGAAGGTCGCACCATATGGTGCCACGTCCTTGTCGTTGACGATGCAGTCCAGGAAGTGGGTGAGCTCGTGGATGAAGGTATGCTCCCAGCCGATCATGTGACCCTGGGGCCACCAGTTGCCCCACCACGGATGATAGGGCTCGCTGACGAGGACGTTTACCAATCCTTGAGTGGTCTCCGGCTCCTGGTCTACCCAGTGGACCTCCAGTTCGTTGAGGCGCTCAAGGTTGAAACGGACCGTGCCGCGCTCGGCATTGATCTCTAGGATCTGGTGGTTCTTGCGGCCTGCCGCAAAACGGGTGGCCTCTAGTGTTCCAATCGCGCCGTTCTCAAAGCCGACCGTGGCAACGAAAGCGTCGTCGACATCGACGGTGCCCATAGTCCCGTCGTCCTTTGGGCGCTCCTTGATGAATGTGCGAGTCATACCGCCGACCGATGTGATCTCGCCGACGAGGTAGCGCGTCAGGTCGATCATGTGGGTACCTAAGTCGCCTATAGCACCGCTGCCAGCGACTTCTTTGTTCAGCCGCCAGATCAGGCCCATATTATAGTGCGGCATGACCCACTCCTGTAGGTAGATCGCTCGGACGTGGTAGATGCGTCCCAGTCTGCCGCTATCGACCAGCTCGCGAATCAGGCGGATTGCGGGGACAAAGCGGTAGTTGAAGCCCACCATATGCTTGACCCCGGCCTTCTCCACTGCCTCAAGCATCGCCTTCGATTCCTCAGGGGTACGCCCCAGCGGCTTTTCACAGATGACGTGCTTTCCGGCTTGCGCTGCAGCGATCGAGGGATCACGATGGATGTTGTTCGGCCCGCCGTTGTCAAAAACCTCGACGTCGTCGTCCTCGACCATAGCTTCCCAATCGGTGTAAGCTTTCATGTAGCCGTAGCGACGGGCCGCCTCGGTTACCGCCTCCTCATTGCGACCACAGATCGCGGTGAGCTGCGGGATGGCTGGCGGAGGATACATCATGTAGGGTATGGTTTTCAGAGCATTGGCGTGGGCTTTGCCCATGAAAGCGTAGCCCAGCATGCCAAAGCCGATCTTGGGCGCCTCTCTCTCCGCTCTGGCGCCTGCCATAGTAGTGAAGCCACCGCCTTCTGCCATGATCGCCTCCTTTTAGTGTTGGATTGCAGTTCAGCGTGCTATTCGCTCTTGAAGGCTGCGTCAAAGGCGACAGCCGAGGGCGTGAAGTCTTGCTGGCGAACCATTGCCAGGGCCTCCGGCGCGCCATACTCGCGATCCATCCCGCTGTCCTCCCACTCGATGGAGAGTGGGCCATCGTAGTTAGCTCGGTTGAGGGCGCGGATGATGGGGTCCCACCGGACGTCGCCTCGGCCCGGCGAGACGAAATCCCAACCGCGGCGTGGATCTCCGAAGTCCAGATGCGACGAGAGGATACTGCTTCGGCCTGTGAGCTGGACCCGCGAGTCCTTGACGTGGACGTGAAAGATGCGGTCGGCAAACTCGTCGACAAAGGCGACAGGATCGACGAACTGGTGGATAAGGTGGCTTGGATCGAAGTTGAAACCAAAGCTGGGGTGGTGGTCGACAGCTGCTAGGGCCCGGTGGGCGGTGACGATGTCGTAGGCAATCTCGGTGGGGTGAACCTCCAGGGCATACTTGATCCCCTCCTGCTGGTAGATCTCCAAAATCGGCAGCCACCTATCGGCGAAGTCCCGATAGCCGGCATCGATGTCCTCCTGGCCAGTGGGGGGGAAGAAATAGAGCATGTGCCAGACTGCGCTGCCGGTGAACCCGTTGACGACATCGACGCCAAAGAGCTTGGCGGCCTGGGCCGTGCGCTTGATCTCCTCCGCAGCGCGTTGACGAACGCCCTCCGGGTCGCCATCACCCCAGAGGCGGGCCGGAAGAACGCCTTTGTGGCGCGTGTCTATGGGATCGCAGACGCACTGACCCACGAGGTGGCTGGAGATCGCGAAGCACTGGAGACCGTACTTGTTGAGAATGTCCCAGCGTCCCTGGACATAGGCATCGTCTTCCAGAGCTTTGTCAACCTCGAAGTGATCGCCCCAACAGGCTAACTCTAATCCATCGAAGCCCCAAGCGCTGGCCTTCTCCGCCAGCGCCTCCAGGGTGAGGTCGGCCCATTGTCCGGTGAAGAGGGTGACTGGTCGTGTCATATCGCAACTCCTTTCGTGAGTAAGCTTGCGCACTGAATCAGAATGCCTTGAGTCTACCGGCAAATCAACTTTGACGCAAGTGGCTGCGGCTTTGACGCCGCCGATGAGTGTGCTAAATTTGAGCTGCAGGCAGCGTTCCGCGGGCTCTCATCAGAGCCGGTGAAGGGGACGTCGGCAGTCGGGCTCGTCGGTGACTGTTTGGTGCCAGCGTTTTTCTCATAGCCGCGGGCACGTTCAGAGAGTTTTGAGGAGGTGTGCGGATGTCAGCGTCGGAGCTCTACGAGCGGATTCGGTTCAGAAGCCAGCCGGGACCGCACCCAGATGCGGTAGTGACGCGAGGGGATGTGCGGGTTACGGTGCTCACGTCGCGTCTGTTGCGGCTAGAGTGGTCGGAGACCGGTGAATTCGAGGATCGTGCCACCTATGCTTTTCCCACGCGTTGGCTAACAGACGTACCACCCCATTCCGTTCGGCAAGATGGCGGTATCCTCACCGTGGATACGGGTGATCTGATGCTTACCTACAAGCTGGGTGCGGGGCGGTTCGACGAGGAGAACCTGGAGATTCGATTCAAGCTAGAGGATGAGCCGCGGACGTGGCATCCGGGCTTGCCTGATGCGGGCAACCTGCGTGGGACGCGGCGCACGCTTGATCGCTGCGCTGGCGATGCCTCGCTGGAAATCGGGTTGCTCTCTCGCGACGGCTGGGCACTCTTTGACGATACCCGCAACGTTGTGTTTGGCGAAGATGGTTGGGTAGCGCCTCGTCCAGACTTTGAGCTACAGGACTGGGACTTCTTTGGCTATGGACACGCTTACACCGAGGCGCTGCGCGACTACATGGATTTCGGCGGGGATATCCCCCTCGTCCCAACCTTCACCCTGGGTAACTGGTGGTCCCGCTATTGGGCCTACAGCGCTCAGGATCTCCGAGATCTGGTGGCGCAGTTTGAGGCTCACGATGTCCCGCTGGACGTTTTCGTGATCGATATGGATTGGCACACGCCGGACTCCTGGACCGGCTATACCTGGAATCGAGAGCTCTTCCCCGATCCCCCGGCGTTCTTGAGGTGGTTACACAACAAGGGACTGAGAGTCACTCTCAACCTCCATCCCGCGGAGGGCGTCCAGGCGTTTGAGGAGGCCTATGAGGCGTTCGCCCAGGCGATGGGGATTGACGCTGCCAGTGGCGATCCGGTGCCGTTTTTGATCGCCGATAAGGCCTTCGTCCGTCACTATTTCGAGATCCTCCATCATCCTCTAGAGGACCAAGGGGTGGACTTCTGGTGGATGGACTGGCAGCAGGGGGAGATCTCCGAGGTTAAGGGGCTCGATCCACTACCTTGGATCAACCACCTCCACTTCAATGACAGCCGACGCCGCAACTCTCGCCCGATGCTATATAGCCGCTGGGGTGGATTGGGGAACCATCGCTACCCCATCGGCTTTTCGGGGGACACTTACGTTACCTGGGACGCTTTGCAGTTCCAGCCCTATATGACGGCTACGGCCGCCAACGTTCTGTACGGTTGGTGGAGCCACGACATCGGAGGCCATATGGGGGGGAGCACGGAGCCAGAGCTCTATGCTCGGTGGGTGCAGTTTGGTGCCCTGAGTCCGGTCCTGCGACTACATGCGACAAAGGACCCGCGGGCCGAAAGACGCCCGTGGGCCTATGCTGCGTCAGTCTATGAGGCGGCCAAGGCCGCTATCCACTGGCGTTACCGTCTGGTGCCATATCTCTACACGGCAGCTCGGATCGCGGCGGATACGGGCGTCTCGCTCTGTCGGCCGATGTACTACGAAACCCCCAAGGCTGAGGGGGCCTACGCGGCGCGTTACCAATACTATCTGGGTGACCAGATGATCGCTGCGCCCATCGTCTTTCCTGCCGACGCCGAGACAGAGATGGCGCGCAGCGATGTCTGGCTGCCCTCTGGCACATGGATTGCCTATGATACGCTGGAGACCTACGAGGGCCCCGGATGGATCCGCATAGTCGGAGACCTGGAGCGAATGCCGATGCTGATGAAAGCGGGGGCGATTCTACCCCTGGCAGCGGATTTTGTTCCGCCAGTAGCGGATATGCTGACCTCAGGTACCACTGATGCCCAGCCTGATGATGCGCTTGTGCTGACGATTTTCCCCGGAGAAGGTGCCTTCGACGTCTACCGAGATGACGGGACCACTGAGGCCTATCGGAACGGTGCGTACGAATGGCTGCCAGTCCGAAGCTGGCAGACCAACAATGGGCTGAGCTGGGTTGCGACGATCGGACCGACCGTCGGTCGCTGTGAGACGCTCCCGGATCGCTGTGATTACGAAGTGCGCCTGGTTGGCTCTCATCGGCCAGTAGGCGTTCTGGTGGATGGGCAGCCAGCCGAGTGGCGCTACGACGCAGAAGGCTTGACCACAGTGGTGAAGGTCCCTCGGCTTCCTAAGACGGGGTTGGCCACGGTCACAGCGACGGCTGAGGTGCCAATCGTGGCTTTGGGTGAACAGCATAACCGCCGCTGTCGGGCAGCTGACGTCGCTCGGGTGTTGGGCGATCAGAGTCGTGCCGGGACGTCTGACCTAGACGCGCTTCTAGCGGCCGAGACGGGCACTCTGAACCGCCAGGTACAGGATGCTGTTGCCTTGCTGGGAGGCCCCTTCACGCACGTGATCGAATTGGTGACGCTAGAAGAGGCCACTGAGCAGCTGGGACGGCTTATCATCGCGGCGCCGCAGGACGGCAATCCTGTGGGTGTTACGGTGGACTTCACCTTGGACCGTGAGGGAGAGATCGAGACGCAGCGGGTCTCGTATGCGGAGGTCGATACCGATCTGGTGATCGATGTGCCCTTTGCGTTTGACGGGGTGCTGGCGCGGCAGCAGTGGCGCGCTGAGCTACGATTGACCTGGCAGGGACATGTTCTGCAGGAAGCTTATGCGAGCGACTTCTTCTTCCCCGGTATCTATCGTTGGCACGCGGCGGTCTACGATCGCAACACCTGCAGTCTGGCTCTTGAGGAGGTTTTGGCAGCCTACGGAGCTGAGGATGCCGACGTCGATTTCGACTTGCTGGTTCAGGATCCCGCCACGGCGCACAATCTGAAGGAGCCCTTCGCACTGCGATTGTGGGAGCATTACGGTGAGCGGCAGGAGGCGGGAGAGGCATTAGGGGCTTTCCTGCTGGTGACCGTCCACAGCCGTGAAGCGCGGCAGGCTATCCTGCAGTTTGTGGGGAACGAGGAGATCAAGCTGGTCGTAAACGGCGAAGGTGTGGTCATCGAAGCATCGTCTTCTGAGGAAGAGGTTCCTGCTCACTTCCCATTACCCCGAAGATCGGCACCCTTTGCGCTGCGGCGCGGCGACAACGTGCTGGCGGTTCATACCGTTGCGCCCGAGACTGAGGGCGATCGCTGGTTCTTTGCAGGCAGGTTGCTAACCCCTGAAGGTGTGGAGATTCACGAGATAACGTTCAGCTAGACGCAGACGGGAGAATGAGAGTATGCCCAGGAAACTGGAGGCTGTACTGGTTGGCTGCGGTGGGATCAGCCGCGCTTGGCTGTCGACCATTGTTGAACTGCCGGATCTGAATCTGGCAGCGCTCGTGGACCTGGACGCTCAGGCGGCTCAGGCGCGAGCTGAGGAGTTTGACCTGTTGGATGTGCGCATAGATGTCGATCTGGAGAATGTTCTGGACGAGGTCAAGCCTGATGTGGTCTTTGACTGTACGGTGCCGGAAGCGCATCATCCAGTCACGCTGAGTGCGCTTAGCCACGGATGCCACGTGCTGGGTGAGAAACCGCTGGCTGATACGCTGGAGCACGCTCAGGAGATGGTGGCTGCTGCTGAAGCGGCGAAGCGAATCTATTCCGTTATGCAGAACCGACGCTACGATCCGAATATTCGACAGCTAAAGGCGTTCCTGATGTCGGGTGTATTGGGTCGACTGACTACGGTTAACTGCGACTTCTATATTGGGGCGCACTTCGGCGGATTCCGCGATCATATGGAGCATGTGTTGTTGGTGGACATGGCGATTCACACTTTTGACGCAGCTAGGTTCCTGACGGGAGCAGACGCCAGGACCGTTTACTGCAAGGAGTGGAATCCTCCCGGTTCGTGGTATGATCACGGTGCCTCAGCGGTCGCGATCTTCGGGATGACGGACGAACTGATCTATACGTACCGCGGCAGCTGGTGCGCTGAAGGGTTGAACACAACGTGGGAGAGTCGCTGGCACATTATCGGCGAGCAGGGCAGCGTTATCTGGGATGGTGATGAGGGGTTCCAGGCTGAGGTCGTGGCGGAAACGGGGCTATTCCGCTCAGAGCTGAAGGTCTTGACCGTTCCCCCGGTGGCACCGACTAAGGTAGGGGGACACGCTGGCGCCATTCGGGAGTTCGTGCGCTGTGTCCGTACTGGCTGTGTGCCTGAGACCATATGCTCCGACAACATTAAGAGCCTAGCAATGGTCTTTGGGGCCGTGGCTAGCGCGGACGCCGGAAGGCGTGTGGACATCATTATCTAGTGAGAGGAGATTGTTTATGTCGTTGCAGCTTTATGACACTTATACACGGAGCGTCCGGGTGTTCGAGCCTTTGCGCCCGCCGGAGGTAGGGCTTTACACCTGTGGCCCGACAGTCTACGATTACGCCCACATTGGGAATCTGAGAACCTACATCTTTGAGGACATTCTGCGCCGAGTTCTGGCTTTCGACGGGTATACTGTCAAGCACGTCATGAACATCACCGATGTGGGTCATTTGCTCTCCGACGGGGATATGGGAGAGGACAAGATCGAGCGCAGCGCTCGTCTCGAGGGGAAGTCGGCGTGGGAAGTGGCGACCTATTACACCGAAGCTTTCCAGCGGGACATTGCGCGGCTTAACATCCTGGAACCGACCATCTGGTGCCAGGCTACGGACCATATTGAGGAGCAGATTGAGACCGTACGGTGCATAGAGGAAAAAGGCTACACTTATCGTACGGCAGATGGGATCTATTTCGACACCTCCAGACTCGACGATTACGGTTATCTCGCACGCATCGATTTGGAGGGCCTCCAGGCGGGGGCTCGGGTGCGGTTGGGGGAGAAGCGTAACCCTACCGATTTTGCCCTGTGGAAATTCAGTCCGGAGGACGAGAAGCGGCAGATGGAATGGGATAGTCCATGGGGGGTGGGGTTCCCAGGCTGGCACATCGAGTGCTCAGCGATGTCGGCCAAGTATTTGGGTCCCTATTTCGACATACACTGTGGTGGGGAGGATCATATTAACGTGCATCATCCCAACGAGATCGCTCAGACAGAGGCTTGCTACGGCACCCGACTGGCGAACTTTTGGCTTCACGGTTACTTCCTGCATTTGGATACCGGTCGAATGGGCAAGTCGCTGGGCAACTTCATCACAGTGGAGGATCTGGTCGAACACGGTTACGATCCCCTGGCCTATCGATATCTGTGCCTCAACGCGCACTACCGTTCGCCGCTGACATTTAACCTCGAGACACTCGACGCTGCCAGCCGGGCGCTGGACCGCCTGCGCGACCTTGTGTACGGGTGGGGTACCCCTGGGGAGGTCGATGCAGCTTGGTTGGCGCGATTCACCGACCGGATCCATGATGATCTGAACATCCCTCAGGCGCTCGCGTTGGTCTGGGACATCGGAAAGACTGATCTTTCCGCCGCGACCAAGAAGGCTACAGTACGGGCTTTTGATGAGGTGCTAGGATTGCAGCTGGCCGAGTGGATGCCTGCGGTGGTGCCGGATGAGGTTATGGAGTTGGTGGCCCAGCGAGAGGCAGCCCGCGATGACAAAGACTGGGTGAAGGCCGACGAGTTGCGTGACGCGATCGCTGACGCAGGCTACGAGGTGCGAGACACGCCCGAGGGTCCATTGGTGCGCAAGCGAGCGTAGGCATAGGCCCTCGGGTCTTGAATCACCCGTAGGTCGTGTATAATAACCAGAGAGATGTCGTGTTAATGTGGGCAATACTCTGGGAGGGCTTAAGCAGATGCGAGTAAGGATGTCACGCTGGTTTTTGTTGTTCCTGGTGATGAGTCTTGGGCTAGCGGGCTGCGACAGGGCTGAGGTGAGCGAGGCAAGGCCACTGTTGACAGCGGCGACGGCGGACGAGACAGGCTTGGGGCCCGAGGTCTTTCCCGCGCAGGTAGCCGAGCTAGTTGCCGAGAACAGAGCGATCGTGATCGATGTGCGTGAGGCGTGGGAATTCGAGGCCGGATCTATTCCCGCCGCCACGTTGATCCCGCTCGGGACCCTCTCCGATCGCCTGGATGAAGTCCCTACGGATCAGCCGGTGGTGTTGGTCTGTCGTGTGGGCAATCGAAGTGGTGAGGCGTATCGGTTTCTAAGCCGACTGGGGTTTACCAATGTCCACAACATGGTTGGTGGGATGGTAGCTTGGGAGGCGGCAGGACACGACGTTGAGCGCTAGGTAATGGTTTGATTGGCAGTTGGCCCAAGGAGGTCTTGATGGCAGAGCAACAGTCTCTCGGCGCATTGGCTGTGCGTAATTACGCGGAAGCGAAAGAACTGATTGGGCGGTTGTTTGAGGTAGTACAGCCCAGCTCAGTCTTCGGCAGTCCGGTCCAGGTGGGAGAACGAACCGTCATTACTGCGTCAGAGACCTGGGTCTCAATGGGGTTTGGCTTTGGGTTCGGTGGTTGTCAGGCTGTGCCACCGGAAGAGGCGGATGATCCGGACGAGAATGTGGGTGGTGGCGGCGGCGGCGGAGGCTATGCCGGCAGTCGCGCCGTTGCTGTGATCTCCGTCGGGCCCAAGGGCGTGAGCGTTGAACCGATCATCGATGTGACCAAGCTGGGGCTGGCATTTCTGGCTGTCTTCACGGCTTTCTTCGCTGCGATGGTGAAGCTGCGTAAGATCGCTGGTGGTTAGGGACAGCGCCACTTGCGGTGGCGTCTTTTGGAGATCGGGGGGACCCTAGGCAAGCTGCAACAGGTGACCGGAACCCATTTGGCCAGGTCACCTGTGACTCTGTCAGGGCCGACGGCGCGGCTTGTTCCTAGGTGCCGTGCACCTCGACAAGCGAGCGCATCTGCTGGCGCAACTCGGAGATCTGAGCCTTTGTGCGCCGTACCCGTTCTAAGGTGGCGTGTTGTGCAGTTATGCCCTCCCGCAACAACGAAACTGCAGCCTCACGTCGACTCTTGGCAGCGCCTACCTCGACGAGCAGGTCGAGGTTCTCCCGTGTCTCGCCATCGACTTTGATGACCACTACGTTGGAGAGATCCTCCACCGTCGTCAACAGCACGGTGCTCATAGCGCCGAAAAGCTTGGCCGTTTCGCTGACCAGGCCGTTCACGGTGTTGGACATCCCTGGTTTGTCCTGCAGCTCCACTTCTGGTGTTTTGTCTTCACACATGATGTTCCTCCTGCTCGGATCTCTTTTGCTCGCAACGCAAGCTGTCAGTCCTCGGCTTCATCATCAGGATAGGGCTCGAGCTTGACCTCTTCGCGCAGCTGCTCACGTAACTCAGCGATCTGATCGGTGATGGCGCTGATCTTGCTGAAGAGTGCCTCATTTGCCCGGATGCCCTCGCTGATCAGAAAGGCAGCGCTCTCGGAGCGACTCTTGGTGATCTCGGCCTCAACCAACATATCGAGGTGTTCCAGCGCCTCGTCATTGACCCGGACCATCACGACGTTACCACGCCCCTGGAGTGCTTCGCTTAGGGCCTGTCCGAAGGATTCGACCTGGCGTAGCGCTTCTTTCAAGTGTCGTGTGGTCTTTTCCTTCTTTGGCTCACTGGTACTCTCGGCCGCTGCCTCTGCCGCGGCTACTTCCTCCTCGACGGTTGCCTGGGGATCGATCTCAACCTGTGGCTGCGGTTCGGAGCTTACGCCTTGGACCTCAACGTCAACGCTTTTTTCTTCGCTCATGCTGACCTCCATCGGTTCGGAATCGTGTTGAATCTCATCTAGCATTGTAATTACCTTACATGTAATAGTATAACCGGCATACGTGATTTGTCAATCTTTGTTCGGGATAGCGCAGCAATTCTGATGCGCCTCGGAACCCCTACATATTGTGTGCGTTAACTACGCCGTAACAATATGTAGGGGCGCGAAGTCTATCGTCACCTTAGGCGAAACTCGCCCAACCCA
>PWVB01000292.1 GCA_003562365.1 Anaerolineae bacterium
CGCTGCACCTTATCGTAAAGCTGACCCAGATAGGCGTCGCGCAGACTCTCGGGATCGGTCGGAACGTCGCCTGAGAGGGTCTGCTGCTCGATGTAGGTTTGTGCCTCCACCGAGCGGCTGTGGTCGCCCATCACGTCACGGTCCGCGCGAATCACACGCGCATCTTTGCCCGCGGAGATGGCGCCTTCTCCCTGCGCGATGGCGCCATCCCCTCCAAGGTCGGCCTCAATCCCGGCGACTGCCACACGGTAGGTGTCCTCGTCGATAAGACCTCTTTCATAGGCGTTACGAAGCTGCGCTAAGCGTTTGCGTCGCGCGTCATCGCTCATTCGTCCTCCTCAGTCTGGATGTGCACGCGGCTGCTGCTTCCATCGCCCACGACATTGCCGTGCCCGCGAATGACAGTGGCTCCCTTACCCGCAGCCATAGCGTTCTCACCCTGGGCGATGGCACCGTCGCCTTCCAGATGCGCACTGTAGGTCGTGCCGGTCCGCTCCCTGTGTGCCTGAGCATGCGCCGCGAACTCCTCGTAGAGAGCTTGGAGTTCTTGCGCGAAGGCTGCATCGGTCTCGGTCGCGGCTTCGATCTTTCTCGCCAGCGGCTTTTCGTAGGCATCCGGATCCGCCTCGAACTCCTCCACGATGACCTCGCCCCGCGGCTCCTTGCGAACCCGCGCCAGCACCATTCCGAACATCGCCTTAACCGTCTCAAGCGCCTGAGGGCCGATCTCTTCGGCCAACTTGGCCCCTTTGTCCAACGCGTACTTACCCAAAACCGTGACCACCGCGACTGTGATTGGATCCATGAAGAACGCTCCTTTACCCTAAGTGTATCTGATGACAGCTATCATGCCGCTTGCGACAGCATCGTTGGCACCCTCGTGGAAGGGCGGCCCCTTCCCCAAACCCCATCCCCTAAAGACAGAGGCCCAGAGGTATCAGCCTCACTACGTTCGACTGAATAGGTCGAGGTAGGGACAGCCCTTGCGGGCTGCCCCCTCACAGATCCGGACGTGCGGCGTTACCGCATCCGGCTCTTGCCTTGGGTCATGAAGCGCAGTCGCTGTATCGGATTATCCCGTCTCACGGCTTCACGTAGGCGCTCCAGCGTCGCATTCATGTCATGGTTCCGGCCCCGCATCCGGGACATGGGACCCTGTTTCGCCTTCCCCTTGGTCGAGGGCCTTCCCTCCATCAACTCCGCCTCCGATTCTCCCGTCTTGTTCGCTGACTTTGTTGGCACAATGCCCCCGTCCGACGGCCTGGTTGCACGCTGCATCGGCTTGCGTCCTTGGACTTCCCTTTGCGGCCTACCCGCTCGTTCAGTAGGCACACCTAGGCTCTCCCAGTTCTTGCGCATGAAGCTTCCGTGCATGTGCGGGGTCTCCGACCTCGCGAAGCCTGCGGACCCCTCACCCTAACGCGACTCACCGTGTTGCCTTCCGCCTGCGCCCACGGCGTCGGCGCTCCGAACCTGTCTTTTCGCGGCTCAATACCCGACCGGCACTTTCCCCAATCAACGCTTCGCGACCCCCACTACTGTGAGCCACGCATGACTTGGGGCCAACTCGGTTGGCTACACCTTAGCTGTACCGGACTCTCACCGGCTACCGCATGCCAGTTTATCCTGGCGCACGGACACCACCACCCGAAACCCGCCCAACCAGTTGTCGAAGTCCGGGAGGAACCAGTCGCGGTAAGCGCAGCGGACGATCTGTGAGGGACGACCGAAGGCGCCCCCGCGCAAAACCCGGAGGACATCGTCTCCAGCCTCCAAGTCCTCACGGCCATCCTCGGAATCGTATGGATAGTCCCGACACAAGCTTCGCGTCCACTCCCAAACGTTCCCCGTCATATCCACACAGCCGTAGGGGCTGTTGCCCTGGGGGCTGTACCGACCTACAGGCGTTGTTCCCCCTTCGTTGTTGCACAAAGACTGTGCCGGTGCCTGATTGCCCCATGGATAGATACAGCCGTCTGTTCCACGGGCTGCCTTCTCCCCCTCCGCCTCGCTAGGCAGCATCACCGGCAAGCCCGTATGTTCGTCTAGCCACCGACAGTAGGCCAGTGCGTCATGCCAAGTTACATCAGTCACCGGATGATCCGGTGGACCCTCCAGACTTTCCTTGCTGGTACTCGCGTAGCTACTCTCCTCTACAAACGCACGGTACTGGGCCACCGTCACCGGGGTGCGCCCAATCCAGTAGCCGGGCAACGTCACCTGGTGCTGCGGAAACTCATCATCATATGCTTCCGGGTCCTTCTCTTGATCGCTGCCCATCAGGAACGGCCCTCCTGGCACCCAGACCACCGAAAGACCCAATGCCTCATCCAAAACGGTTGGTAGATGCCTAGCGCAGAGCTCCTCATCAGGGTAGGCGACGGCATAACGCAGCACGGCCAGCAGGGAATCCGGGTTCTGCAACGCTTGAACCGCGCGCGGCTTCACGCCCTCGCGCAGTTGACCAAGCGCCTGCACGGCTATGTAAGAGATCTCCCGGTCCGGGTCACCGGCAGCACGCAACAATGGCTCAATCACCCGCTCGCTGCTTATCCGCGACAACGCCTCCACGGCCCGGCGTCGGGCGACGAGACGTCGATCATCCAGCGCGGCGATTGAGCGGTCCTCCACCTCCCCCTGGGTCGCTTCGCTCACAGCCCGGCCCTCACCCACACACCACAGCGCCAGCCCGGGGTTCACCCGAGACACATCAAGCACCAGGTCGTCAGCGTCATCGACTAACCCCGCCAGCTGCACGAAGGTCTCCATCCACCAGTCACTGGCGGCCTTGGCGAGTACATCCTCGTTCGTCTGCCCCAGTCGCCGCCGCACGCCCCGCCACCAGCGGTGCAATGCCGATCGTTCCCGCTCCTCACCCCAACGCTCCTTAAGGGCTAAGGCCATAAAGTACTCCTGTACCGTCTGATGCGGCGCAAACCACAGCTCCTCCGCGCCAGCCAACAGGCCGTGTCGAAGACAGGCGTCCAGCAGTTCGCGCACTCGGGTCTCATCGAAGCCGAGGCACCGCTGCGTCACCGCCGTGACCGCTTCTTCCCGTGGACAGATCTGACTCTCATCCGACCCTAGATGATAGGCCAGCTCGGTCAAGACTTCCCGCTTGTGCCGCTCGGGGATATCAGCGTCCATCCGGCGGTCGGTATCCCGCCGCAGCATCCGCGAGACGAAGCGGGCGTAGAGCTCGCCGCGATTGCCGGGGATCGATTCACCGGCCTGCGCAGCCTCTTTGATCAGCCATAGGATCAGGGGCGTGCGGGCCATCTCGCGCAAGGGCTCGTCCAGGCCGCCGTAGAGCTTTGTGCCCTTGCATCCCAGATGCTCCTGGAGATACGCCCTCACCTGATCAGCAGCTATGGGCTGCACCACCAGCACGCGCTCTTCCGTGCTCCGCAGGCGGCGCCACAGCTCGTCCTGTGCGCGACTGGTGATCACCACCGGATGGCGGTCATAGGACTTCATCCAGCGATCTAGCTCGCCTACCAACTTGTCCCGAAAGGACGGGCGCACCTCGTTCAGTCCGTCAAAGAGGAAGAAACAGCGGGTCGGACTCTCCTTGAGAAACGCCGTCAGCGCGTCAGCGTTGTCCAGCCGCAGACAGCCAGTCTCCTGGAGATAGGCGCGGATCCACGCCGCCAGCGGAGCTCCATCATAGCGGAACAGGGGAAGCAACACCGGCACATCGGACGCCGCAGTGCCGCAGAGCTCCCAGGCCAACCGCTCCAGGGACACACTCTTGCCGGTCCCCGGCCCCCCCAGCAGAATCATGCGGTCTGCCTTTCGCAACGCCGGTAGCAGCCGCTCTGGCCGACCCAGGTCGCCGATCTGGTAGGGAGAAGCCTCCAAGGGCAAAGAGGCACCATCCTCCTGGATGTAGGAGGCCATACTGCCCCAACGCCGGCACGCTTGTTGTTCCAGACTACTGCGCAATGCCTTCCGGTGAGTCTCAACGGCGTCGGGCGCCGGGATGGCGATCTCCACGCCTTGGACAGTGACGGTGACGGTGTTGCCGTGACCGCTGATGGCGATACCTTGCTTACCGGCGACAACGTTTCGGTTCCCTTGAGCGAGGGCACCATCGCCTTCGAGGTAGGCTTTGTGATCTTGGGTCATAGCGACTTGGCTCCAGGTGTCAGCGGGTACACAGATTCATCCACGCATGCTGTAAGCGGTCCAGATGCGACACGGAGGGTGCTGGGAGCCTACAGTTTGCCTGAACACCGCGCACGGCTCTGGACAGCCCCAAGCGACGCCATCGCCTAGTGTCAACCAGCATACACTGCCGCCCGGCGGCGTCAAATGCACAAGCGATGTGCGGCTGCCGCTGGCGTCCTGCGAGATCGTAGCGGACGAGCTCGAACGCACAGAGAGACAGGTTCGATTCCCCACTACGCTGGTGCCGTGAGGTCGGGGGAGGCTGCCGCAACGGGTCCAAGGCACCGTTCAATGCTGCCTCGCGCACGCAAAGGAGCGCCTCTATCCAGGGGTCCGCGGTCGATTGCATTTCAGGTTCCGGGAGATAGCGATGCGTATCATATACGCGCGAGTCGCGGGGATGGATGCACATAGGGGAGCGTGGTTGCCACGCAGATGAGGCCGCAACAGAGCAGCGGAGGTGCGAGAAGCGCAGACCCTTGGGATGCCCACCCCAGAATTGCTGCCGCCGTCCGGCTGGGTGCAAACGCGGTCGTGCCGTCACGTGGGGATGGGCATGACTGCTGAAAGCCCGTGGGCGATCTACCGGAGGAGGACCTACAGGGGTGAGGCGCCAACGCGCTGCACGCGAAGGGCAGGCCGTGGCGGAAGACAGACGCCGCGGACTCGGAGCAGCTGGCAGAGTTGATGATGCACGGCTCACGCAAGACGGTTTCGTTCCACGCAAACCCAACAGACCCTGCGCGAGCTGATGCAGGGGCGCAGTCGTCCCGTGAACCAGATATGTGCCCGTCCCACTATTCAGAAAGCCGAAGAACGTCTGGTGATGCAGTGACCCTGGGCACCTTGGTCAGGCCTCGGTGGCTGCAAGCCTGGCCCGCTCCTATTATGCAGCCATCGTTGGTGACGCTGTGCAACTCCGGCCGAGGCCCGCCTTTCATCTCAGCCCACGGCACCCCTTCTTGCAGGTGGGCAAGCAACGCTTTATGGCCACCTCATGCCGCGTAGGGTGGTCCTGGGCAGTCCCTTGCATCATCCAGACGACGACCCGCAGCTTTTTGGGCGCTGATGGGGGTCCAGTCCGCTACGGAAGCGCTCCCAGCGATATGTGAGGGCGATTTCGACATCTCTCTATGTGTTAACATAAGTGTCATAACTCTGCTCAAGAGTTTAGGGAAGAATAAGACCGAGCAGAGGAGCGAGACAAAATGACTCAAGACAAGAACAATGGAAACGGACACCCGAATCCC
>PWVB01000490.1 GCA_003562365.1 Anaerolineae bacterium
ATCGAAATAGATTTTCTCGCCGTCTACGCTTGCATAGTCTTTGGTCACTTCCAAAACCTCGATTTTTCACCTCCAAGGATAACACAGAATTAGAGTTTTGTCAAATGCGCTGACGCGGTCTGCCACTATTTGGCAAGGTTTTAGTTAGCAGTTGTTACCTCCCTAAAGCGAACTCAGAACAGCGGTTTGGCCCTATCCCAGATCGCCGGATCATAGGCGACGCCCAGTCCTGGCGCCTGCGGCACGGCGACGGCGCCGCCATGGATCTCGAAAGCCGGTGTGCTCCAAGACGGCGGTGTCACGTGCTCACCACGCCACTCCTGGTGCGGCCCGAGATTCGGCGCCACCGAGCAGAAGTGCAACACGGCGGCGGCCTCGGCGCCGACCTTCGGGCTGTGGGGCATGATCGACATGCCGGCTGATGCCGCCATCTCTGCTACCTGCAGGCAGCGGATGAGTCCGCCATTGTACATCACGTCGGGCTGCACCAGGTCCACCACGCGGTCACGGATCATCCACGCGAAGAGTGATAGGCTGGAGTCCTGCTCTCCCCCAGCCACGGGCAATGCCAGTGCGTCTGCCACGCGCTTCGTCTCCCAGTAGTTCTGCCAGGGGCAGGGCTCCTCCAGGAACGCCACGCCATAGTCGGCCAGCAGCGCCCCGACCTCGATGGCGTGCGCGGCATCGTAGGATCCATTGGCGTCGACGTAGATTGCCATCCCATCACCGAAGGTTTTACGGGCCAAGGGTATTAGGTGCTCCGTGCGACCGGGGAAGGCGTCGGCGTTGTCACTCATACGCCCGCCGATCTTGAGCTTGACTGCGGTTGCCTGCGTCTCATCGAGGCGCTGACTCAGCCAAGCAACCTCTTCCTCGGGAGTGGTGTCGCGGCGCAGGCTGGAGAGGTAGATTGGGATCTCCTGGCGGATTACCTTGCCGAGCAGTGTGCCGACAGGTCGATTGGCCAGCTGGCCCAGCAGATCGAGCAGGCTTAGCTCCACGTAGGCTACGGGATTCCACAGCGCGAGCCCTGCCAGTTTGTAGACGCTGCGGTAGGTATAGACTCCCGCGACCAGGCGGGGTAGGTCACGAGCATCCTGGCCCTTGAAGTAGGGGACGACAAAGCGCTTCAGAATCGGCCAGAGGTAGGCGAGGCGATCGTTAACGGTGACGACACCGCTGGCGCCTTCCGTTGAGGTCGCCTTGACCAGATAGCGATCCTCAACTTGGAGCGCTTCCATTGAGGCTACGATGACTGGGTCGGGAAAGATCTCATGGAAGTCTAGCATAGAGCTCCTTTTTTCGAGTTGCTGCAGCCAATGTGTAGCTTATTGCTACGGGCGTGGCGGAACCGCAGCGTGCCGAACCGGCACGCTGCGGCTTGCGGTGGACGGGCCGGGTTGACTAACCGAGCGAGCCCTTGCTGCGCGTACGCTGAAGCTCATTCTGGGGCAGTCGCTTCTCCAACAGATCCAGCGAGATCTCAACGGCCTCCCGTGCCTCGGCTGGTGTTGTGGTCCCAAGGGTTACCATATCACAGTCGCGGATGGTGCTCCAGACGAAGGCCAGCCCCACTACCGGCAGCAGGCGTCCCGCCGCCAGCGGTTTGATGGTCATCACCGGCTTCTGGGCATTCTGGATGATGCGCATCACCCAATCGGCCTCGACCTGCATAAGGAACCCGGCGGCATTGTAGAGCTGGATGTAGGTTTCGACATCCGCACCGGTCTGATCGGCGTAGACTACGGTTTCCGGCATATGGGTCGAGAGCCCGGGGATCATCCCGCGATCTCGGATCATCTTAGTATAGGTGTCGATGTCCCTGATGGTCTTAGTCATGCGATCCGCCAGGGCATCGGTCATCGACTGGTGGGGCATACAGAAGGTCGCGTTCATCGCTTCGCAGCGATCGAAGACGACCTCAGGCTCACTCTCCGCCGGCCCGTCCGGCAGGATGTTGAAGTGCGGGGTGATCACCCGGATGATGGCCTGCCCGGATCGTTGCTCCGCTTCCTTGATCGCCTCCTCCAGCTGGTCGGACATCGGTCCCATCACAGCGTCGACGCCATACTCCAGAAAGACCGCCAGGATCTCGGCGACGCTGTCACGATTGTGGTAGGTTTTGATGAACTTGTCCTTTGCCGAGCTGGTATGGGAATAGCCCAGGAACCAGTTAGAGCCGATGATCAGGCGGGGCATTGAGACCCCGCCCACCGTTGTCCGCGGAAATGCTGTCACGCTATCCTCCTAGCCTTGATCGCAGATCTCAAACGTCTCTTGCAGGGCCTCGTATACGTCACCTGTGGGCTTGAACTCGTGCCCAACGTAGAAATTGTACCCGATTTCGGCGATCGCGCGACAGATCCCGGTATAGTTGAGTTCCTGGGCATTGCCGAGATCGCGCCGACCGGGCACGCCGGCGGTGTGGAAGTGGCCGATCCAGCGTATATTGTCTTGAATGGTGCGGATCACATCACCCTCCATAATCTGCATATGGTAGATGTCGTAGAGCAGCTTAACGTTGGGGCTGTTGACCTGCTCACAAACCGCGATGCCCCATGCGCTGTGATCGCACTGGTAGCCCGGATGGTCCACCTTCGAGTTCAGAAGCTCCAGGTTCAAGTTGACGCCCTTGGCTTCGGCGTGGGGGGCCACGCGGCGCAGCCCCTCTGCAGTGATGGCGATGGCCTCTTCGTCGTTCACGCCCTCACGCTGGTTGCCGCTGAAGCAGATCACGCCCGGTATGCCCACGTTGGCGGCGATTTCGATTGACGCGTGGAGTTCAGCCTCGATTCGGTCGTGTTCTGCTGGATCGTTCAGCCCCACACCAAGGCTGTCGTGTCCTCCCATTGTTGCGATGGCGAGTCCGTTGGCCTTGGCGATCGCGACCACCTCCTCAAACGTCTCATCCCGTTTCCAGAGCTCGATGGCCTGATAGCCCATTGCTGCTATCCGGGCGGCGAAGTCGGCCAGCGGAATCTCTGGCGGTTTCAGCATCGGATAGCAGACGGATTGCTTGATGCGCATGGCGGAAATCCTTTCTTGACTCATCTAGATAAAATTACTCCCGGGCATCCAATAGCTGCGTGCCTAGCAGGCCCAACACAAAGCAGGCCCCGCCCACAATTCCGAACATTGGCTGTATGCCGATGGCATCGGCAAGAATGCCGCTGAGCCAGGGACCGGTGAACATCCCGATCGCGTAGACGGATTGGTAGAGACCCATCGCAGTGGCTCGCTGACCGTTGTCCACATAACGGATCGTCAGTCCCATCAGCACGGGATAGCCCACACCGCTGGCCAACCCCATAAAGACTTGTCCCAAGAAGACCATTGGGATGCCTCTGGCCAGGAAGAGCGTGCCAAGGCCGAGGCCTACCAGGAGGAATCCCAATGCCACCATCCAGCGGGCGCGGATTCTCCGAGCTACGGCTGTAGTCGCGAGATTGCCCAGGGTGACCACAGCAACGTTCATACTGACCAAGATTCCCAGGAGCGTGTCGCTGGCCCCGAGGTAGTTGGCGAGGTTGGGCGTGAACCCGAAGGTGGATGACCAAATCGCGTACTGGAGAACCAGGCCCAGAAAGGGTGGGATCAACACATCCCGGCGGGTGATCAACGCGCCGATCTGGCGGACGGAAGGGGCATGGACGCCGCCGTTGACCTCGCGCACCGCTAGCATCACCAGCGTGGCGAGCGCCGCGGCGCCGATTGATATGAAGAACGGCAGCTGGTAGCCGCCGAGGGCGTTCAGGGGTCCCGTCAGCCCGGTAACAATCATCCGCGAGATTCCACCCACCGCCGTCAGGATACCGGCTGCACGAACGGCGTCCTCCGGAGGAAAGAGTGTGCTGAACCCCACCACTAGCAGTACCCAGGCGCCGGCGGCAAAGCCGGTGAGCGCGCGCCCCAGGATCAGGCCATTGATGTCTCCGGCAAGACCCATCGTCAGCGCCCCGAGACCTGAGAGCACGAAGCCCCCGATGATGAAGGGCTTGCGCTGTCCCACCCAGTCGGCGATGATACCGAGGGGCAGGCGGACCACAGCCTGCCAAAGGCCGTACATCGAAAGTACCACTCCGACTAAGGCCAGTCGCGTGGTCTTTGATTCGGCATAGACCGAGAGCGTGGGGACGTAGAAGTAGAGGGAGGCCCAGTAGAGCGCGACCGCCGTGACGTAGAGGGCCCGCAGATGGCGCTTCGATGAGACATAGATCTGTGTTGCCTGCATTGAGAGAGCTCCTATAAAGCACCGGGTTCGTTTGTCCAACCCGGGAGGGTATTAGTGACTGTCGATGATATCTGCCGCGTGCAGCGGTAGGTTTGCATCCTTGATCGCGGCCTGAACCTGGGGCACCGTAAGCGCTTCCGGATCGGTAGCGTCGCGAACTACTTGGGTGGCGACGATGCCTGCGATCTGTCCGGTCAGGGCTGCTGGAGGTATCACACGGGCGATCTCCCAGGCCTCTCCCTCGGCAGCGATGCAGCGACCGGCCACCAACAATCCCGCCACTCCATGCGGTACGAGGGCGCCATAAGGCAGCTCCCAGATTGGACCGGGCCTGCGCCAGTCGGGGATCACGCCTACGGACGTCGCCAGGTGGGTGTTGGGATGGTCGGTCGTCATCGTCTCCAGCCCCACGATGCGTCGCGTCGTGCGGAACTGGGCCATCGCTGGCAGTGCTGTAGGGAAGCGGTGGTGGCGTCCTCCATCGTCTCTAGATTGTAGCAATCGGTAGTGCTCGCGCAGCAAGCGTCGGCCCTCTAGCACAAAGCGGCTGACGTCTGCACTGTTGATACCCAGATACTTGGGCCAATTAGGGGGGTGTCCCTCGCCTGTTGCACTTGCACCCACGCGCACCATCTCGAGAAGGCCGGTCCCCGTCGGGTCGCTGGCTACCTGAAGCGCTCGCGATAGGGAGGTCTCGATGGCCCAGAGCGAGAGCCAGTTGTCGGATACCACACAGGGCGCGCCAGCTCGGTAGGCGATGTCTGCGTCGCCCGTTGCGTCGATCACACAACGCGCGCGGAGGATGCCCCGCCCGCTCTTGTTCTCCACCTCAATGCCCGTCAGGCGCTGACCTGCCATCACCGGCGCGCAGACCAGCGTATCGAGCCACAGCGCCACGCCAGCGTTCTCCAGGGCCTCATCAAGGGCGAGAACGAAGGAGGCCGGGGAGAACGGCGTGCTGTAGCGAGCCTGGCGTTCTGAAGCCGACGCGTTGCGACGGGCCTGGCGCCAGACTGGCGGAACTTCGCCGGGGCCGTATTTGATGCTGAGATGCAGCAACTCCTCGGCGATGCCGTGGAGGACCTGGCGCCCATAGCCGTCACAGAGGGGCAGATAGATGTTGATGAGCCCTGTGGTCGCCAATCCACCGGTCAGGACCGTCTTTTCCACCAGTGCTGTCTGCAG
>PWVB01000090.1 GCA_003562365.1 Anaerolineae bacterium
CCGCCTTGAACATTGAGAGGCAGGCATTAAAGATGGTCGCCGGGGTGGGTTCACGGAGACCTAAAACGCACGGGGAGCAGATATCAGACTCTTCGGAGCAATCTGCGTCGAAACGTGAAAAAATGGCTGCAGAAAGGCAGCCTTCCAAACCGTGTCAAGTTGGCACAGTTTGGTAAACCAGGAGACGGGGTGAACATCGTGAAGAAGCCGGACCGGATCATAGGCCCTAGACTTATCCGAGATGAATGGGACCCCGTGGCAGCGGGAAAACAGGTGATGGCGCGACTCGTTCGCGTGACCGCGCCGCACGTCAAAGGTGCTCACGATGCTGAATTCGTGTGCCTAGAGGGCCGAGCCTACATCGTCGAGCACGACAACGATGTCCAGCCTGGCCATGGCGCCGGCCACCATCAGTATTGTGTGCTGTCGATTGTCAACCTCAGCACGCTTTCCGTGGAGCGGACCATCCCCATTGCCAGGTCCGAGCAAGCTTTTGCTAATGCTGCCTTGCCCAGAGGTGAATGCTTCGTGCCCCGCATTCTGCAGATCGGCGAACGCACGTTGCGCTGCTACTTCGCCAGTCAGCCACCGGGCCGGCAGGCACAAACTTGGTACCGCGACTTCGATCTGGGCGCCAAGACCTTCGAGGACTGCATTTACAGAGCGAAGCTCAAGACCGCAGCGGGACTGTTTGATATGCAGCCATGCCACTTCTATGCCGATGCAGTGGCTGAGGGCTTCACCAAGCCGGAATGCAATCGGGGCCTCTATCTATTCGATTCCTTCAAAAGCTTTGATGGGCAGCTCTATGTCGCGCTCAACAACTTCCCTGGCAAGCAGAACGGCCTGGCACGAGTGTTGGATGATTTTGCCACCTTCGAGGTGCTTGGACACTACAACGAGCCGCAATCGCAGCAGCTTAGCGAATCCTCGGTGAACCGTATGCCCGACGGCACCTGGATGGCTATCTGCCGAAACGATAGCGGCAACTATCATTTCACCACGAGCCGGAACGGGCAGAGTTGGACTGAGGGGCGCGAGCTGCCGTTCGTCGCGAATGGCGCCAACAGTAAGCCGACCTTTGACCGTTTCCAGGGCATCTACTATCTGGGTTGGCAAGAGGCCACGTCAATTGGTGGCGGGCGGCGTAGTGTCTTCAACCTGGATATCTCTCGTGACGGTCAGGGCTGGGAGCGGAAGTACCGTTTCGAAAGCCCGGACTCCTTTCAGTATCCGACCTTCCATCAACACGCCGGCGCCATCTGGGTGTCCGTCACCCAGGGTGAGAAGGGTAGTACCGACCGGATTCTATTTGGGAAACTCGAAGATTGCCCACAACTGCCACAAGGAGACTGACGTGAAAGAACAAACAGCGATCATCCCCAGGTTCGCCATCGAACCGCCGAATCCTCCGAACGACGGGATTCTTTTTGTCAATCATGCGAAGGCCGGCCGCAGCGGTCACCTCGGGCATGCGCTAGTCGAAGTTGAGCCGGGGCATATTTTGGCCTTCTATCCGAACTGCTCAGATGCCAACAACGGCCACACCGGCGACGGATGGATGGAGGCTCGGCGCTCCATAGACGGCGGTCGCACCTGGAGCGAACCGCAGCCGTTGGTCTACTCGAAACAGGTATACGAGTCCGGTAAGGGCCGCTCCGTGATGTGCGAGAAGGCCTTGCGCTGCGCCGACGGGACGCTTGTGCTGTTCAATCTTGAGTGTGGCAACACCGCCGAACACGGATTCCGTTGGTTACCTTTGGATGTACCAACCCGCCTGCTCAGCACTGATGGGGGCGAAACCTGGAGTGGTGCAGCGCCCGTGGGTGACGAACCCGGCCGAATCTGGGACGCACTGTACCACGAGGATGTCATCTATGCACTCGAATTGGCAAACGATAGCCGCGTCCATTGGTACGGGAATCTTCCCGAGCACCATTATTCGCTCTATGTCAGCGAGGACTATGGCCGCACGTTTGTCCAGCGGAGCGTATTACCCTTCGATTTCATGAAACGGGGCTATGGCGCGCTGGCGACACTGCCGGATGGCGGGCTCATTGCTTATGTATACTCTGAGGACGATGAAACACATCTGGAGTTCGCGATCAGCCGGGATGGGGGCCAGACTTGGGGCACGGTCGGCCGGACCTTTTTCGCCAAGCAGATCCGTAACCCACAGATCGCGGCTTTCCGGGACGGCTACGTTCTCCACGGGCGCAGCGGCAGTCACGGTGATGATGGCGTTCGGGGACATTTCGTGCTGTACACTTCGTCCGATGGTATCCAGTGGGACGACGGCCGCTATCTTCAGTTGCGCACGGCAGGCGCCGGCGCTTACTCCAACAACCTGCTGGTCCGTGATCCGTCCGGCGAAATGCCGCCACGGTTGCTGATTCAAGCCTCCCACGCCTACGCTCAGAGTAGAACCAATATCCATCACTGGTGGCTCACATAAGGTCTGTCATTCTGACAGCGTGGTGTCGACCACGCGCCTGTTCCTTCCCGGCTTGAGCGGAGGGGCTCTTGCGGGCCTTCCACCGCAGGTGGGTGATGGCTGCGGGACTCCAATGCTGGCATGGTACGACAGAGAGGACCGGAGGAAGGTGATGCTTCCTAACCAAGAAGAGAATAAGCTGAAATCACAACAGGAACTCAACCGCTTTCCACGGATGATGCAGGAGTATCTGACTCATCGATTGAGAGAGGTTTATCGCGCCAACCATGCTCGAGTAATGGGGCTCAAAACTCGGGAGCAGGCGCTGCACTACTGCGAGAGTGTTCGAGAAAAGACCGCACGGATCTTCGGCCCCTGGCCAGACAGGACCCCGCTTAACCTCAGGCTAACCGGCGAGCTGGATCGCGGCTCCTATCGCGTGCAGCGCCTGCTCTTCGACAGCCGTCCCGGGGTGACGGTTTCGGCGCTGCTATATCATCCAAAGCGTGATGGTCCACTGCCGGCTGTACTGTGCCCCTGTGGGCACTCCTGGACCGCTAAGGCCGGAGACGTTTATCAACGGCATTCACAGGGCCTGGCGCGGATGGGCTACGTTGTATTGATGTTCGATCCTTTGGGACAGGGAGAGCGCCTGCAGTACCCCGACGGCAAGGGCAGCTCCCTTTTTGGTCCAGGCCCCAGTTACCCCAGCGTCCGTGAACACAACGCGATGGGATGTCAGCTGACGTTGACCGGAGACTGGGTGGGGCGCTGGTTTATCTGGGACGGCATCCGCGCGCTAGATGTGCTGTTGGCGCAGGAGAGCGTTGACCCAACCCGTGTGGGGATTACCGGTGTGTCCGGCGGCGGGACGATGACGGGATACGCTGTCGCATGCGACGAACGATTCGCGATGTCGGCGCCCTGCTGCTGGCTCACGAGCTGGCATCACAATGGCATCAACGAGGAGCCTCAGGATGCTGAGCAGTGCCCTCCGGGCGTTCTGGCGGCGGGACTTGAGCAGAGCGACTTGCTACTGGTGCGCGCACCGAAGCCGGTCATACTGATCACTGAGGAGCAGGACTTCTTCGATCAGCGCGGGTCGCTGGAGGCCTACGCGCGCTTGCGCCACGTCTACGCGCTGTTGGGCGCGGAAGAGAACCTATCCTACTACGTTGGTGACCGCGGACACGGGTACTGGCAAGGTGCCCGCGAGGCGATGTACGCGTTTTTCAACAAGCATGCTGGTGTCGCCGCACCCAATCCTGAAACGAACCTGATCATTGAACAGCGAGCCGCACTACGTTGTAGCCCAACCGGACAGGTTAGCGACCTGCCCGGTTCGCAATGCATCCCGGCCCTGAACGGCGCGCGCTCTCGTGAGCTCACACGTGTGCGTGGATTGCCGACAGGCGGGGAGCTGATCCGCCGGGTCGAGAGACTGCTCCATCTGCCAAGGCGCAGCGGGCCGCCGGACTACCGCATTCTGCGGCCCTGGACCGACCGAGGCTACTCCCGCCCGTTTGCCAGCCAGTACGTGCTCGAAACAGAGCCAGAGTATGGGGCGCAAGCTGTCGTGACAAAACTTGAGGATGAGCGCCGCGCCGCCCGTCCGCTGTGCGGAACCGGATCCGCCTTGCTCTATCTACCTCATCTTTCATCAGATCGCGAGCTGCGTGAAGACCCACGGGTTCGCGTGCTCGAAACTCAGTCTCCTGCCTTCTTCGCGTGTGACTATCGAGGCATCGGCGAATCGCGACCAGACACCTGTCGTCCGGGCTCTTTCTTTGGCAACTACGGCAGCGACTATCACTATGCCTCATATGCTAGTCTGCTCGGCGACTGCTACGCCGCCTGGCGTGTCCACGACGTGCTCTGTACGCTGGATTGGATAGCGTCCTTTGGGTACGATCAAGTGCACCTGGTTGCGCAGGGGTGGGGGACGGTTCCAGGGGCCTTGGCGGCACTCCTTGACGTTCGCATCAAACGTGTGACTCTGATACACCCACCGCGATCCTACGCCGAACTAGCCGAAACGCCGCTGCAGCAGTGGCCCCTTTCGGCAATGCTTCCAGGCGTGTTGCCCGTGTTCGATTTGCCAGATGTGTATCGTGAGCTAGCGGAGAAAGACCTGGAGATCATCGAACCCTGGGGTGCTATGCCTGGCATATGGCCCGTTGATCGCGGCTTGTAGAGGCGCACGTATTCGTGTGGTGTCCCAAGGTTCGCTGACCAGTCTTGGGAGGCGGCGTTGGCATACGCTTGGCGGCGTTGATCCCGCAGATCGTCAAGCGCAAGGATGGAGAGCACCTGGACTTGGTTGTGCACCCCGATCATGTTCCTCCCAGCGCCGCGACTTCTGGCACAAGATCACCAGAACCCTGGCAGATGCGTGCACTTTGATCGCCATCGAGGACCTGAACTGCAGCTGTATGACGCACAATCAACACATGGCCCTGAGCGCCCACGATGGTGGTTGTCGTGCCGCCCCAGTACACATCGCAGTGGTGTTCTGGTTGCAGCGGGAGTGTACAAAAGGATCTGAGCGTCAGAACGCATCGTTGTCCTCACTGTAATCTAGTTCTCGACCGTGGTGCAAACGCTGCGGTTATTCTTCTTCATCTGGCCCCGACGGGGCCTTCGGGACATAACGTGGGCAGATGTAACGCTGAGCATATCCCGAGAAGCTCCTCACTTATGAAGTCTAAGAAAACAGTCGGGCAATAGGCGCTTTGGTATCGTGGGACCTAGGAGGTGATCGATGCGCCAAAGCAATTGCTGCTTAGGCTAACCTCGGAGGAGCGAGCTGAGTTGACACGCGCACGTGACAGTCACGAAAAGCACTATATCCGGGAGCGTGCGAGCGCGCTCCTGAGCATCGCCGCTGGGTGGTCAGGGCGCCAGGTGCCGAAAGCTTAAGCGGGCTGTCGATCAGAGCCGGACGCGGGCGTAGGTTAGCCTACGCAGCTGTGCATGCA
>PWVB01000344.1 GCA_003562365.1 Anaerolineae bacterium
ATGTCTTCCCGCACACCTTGCAGTAGTAGCGCTTCTCCTGCTGACTGTGAATCGTGATGTTACCTTTACCCATCTGGCCGCTTGCCAAACACTCAGGGTTAGGGCAAAATGTGGCTTGAGGGTCCATGGGTTCACGCTCCGTTTCGCTTGATTGCCAAATCGGATTGTGCTCTTGGATCCTTTCGTGTCAAATTGCCTGCCGACCACGGTTTAGTGTGGTCCTACCCACCGTTTAGCGCTGCGAAGGAATCCAGGCTTATGAAGGGGGGCATCAATGGCGATTGAGTTTCTTTCCATCGTGATCTTCACCTTTGCCTTGGCATTGTTGGGTCTAGGGGCCCTGACTTGGTGGATGGAGCGCCGTCAGCAGCGTATGGTCGGTGTACTGATGATGGTCCTGGCACTGGTGATCGCCGGAACCTACGGTTTCTTGGGAAGCCGTTGGGCCATCGCGACCTTCGGGCGACTTATCATCACAATCGATCTGCCACGCCTAATGGTTAACGCAGTGATATACACATCAGGTATGGTCTTCGGTTTTGGCTTGGCGGGCGGACTCTTCCTATGGATTTCAGGCCGGCTGATCAAGCCAACTGGCCTAGAGAAGAAACTGGCCTTATTCATTGGGGTCATATTGACCGTCGCCCTGGTCATCAGTCTGGTCGCCGTCTGGATCAGTCGGTAGACTAGTATATGCAATCCAACCACGGTGAAATCAGGCGCAACCAAGAGGCAGTCTAATATCGATGCCAACCGAACCGAAGCCTACCTAGGCAGAAGTCTCCAACAACTCGTGACCGAGTTATTGGGATCCTAGGGAATGCAGAGGGACTGACCAGCCCAAATGCGGTTCAGGTTGTGGATGCAATTGCATTGTGCAATCGTCCACATATCCACGCCGTAGTTGATCGAGATCCAACTCAGTGTCTCTCCCCATCTCACAATGTGGGTCCAGCGACACGTGCAGCCACCACAGACAGCGGGAGCCGCTTCCACCGGATCCCCAAACTGCGTCGCGCAGATCGGTCCCGGCGGCAGAACCGCCGGCACATCTGGAATGTCAAGGACCATGCCAGGATGAACCAAATTCGGACGGACGACGTTGTT
The DNA here is from genome assembly GCA_003562365.1 of Anaerolineae bacterium. GTDB lineage: Bacteria > Chloroflexota > Anaerolineae > B4-G1 > SLSP01 > PWVB01. Next base: position 1,108 of record PWVB01000344.1, read on the forward strand.
CTGCAACGCGATCGCCCAAGGATCGACACCGTAGGCGCGTCCGATGCAGAATAGTGTCTCACCAACCCGGATGGTGTGCTGACCAAGCATCACCCACCCTCCACCGAGCTCCGTGCGAGCTGCCACATCTTGTACAGCTGACAACGATAGAGCAACGAACGCCAAAAGTAGACCAATGCGCAAAACGACTTTCACAGGCATTGCCCCTTGTATCTAAAGCGAGAACCCCAACTCTATTATAGGCAGGGTTGGAGGGGCTCACAAGGACAAATGCAAGCAACAGTGGCCTTGTAACGGAATTGTAACGTAACAGAAGCGCAATCTTGATCCGATTGTCAAAGCACATATTCGGTGCGCGAGGACCGATGCAGCTAAAGGGGGTAGAGTTAGCTTCTACAACGCGTCGCCCAAGAGGACACCCAGCATGCCAGTCATCACGCCCAAGTGCAATAGCAGATCGGTCCTGGCAAGCCAACCGATAACGGGCCAGGACGGCAGCAGTCGAACGAAAAAGTTCAAAAGGACCATACCCGCAGCAACCAGAACCGGAAGCCCTTTACGGTGTGCAAGGTAGTCGCTCGCGGCTCTTAAAAACCTAACGGTCATCTTGCCTCCGCTCCCGTCTGTATCCTTTTGCATCCGTCTGCATTCCAGACATCCTGTAGGTCTCGGCAGTTCAGGCGTCTGGCTCATCCCGAATCCAACAGTGCTCTCGGGCACAGTAGCTGTGGATTCTAGCATAGGACCGTGCTGGTGCAACCGGATCAAGTCTGCGTCTCGTCAAGTGGGGTAAAACCACAAGAGCTCCCACAAAAAGCGAGACCGAGTTGCGCCGCTCTTTTAACGTTGTTCCATGAGATCAGACCACTTATGACTTGGTCAGTACCTCGTCCTCACCGTCATAGCGCATTCACCGGCGAGAAAGCCCGGGAACTTGACTTGACCGATAACCGCTCTCCATCGTACTGCGTACGCCAAGTGACGACAGCCAGGGCGAGTGATGGGATAGCGCAGCAGTTAACATAAGCGCGATGGCAGGTCTCGTAGACAGATGACGCATTTGCCCTGCTGCTTGGCATCAGTCAACGCCGGAGATGGGTTGGGCGAGTCTCGCCTAAGGTGCCGATAGACTTCGCACCCCTACATATTGTTGGTGCGTAGTTAACGCGCACAATATGTAGGGGTTCCGAGACGCATCAGAATTGCTGCGCTATCCGAGTGATGTGGTGGCGGGGCGCCAGGCAGATGATCCACGATACGTTCGCTCCATTTAGTTGATACGAGACGAGGTAGTTGTTGAAGGCCTACTGGATGAACGCCATCGCCACGCGGGCCCGCGTGGCGGACAGCCATGACTACTACCTATGCCCGTCGTTGGGCGTCTAACTGCCTGCCGAAGAGAGAGTTCACCTAGATTCTCTCTTCAAGGACGATCAAATCTGACTGCGCAAGGAAGACGACGTGGAACTCGCAATCTATGTGATCCTCTGCCCCTGAAATCCGGTCGATTTTCTCCCAGCGGAAAGCTATTCTAGGGCTTCCCGCTTTTTTGGTATGCCAGGCATGTCGTGAATCTAGGAGGTGCAAGCCCTCTGCCAGCCATAATGACCGGATCCGCTAGCCCACGCAAGGGTGTCCATCGCGAGGTGTAATCTGAAGGAAGCGGACTGCCGAAAGGCGGTCAGGGCAAAACTCGGACCCAACGAACAGAAACCGGATAGCCGACCACTGGAACAGGGTAATCCAGCCATGGATCGGGACACCCAATACTCATTCGGAACGCTACAGGGGTAGATCCGGCGGGGACCGGGCGAAAGAGGCACGACTTACTGGGAGGTCTCCATATCTGTCTGGACGAGCCACACTACCGGACTGGGAAAGGCTGGGAGGGGTGCAGAGAAGTCAGCAGAGGCCATATTAGGTAGCGGGAGCCACCGAAGGGTCGAATCGTCTATGGCAAGGAGCAGTCGAGGATACTCGATGCAGCCCCCACATTTTGGGGCAAGCACTAACAAGGCACGCGACAGAGCATACGCCACGGCACTGACATTGAAGGCGGAACCTGACCTGTAGTGAACGGGGAAGGGCAAGCAACCACGGTGTTGAGACGATAGCGAGCCTTGGTCTGGGGCAACCCGGCTGAAATCGTAGGCGAAACCCCCAAATACGCTGAGTACGTCCGGTGGTGTGGGAGGACGGGGGCCCCATAGGCCCCTCCTGTCCGATTAGGCGATGGATGTCCCCCTTCAGACAACGAGAGTGCTTGTCATATACAACGCGCGCTTCTAGCCGCAACGACCCCTGAATGGCTTTCCGAAAAGGATTCCTCGGACTTTTCTTTGGGTAAACCTAAAGAAAAAGCTTGACAAAGAAAAGAACCCCTATATGACAAGGCATGCCTTATCATACGAGTGAGGGTTCCGCTTATCACATGTAACAGTTGTCTGCAGGAGAATATGATGATCACACCTTTGGCTAAACCCAGATCAAAATCATTGACCGTTTTGCTCCTTGCCGTACTGTCTGCGGCGCTGCTCTTTACGCTCTCTCCGCTAACTGCCGTCCGGGCGCAAGCAACGCCCGAGATCGAAGAAATCCACGAGGATATGCACAAGGTCGCCTTCTCGCTACGGTTGACCGCCCTCGCAACTATCGGCATTTTCGTCGTGCTGCTTCTCAATTTTATCGTTGGCTTTGTGAAGAAAAACTGAGATTACTCCAGGATGCGTCAGGCTCTCATTCGTATGCACTGTCAACGCCGCCGGTTGCGCTAAGGCAACCGGCGGCGCCAGTACAGAAGAAGGGTAGCGCCAACCGATTGCGACGCTTTACGCCTCAATGGCCCTCCGGGATCAGGGTGTGCACCGTGACCGTACCCACACCGGGCACAGTTTCCCGAAACGCGGCCTGCCCCCGGTACACTGGATTGGCCTCGATCTGCGCTGTGATCTGCGCTTCCAACGTCTCCAGATGGTCATTCGGCCACGCCAGATGCGCCTCTAGAGAGGCGCGCTGGCCCTGGCGAGCGGTGTGGACGCGATTCTGCCGCCGGACTTTCATCTGCAGCACCTGCCGACGCCGCGCCACGAGTGTCGTCAGGTGGCGGCGAGATTCGCTGGGGAGGTCTAGGGGGGTCCGGCTGGATCGCCGCGGCGAATTGGGCCAGGTTACGCGCGTCGAGCGCATCCGTCTTGGCCTATTGGCCCATCGCCTGCGCGAACGCCTTCGGGCGCGAGGAGGTCACCAACGCCATCGGCAACCCGACGGCGCACAGCTCCTCCAGCACCCGGCGTTCCAGCCCCCGGTCGATTCCACCACGATCAGCGCCGGCTTGGCTGCCTGTAGCCGTGTCACGCACTCCGCTACTCCCTCAAGGCGTGTTGGTCACCTTCCAGATCGCGGCTTCTGTTCCTACCGCTACGTCCAGGGTTGCCTTGGAAACGTCGATGCCTACGCACGGTGTCGGTGACTCGGCGCGCGTCATGGCGTTCCCCCTCCTCTATAGTATAGTTACCTCGGCCCGGTCTAACGAATACGGTCTTTGAGACCCTGCAACTGTTCGGGCTATACGGGATAAAGGACACGCCGACCCTTGCTTTGTAACGGTCTCGTTCACACGGACCCAGAGATGGGCGGTCTGCCGGGTCCTTTTTCATTATACTAGAGGCAGGTAAGGGCATCACCCACACGGCGCAGTCCCAGCACTTCGGCGCGCTGCGCGGTGCTGACCCCGACGGTCTGGGCAAGCTCAACTTCTCCGGTATGCAGCCTACCCTGCGCCGTCTCGACAAGGCGTTTGGTGCCTTCTTCCGGCGTGTCAAGAAAGGCGAGACGCCGGGATTCCCGCGCTTCAAAAGCATCGAGTTTACGCACGGCGACGGGGGCAAGCTGCGGGTCGATGATAACCATCGAGCCGGGCTCTACATCCAGAACGTGGACGAGATCAAGCTTAAGCACCACCGTCGGATCCCGGATGACGCCAAGATCAAGCGTGTCATGGTTAAGTGTGGGGTCGGGGAAGTGGTGTGTCTGCTTCCAGATTGAATTGTCGGAGCCTCAGATCGTCGAGCGCGAAGCGCGCGAGATCGGCATCGATGTTGGCTTGTACCGTGTGCTGACTCTGAAGAATGGCGAATTCGTTAACACCCCCCGTTACCTCAGGCCGTCGCTGCGGCACCTGCTTATCGCTCAGCGCCGCTTGGCTCGTGGCAGGCAAGGCTCGCGTGGTGGGCACGAAGCCGCCCGCCAGGTCGCCCAACGTCACGATCACATCGCGAATCAGCGCCGCGACTTCTGGCATAAG
>PWVB01000500.1 GCA_003562365.1 Anaerolineae bacterium
GCGCTATCGTCGGGATAGCGCAGCAGCGAGCGCACCTCGTCCGAATCCTCCATGGCCTCGAGGGCTTCGGAGCGCAGACCTGGCTCGAGATCACCCAAGAGGTCAGCGGCCTCGTCGGGCTCCATCTCGTCCAGAATACGGGTCAGCACCGCAGCATCGAGCGTCTCTGCCAGCGCCGCCGCATCCTCCTCGTCCAGCTCCTCGAGAATGTCGGCAGCATCATCCGGCTGGACCACCGGCAGGAGCCGTTCCTGCCGCTGAGCATTTAGGCTCTCAAAGACCGCCGCTTTGTCCGCCGGCAGCAGCGACGCAAGGATCGCCAGCGCTTCTTCGCGACGCCCCTCCTCCAGCAGCTCCTGCACGCGTTCTACATTGCTCTCGATCTGTTCTTGAACCATAGATCTTCCCCTCCTGCAAGCCAAAACCACACAACGAGCGCCCGCCGCTGCCCTTTATGGGCTCCTCTGAAGTGCAGAAAGGTCAGAAGAGATGACCCAGAAAGAGTGTGGCGAACGCAAAATAGATCAGTAGACCGCTGATGTCCTTGAGCGTCGTGATGAAGGGACTGGAACCGGCAGCGGGATCCAGCCCCAGCTTTACCAGCAGGAAGGGGATCAGGAATCCCAATGACGCCGCAACGGTCATTGTGCAGGCTAGTGATAACCCAACAGCAAGGCCTATCTCGGCGACCCCCTGCCAGAGGAAGGCAACGAGTCCGGCGAGAACGCCCAAGATGGCCCCCATGCCCAGACCCACCAGCATCTCACGCAGAAGATGACTATAGAACTCGCGCGTGTCAATCTGGCCCAAGGCGTGCCCGCGGATGAAAATCGCGGTCGACTGCACACCGGCGCTGCCGCCGAGGTTCATCACCACGGGAATAAAGAAGGCCAGGGCCACCACCGCCTCCAGCGACGCCTCATAGGCGCCGACAATGGCACCGGCGAGCAAACCGCCAACCAGCATAATCATCAGGAAGGGAATCCTCACCGCCCAAACGCGCCACACCGGGCCGCGCACCAAGAGGTCACTCTTGGCCGCTTGGCCCTCTCCGCCTGCCAAAATACCGGCACTCTTGTAGATGTCCTCAGTGGCCTCTTCCTCCAACGTCGCCATAGCGTCGTCAGCTGTGATCACGCCGACGAGCCGGCTCTGGGCATCAAGTACTGGCAGAGCGGTGAAATCATAGCGCTCAAGAATCCGCGCTGCAACCTCCTGATCTTCCCATGCATCAATCGACACCACATCCGTCCTGGCGATGGCGCTTAAGGGTTGGGCGGGATGCGCGCGAATGAGATCGGCCAGTTGGGCGATGCCAACCAACCGGCTTTCGTCATCAACTGCATAGACGTAGGGAATCTCCTCACCGCGGGCAGGCTGCTCGCGAATAGACCGGAAGACTTGGCCTATCCTGGCTCCCTCAGGGAAAGCATTGAAGTCAGATGTCATCAATCCACCGGCGCTGTCGTCAGGATAGCGCAGCAGCGGACGCACATCCTCTGCCGTCGTCATCTGCGCCAGCGCCAGGCGCTGGCGCGGCGGATCCAGGTCGCCCAGCAGGTCAGCAGCCTCGTCAGGCTCCATCTCGTCCAGGATCTGAGTCAGCGACGCTGCGTCGAGCGTCTCGGCCAGCGCCGCGGCATCCTCCTCGTCCAGCTCCTCCAGGATGTCGGCAGCGTCCTGCACCTCAACCTCGCCCAAGAGCTGCTCCTGTTCGCCCAGCGGCAATTCGCCGAAGACCTCCGCTTGATCGGCCGGCATCAGCGCCTCGATCAGCTGGACGACCTCCTCGCGACGCCCCTGAGCCAGCAACCGTCGAATGCTGTGTATCACCCTCTCAATACGATCAAAGGACATCGTTGCTCTCCTTCGCTTTCGTAGAATCCACAGGAGCGCTGCGCAGGGGCCGGCAGCGCACGAGAGGATTCGAAAGACATCCTGAAGAACCTTCGCGGCGGCCGATCCCTTTGAGGTCACACACAAAGAAAAAGAGCCTGCCCACGCACTGGGGGAGGCTCAGAGCAATTCAACTGTTCGGTCTCCACACGGCCGGCCCGATCGCTACCGCACCAGGGGCGCAAACCCGTGCCAAATCCCGACTGCTGTATAAGCCGCCGTCCCCCTCTGGTTGGGCTTTGACACTGCGCAGCGTAGGAGTGCTCTCCAACCGCCTTGGGCAAAGCCTTAAGCCGACAATGCCTGTCCTACCCCTTGGCGTCTCTCGACGTTTCGGTGCAGCGGTCTCTGTCTTGCGCAGCCGCCTCGCCTAACGAGGTTCAGCCAAGCGGAATTATACTCGAGGAATCCACGTTGTCAAAGGTCAGCTCAGACCTATTCGCCGGCAATGCCCTTCAGATGACGGTCAAAAAAGGCCACCGACCGCTGCATCGCAAGACCGAAGCTGTTGGAGAGGTTGTGGTTGTCATTAGGGTAGATGTAGAGCTCGGAGCGCTGCCCCGCCTCCTCAAGGCTGGCGTGCAGCATCTCTGAGAAAGCCACCGGCACCGACGCATCGGCGGTGCCGTGATGGATCTGCAGCGGCCCGGAGATCTCCTGGAGGTGAAAGAAAGGATCGATGGCCTCCCAGAAAGCTCGGTTCTGCTCAACGGCATCCAAGCGGTAGATCACCGCGTCCCAGTCGTGTGCTGCGCTCAGGGGATCCGCCGTGGGTGTAGGGCGATTAGCCCACCGTCGCGCCCAATGGTCAATCAGGGTGGGATGAGGCGCCGTCACGCCAGCCCAGATGACCCCAGCTTTGACCGTGTCGGTCACCACCATCGCCCGCAGCGCGATCGAGCCCCCCATGGAATGACCCCACATACCTACCCGTTCGGGGTCGGCCTGCGGATAGGCCATAACCGAGGCCATACCGTTGAGCACGTCAACGGTGTAGGCCGGAGAGGTGTAGGCGTTCGCGGCTTCGCCCTCGGAGCTACCGTGCCCGCGATAGTCTGAGCGAAAGACGATATAGCCGTTACGGGCAAAGGCGTCAACGTAGGCGACGTAGCGCTCGGTGGTACGGTACTGATCCGGCGGGATGTAGCCATGGTTGAAGATGACGACCGGCCAGCCACTCTCGGGGACCGGTCCGCGAGGCACCGTCAGAAGCGCATAGATCATGAGACCTTCCGAAAGGTAAGAGACGACGTAGCGATCGTAGTTGCTACCTCGTGCGAGGGTCTGCTCAATGACCAGCTCGCTGCCCGGGAAGTGCTGCTCACGCATCACCCCCACCATCAGCGGATGGGTTGGGGTGGGCGTAGGGCTAGGGGCGGTCGTCGCGGTCGGGAGTGGTGTCGCCGTCTGAGTTGGCATAGGAAGCGGCGTCGACGGCGGTGTCGGGCCTGCAATAAGCGTCCCTGTGAGGGTCAGGCGTGGTGAGGGCGAAGGTTCGGCGAGGGGTGACCCAGCGCAGGCGACCATCAGCCACGCTGTTAAGAGCAGGCCGATTGTGGCCACAGAGCCTCTGCACCCTCTAAGGCTGAGGTCAAACCATCTAAACGCGTGCTTGACCATACGCAAACACCTCCCCGGCAGTTTTTAACACTATTTACACTAGGATTATAGCACTAATCAGGCGAATGAGACAAGACCCCCGCCCCGCGACGAAACCTTGATTGACTTACGTACTGCATACGGTATAATACGGTCGCGTTCGTGGCCTCACCTTGATGGTAGGACGCATTGACGGCACAATCCATCACTCAAACCGCCGCGGGTAACCGCGCGATTTTTGTGTAAGGGCCCCACGGCTTGGTGTGATGTGGCAGTAGATTGGGTTAAACTGAGAAGCAAGGAGAAGCATAATGCCTAAGCGAACTTATCAACCAAAGAAGCGTAAGCGAATGCGTACCCACGGCTTCCGTGCTCGTATGCAGACCAAAGGCGGACGCAATATCCTGAAGCGTCGGCGCAGGAAGGGACGTCAGAAGCTGATCGCCGTGGAGATCGGCGGCAGCAAACGCATCAACTGGAAGGAGTCCTCCTACCGACCACGCAAGAAGAGCAAGTAGTCAGGTCTGTGGGAGCATGTGTGCGTCCGGTGGTGAAGTTCAGGGGACCCTGCTAAGGCCCGTCGCTGTGGAGCGGGGCCTTTGGCGCAAACCGATGCGCCTGCGCCATCCGCAGGACTTCCGAAAGGTTCGTTCTGCTGGGCGGTCGCGGGCGCATGCCCTGTTCATCCTGTGTTACGTCTCGAACAACTTGGACCATTCACGGATCGGCATGACAGCCAGTCGCAAGGTCGGGAATGCTGTCGCCCGTAATCGGGCGCGACGACTCCTGCGAGAGGCTGTACGGCACCTCTATCCCGAGATTGCATCGGGTTGGGACATTGTACTGATCGCCCGTCGAGAGCTCGTGAATGTGAAGGAGCCTGAGGTGCGCAGGGCATTGGATACCATGCTGCGACGCACCGGATTGATACCGTCGGAGACAGGCACATGAAGCTTTGGCTTCTGGGCCTGCTCCGTGTCTACCAGCGCTTTGTCTCGCCGCTGCTTCCCCCCGCTTGTCGCTTTACACCCACATGTTCGCATTACACGTATGAGGCTATCGATCGATTTGGTGTCACCCGGGGTAGCTGGCTCGGCATCAAGCGCTTTTTACGCTGTCATCCGTTTAATCCCGGTGGTTACGATCCTGTACCGCAGCGTGAAGCGCTGCAGCGGGACGCCCCGAATCCGTGCAACTCGTAGGAGGATGTATGATCATATGGCGGAATCTGAATAGCCGCCCCACGGCACCCCGAGGCGCCCGGCTGTGGCGCGGCGGGATGCTGCTTGTCGTGCTTCTTTTGCTCGCCGGCTGCAGGGGCGGGGTCCGCCACGAGAGCTGGCCCGGCCTGACGGTTGTGGACGGCACGCTCTATGCCGCCAACCTCGAACGGGTTCAGGCGCTGAACGCCGAAACGGGGAAGGTCTACTGGGATTTCCCCGTCGGAAATGAGAACGACGTGGGCCCTTTTTACTCCACGCCGGTGCTGGCACCAGAGGTCGGTGAGCACGGTATGCTGGTGATTGCCGGGCTTAAGGACCAGGCGGTCTATGGTCTAGCGCTCGGAGCTACCCCCGCCGAGCGTCCGGACCAGCGGTGGCGCTTTGGCGAGGCCCGAGGCCAGTACGTCGGGACAGGAACGCTTGCCGGTGATCGCTTCGTGATCGGCAATGGCGACGGCAGAGTCTACGCGCTTAACGTTGCGGACGGAACCCTGACTTGGGTGTTTGCCGCGCGGGATCGTGTATGGGCCACGCCGGTGGTGGTTGAAGATACGGTCTATATCGCCTCGATGGATCATTGGCTCTACGCGGTGGATCTCGAGAGCGGCACTGAGCTGTGGCGGATCGAAACGGAAGCGGCGCTGGCGGCAACACCGATCCACGCCCTGGATCACCTCTGGATCGGCAATTTCGCCTCCAAGCTGCACCAGGTGGATCTGGCAACTGGTGAGATCGTCTGGACGCTCGACACCGCCGATTGGGTTTGGGCGACGCCGGTGGTGGATGGTGACATCCTCTACCTCGCCGACGTCGGTGGCTCGGTCTACGCCATCGATCTGGAGGCGCGTAGGCTGATCTGGGACCTGCCGGAAGCGGTCAGCGGCGCGGTGCGCGCGCGACCGGCCTTGAGCCCCGACGGCGGCCTGCTCTTTGTGGCCAGTTACGAGGAGGGCTTCATCGCGGCGTTCGATACGGCTTCTGGAACACCGCAGCCCACTTGGGCCACTGCGCTGCAGAATCCCGGACGCCTCCCGGGAGACTTGACCGTCGACGCCGAACGCCTTTATACAATGCCGATTATGGTTGAAGAGCGGATTCAGGCATTCGACCTCGTCACGGGAGAGCTCTTGTGGTCGTCGCCTGAATCTGTAGCCGGAGAGTGAGGCAGCGCCGTGCACCGTAACCCAGGAGCCGACCGAGTCTTGTCGCCGTTGCGTCCGGCGGCCCAGGTTACAAATCGACGGTCCCGAGGGATCGCTTAACGAGGAGGGTGTGTCGTGTTCGATGCAGTTTTGGTTCGACCTATTATCAATGTTCTGCTGATCCTATACCGACTTCTCGGCGGGCAGACGATTCTGGCTGTCGCTCTGGTCACCCTGTTCCTAAGGCTGATCCTCACGCCGCTCCAGCTGAAGCAGCAAAAGAGCGCTAAGCAGCAGCAACAGCTGCGCCCAAAGTTAGAAGAGCTGCAGAAGAAGTACAAGGACGAGCGGGAGAAACTCGCTCAGGAGCAGATGAAGCTCTACAAGGAGGCCGGCATCAACCCGGTGGGCGGGTGTTTGACGTTGGTGATCCAGCTCCCTTTGATGATCGGCCTCTACCAGGCCATCGTCCGGGTACTGGCGGCGACCCCACTACAGCTCCTGGCCCTGCCCCAAGATATCTATCGCTGGATCCCCACCCTGAGCACCCTGATCCCGCTTAATAGCCGGTTTCTGTGGCTGGATCTGGCAGCGCCGGACCCCCTCTACATCATGCCGATCCTGGTGGTGGCCACCGCGTGGTACTCGCAGAAGCTGATCACGCCTCCTGCCACCGACTCGCAATCTCAGGCGATGAACAAGCAAATGCAGATCATGATGCCCCTGATGACCGGCTTCTTCGCCGCCACACTGGCCTCCGGATTGGGAATGTACTTCCTGATCTCAAACCTCGTCAGCATTCTCCAGTACGTCCTGTTTCGCAGCCACTATGCGCTTGACCGGGCCCCGTCAAGCGCGCCCGCCAGAGCAGAGGGCGCGCGGAAGGCACCTAGACGATCCGTCTCGAAGAGTTGAGAAAGGTAGCGCGGACGCTGGCTCTCAGCTCAAGGGCTTTGGGACACAGAGAATTTCCGGCGTGGTGTAATAGGCTGCCACGCCTAACCAGGAGGAAAAGCGATGGTACCCGATGAATCGGTAGTTGTCACTGCCCCCTCAGTAGAAGAAGCGATTATTATCGGCTTAACGCGGCTGACAGCGATGCGTGAAGACGTCGACATTGAGGTGTTAGATGAGGGCAGCCGCGGTTTTCTGAGTATTGGCGCGCGCGAGGCGCGCGTTCGCCTTACCCGCCGCCCCCCGCAAGAAGCGGCTACGCCTGCGGACGCCTCACCAACACCAACACAAGAGCAGGCCGCGGGCCCAGCCGCTAAGCGGGGGACAGACCGCGCCCGCGAGCTAGCTCCAGAGGAAGCAACCGCCCCGCCGTCCGACGTGCCGACGACCAAACCACAGCGACAGCCGCAGGCACCGATTCAGGAGAAGCAGCCACAGACACCAGAACCGGCTGCGGTGCAGACAAGCACGCCGCCCGCCGACGACCTGGATCGACCCCGCCTGGAGCAGATCTCTAAGGAGATTGCGGTCAACCTGCTGCCGGAGCTCAACATCGAGGTCTCAGTCGCATGGATCGATGAGGACCGTCCAACGCTGTGGGTGGCGCTCGAGGGAGGCGATGCCGGCGCGCTGGTGGGCCCTAAAGGCCGCAACCTCCACGCCATTCAGTATCTGTTTCGCTCGCTGATCTACCGCCGATACGATAGTGCGTATAACCTCGTGGTGGACGCCGATGGCTATCGCAAGCGGCGGCGACGGAGCCTCGAGTCATTGGCAGCGCAGAAGGCGCAGGCCGCGGTGGATATGGGGCGCACGATTCGATTGCGGCCAATGCCGGCTAGCGAGCGCCGGATCGTTCACATCCGGCTGCGTGAGGATGAGCGCGTCACGACAGAGAGCGTAGGCCGGGGCCGCCAGCGAGCAGTGACCATCATCCCCAAGCGGCCAGCGGACGGGCCATCGAGCTAAGCGCACTGAAGGTACGCAGACACGGACTTAAGAGTGCTGACGCCTGTTGATTATCTGGCAATCGGTCATGTGACCTATGATGTGCTCCCCGATGGTTTGTCGGCGGTCGGGGGGACCGTTTCCTATGCTGCGCTGACGGCGAAAGTGCTTCACGAGTCTGTGGGGATCCTGACCAGCGCCGAAGCGAGCTTTGACTTCTCCGTCTTCGATGATGTCGCAGCCGTCAACGGAAGCCCCGCCGCCAAAACGACAACCTTTCGAAACAGCTACGTCAACGGCCGGCGCCATCAGACTGTCTATACGGTCGCCAACCAACTAACGCCTGATCTGGTGCCGGCGACCTGGACCAACCCGGCCATTGCGCATATCGGTCCGGTGATTGAGGAGTGCGATCCGGCCCTGGTCACTGTCTTTCCGCCGACGACATTTGTCGGCGTGACCTCCCAGGGATGGATGCGTGCCCGTGACCGGGAGGGTCGCGTGCATCCCAAACACTGGGCTGCGCCGGCCGCGGTGTTGGACCGAGCCTCTGCCGTGATCTTCAGCCTGGATGATATGCAGCGCGACTGGGACATCGCCCAGCAGATGGCGCAGGTGACCAAGATCCTGGTGGTCACAATGGGACCCCAGGGCGGCATCCTGTTCATCGACGGACAACCAGAGCCTTTTCCCGCGCTCTGTGTGACGGAGGTCGATCCGACCGGTGCGGGTGACATCTTCGCTGCGGTCTTTTTCCACGCCGTTGCCTCGGGGCTGGCGCCCATCGAGGGGGCGCGTTTCGCCGCGTGTTTGGCCTCCCGGTCGGTGACGCGCCCGGGCACGCGCGGCGTGCCCGACCCGGAAGACATTGCCCTATGCCGCAGCTAGGCAGAGATTATCTCGCTCTCCGATGACCCGCCATTACGCGTTCGCCAATCAGAAGGGAGGCGTGGGCAAGACCACCACAGTGGTCAATGTAGCGGCCGTGATGGCCCAGCGCGGCCGCCACGTCCTGGTGATCGACAGCGATCCCCAGTGCAATGCCACAACCAGCCTCGGTTTGGATGCGCGGACGCTCAACCACTCTATCTATGACGTGCTGCTCCAGAAGCTCCCGATGGAGGAGGCGGTGCAGCGCACGCGATGGCGGGATTTGGATCTGCTTCCCAGCACTCCCAACCTCGCCGGCGCCGCCGTTGAGCTCAACACTGAGGCTCCACGCACGCGGGTAGCCCGTCTCGCTGCGATCCTCAGGACGCTACAAGAGAGATATGACTACGTTCTGATCGACTCGCCCCCCAGCCTTGGGATTCTCACCGTAAACGCATTGGTGGCAGCGGAAGGGGTGATCGTCCCGGTGCAGTGCGAGTACCTGGCCCTGGAGGGTTTGACCCAGCTGATGCATACGATCGCGCTGATCCAACGAGGCCTGAACCAGCGACTGACGCTACGAGGTGTGGTGATGACGATGTATGATCGGCGCACCACCCTCTCGAATCAGGTGGTCGAGGAGGTCCAGCACCACTTCCCGGAGCAGGTCTTCAAGACAGTGATTCCCCGCAGCGTGAGGCTGAGTGAGGCACCAAGCTACGGAGAGCCCGGGATCCACTACGCGCCGCGCTCCCACGGCGCCGTGGCCTATATGGATCTGGCCCGCGAGCTTATGCTGGGGGATGGATGCCAGATTCTTGACCCCCCGGCGTCGGAGTAGGATTCACCCGGCAACGGCATAGCGGCGCTCAATGAGTTCAACGGCCCACGCCATCGCCTCGCCGACAGCAGGGTCGGCGTCACCCACCAGCGATCTCAGCAAGCTGGCGTCCGCTTCCCGACCAATCTGAGCCAGCGTCAAGGCGCTCAGGACCTTAGCATCGACGTTGCCCTCCTGCGCAGCACGAATCAGGGTCTCCCGGGCGGCCTCGCCTACCCCGAGGCCCAACCCTTGACGCGCCGCCCACGCCATCAGCCACTCCAGCGCATCAACCTGTGGCTGAGGCAGGATGTGCACCTGCTGCTGCTCCCGCTCCTCCTGAGCCTGCAGGGCCCCCTCGGCCGCCGACCGAACCAGCCACTCCGGATCCTCCCGCGCCATCTCCACCAGCAGCGCCTGGGCCCAGTCCTGACCTACCGCGCCGAGGGCGTGAGCGGCCGCGCGGCGCACGAGCAGGTCAGGATGCTGCGTTGCTGCGTCCAAAGCCTCCCATCCCTGCGACGTCGTCGTCAGCGCCTGGGCAATGAGCAGCATCAAGGCCTCATTGACCTCGGACAAACTCTCGCTCAGATGGCGAATGGCACCCGACGTGCCGAGATCACGAAGCGCTCGCACGCCGCTCTCCTGTAATTCTGGTTGCGCCTCTTGCAGCGCCGCAACCAGCACCGGCATATCCTGGGAGGCGCCAGCCCAACCCAAGCCGCGCAAGGCCGCCCGCTGAACGGCAACGGAGGGATGGCGCACCGCGCGCAGGAAGAACGCCCGCGCATCCTCAGCCACCAGCAAGCTGAGAGCGCGAGCAAGGTCGAGACGCGTTTCGGCATCGAGGCTTGGCTGAAGGAGAGTTCTGGCTAGAGCCTTCGCCACTGCCGTACACCACGGCTGCTCCGGATCCGCAACCACACCCCAGCGCGCCGCGCGCAGCAGTACCGCCGGGGCAGCGTAGGTCTCTGCCCGGCTGATCAATGCCTCGACCGGCATCGTTGCGTCAGCCAGGCCGGCAAAGAACTCCGAGAGCCGGCGCCAGCCGGGGTCCTCCAGATGGGCCTGGACGGTCTCGGCGCCGGATTCGCTGGCCGCCAGGGCACAAGCAGCGAAGTAATCACGCCAGATGGCGTGGGTGAAATACCAGTGTCGGCGGTCGCGGCGCAGTAGCCCCGACGTGGTAAGTTGCTTAAGTACAGCGCCGCCAAGGCGGCGCGGGCGGCCCGATTCAGATGGAAGATGGCGATCAATGAGCTCGCGCACTTCACCATCAGGTACAGTACGCGACTCCGAGCGTTCAATTTCGGCTACGTCAATGAGGATCCGGACGGTGATGTCCCGCGCCTGCTCCACGATAGCGTCTTCGACCCGACCCAGCTCGACCGCCTCAATGGCGTGGATGACGAACCGCTCACAAATATCCACCGGGCGATCGGATAGCTCCCCGGAGACCAGCTGGAGCACGCTTCGCAGATGAAGCTCCCAGAGTGGCGCACCGGCCTTGACGGCATCCTGGAGGCTCCCCAGGACCTCCGCCAGGCGCTCATCCTCCTCAGGCATCTCTTGGCCAAGCAGTTCAGCCCACGCCGAGTAGAGGCCACCCGGATCCAAGCTGTCGCCGGGCGGCAGCAACTCCACCGGGACAAAGCCCTTCTCGACGAGGCCGCCATATCCCGTCGGACCGCCCGCCACGACCCAGAACAGATCAGGGCACTGCGCATCAGCTGCCTCGATCCAGGCGGCGACCCGATCGCGCTGATCGGGCATCAGCGTCTCCCAATTGTCAACCAGGACCAGGCAGGGCTCTCGACGCATTTGCTTGACGAACCATTTAGGTAACAGCCCCGGCAGCGACAGCGCGGCCAACTCCGCAAGCCGCTCCGCCGCGGGTCCATCGTCCTGAGCGCTGAGTTGTCCTGCGTCCGCAAGGTCAATCCACAGGGGTAGGCGGAGATAGGGTCGTCGGTCATCCCCGGTTTCAGCAACGCGCCATGCGCTCACGACCAGAGAGGTGGTTCGGCCCGATCCTGGCGCTCCGGTGATCAACACCTTACGGTGACCGTGGAGCAGCGCCGCGTAGGGCACCATCCTGGAGCGCGGTGCGGTAGCAACCTCCGCGATGGTGGTGGGCAGCGGCGCCGGTGCCAGAAAGTCTGGGGCAATAAAGACCGCTTCCGGACGCTCAGGGGCGAGGAAAAGTCGCTGCCGAAGCCGCGTCTTGAGCGAGCGGATATAGGTCTCTTCCTGGCTGGCACGTAATCGGCGGCGCCAGGCGGCGATGGGAGCCCAGATGGCCACCGCCATCCGTTTGATATGAGCCCGCTGACTGACGATCAGGCCGGCTAGGATCCAGGCGATAAGGGCGCCGATCAGAGCGGAGCGAGCGTCAAACTGCCATCCCTCCGGCTGCTGGAAAAACCCAGACAGCACGGCGGCTGTGCGCAAGCTCAAACCGCGGCCTCCTCGAGCTCGACAACCAGACGGTAGCCCTGACCCCGCTCGCTGATGATACGCTGAGGATCACGGGGATCCTCCTCAATTTTCTGGCGCAGATACCAGATGTAGAGCTTCAGGTAATCGCGACGATTGGAGTACTCCGGCCCCCATACCCGCCGCAACAGCGTGTCGTGACTGACGGTCCGACCGGCGTCCTGAACCAAGGCCGAGAGCAACTGGAACTCTGTCGGCGTCAGACTCACCTCACGACTGTCGATTTTCACCTCATGGGTGTCCAGATTGACCTGCAACCCACCGGTCTCAAAGATCGTCTGCTCTCCTCGGGCGCGCCGGGCGCGTGAGAGCGCTGCCTTGACGCGCGTCACAAGCTCCTTGTAGCCAAAAGGCTTGACTATATAGTCGTCAGCGCCTAACCCCAAACCATAGGTGATGTTATGTTCATCGCCCAGGGCGGTTAGGAAAAGCACCGGGGCATCGGTGATCCGGCGCAATGCCTCATAGACGTGCCAGCCATCCATTTCGGGCATCAGCACATCAAGCAGGACGAGGCCAGGCGTCTCCTCGCGCGCCATCTCAAGTCCGGCTTCACCGTGGTTGGCCATCTTGACAGCGTAGCCGGCACGTTCCAACAGAAGCTGTACCAACTGGGCCAGGGCCTCGTCGTCCTCAATCAACAGGATCGTCTCGCTCATTTCGTGCTCCTAAAAGACTCCAGATAAAGTTCATTGCCGGCAGAGAGGCAACGATACCCGACGCACCAGAACCGCTGCCGTCGCGCAGTGTCGTGCCAATCCAGAGCGCCTGAACGCAGGCCTATGGGTCCCAGCCGCGTTCTAACCTACCATTATCTAGTATGATATAAAATTACCGGGGGTTGTCAAACCAAAAAAGGGGGCTGAGTTAGAAACTAACTATGGTACATTAGTACCAGTTGAGTCGCCCGACACGGGAGCTGCCTGCAGATCCAACACCAACTGCAGGAGCTCGGCACCGATCTCTACCGCCGTGTAGGGGTATTCCGGTTGATCGAGGAAGACTGCAACAGCATAACGGGGCAGCGTGGCGGAGTTGAGACCCGTAAACCAGGCCTGCTCACGCAGCGGGCCGGCAAAGGAGGTCCCCAGATGTCCCACGCGGCCGTAGTACTCCGGCAATGCGTGCCGCACCGCTTCCGCCACCTCGGCGGACAGCACCCGCTCCTCAGCCCGGAACTCGCGGCGCTCGCACCCATCAAGAGGAGTAACCAGCAGGCGTAGATTTGGCCGCACGCCATCATTGCCCACCACGGCGATGGCGCGGGCCATCTGCAGCGGGGTGACCAGCAGCTCTCCCTGGCCCAGGGCATCGTCGGTGATCTGCAGCGGTGAATCGCCCAGATCTACCGCGACAGTAGGAAGCACCAGCGCCGGGGCATCCAGCAGCCCCAACTGCGTCAGGTGCTCCCTCAACGCTTGAGGTCCCACCTGCAGTGCTGCAGCGACGAAGGGATACGGGCAGGCCGCGCCCAACACGTACCGCCAGGAGGTCGATTCCTCGACTTGACCCACAGGCCTCCGGCAGAAGACGTGCATGCCGTCAAAAGGGATCGGCATGGCCACCGGCTCCGCCGGCGTCAGGGTCGGATTAGCCTGCAAAGCAGCGCTCAAGATCAACGGCTGCAACGTCGTGCCGGGTTGCGCAAGCCCAAACGTCGCCCGGTTCAGAAAAGGAGAGTCGGACTGCTCGCGCAGCGCCGCCCACTGCGTCGCAACCGTGGCTGAGTCATAGGTCGGAGATGAGGCCAGGGCCAGGATCTCACCGCTGTGAGCGTCAAGCAGGACGGCGGCACCAACATATGGCGCAATCAACTGCTGGGCCCGGGCCTGCAGGCGGGCATCGATGGTAAGTCGCACGTCACGGCCCACGGGATCCAGATGCAGCAGCTCCCGGCGCACCTCATCCGCGACGGAAGGGTAAAGCTCGCCGCGTAAGCGCGTGTCGCAAGCGGCCTCGATGCCGGCCGCCCCATAGGCAAAAGTCGCATAGCCAACGATCGGCGCGGCTTCGGGCTGCGGATAGGTGCGCGTGACGAATCCCTCGGCATCGATGGCAATGTCGGCCAGGGGAATCTGATTGCGGTCCAGAATCCGGCCTCGGCGAAGGCGCGCCTCCGATAGAACATAACGGAGATTGGTGGGATAGGTCTGCAGCGTCTCGGCCCTTGCCACCGCCCAGTTGCCGCTGATGACTGCGACACTCGCCAACAAGAGCTGCAGCCCTTGACCGAGCCGGGCCGAGGTGGTGCGCAGCGATTTTGCTGCATCAGGAACGAGCGAGAGGTTGAGCGTCAAGGGATGCGGGGCCGACAGATTCAGAAGTAATCCCGTCGCCGCCAGCAGCGTGACCAACGATGACCCACCGTAGCTAAGAAAAGGCAACGTGACCCCGGTGAGCGGGATGAGTTTGGCGTTGCCGCCGGTGATGACCCAGGTCTGGATACCCACCCAGGCGGCAATACCAGCAGCCAACAGCGCTTCAAACCCTGATTCGGAGCGTTGCGCGAGCCGCACAGCCCGCAAGATGAACAGAGCGAGCAACAAAAGACAGGCAAGCCCCCCAATCAGGCCGAACTCCTCAACCAGTGCCGCATAGACGAAATCGGTATGGACGGCGGGAATGAGACCGGGACGGCCCTGGCCAAGCCCACGGCCAAATAGCCCGCCCGCGCCGAAGGCAAAGAGGGACTGCAGGATCTGGTAGGCGCGGTCGGCCTGTTCCGGCGCCCAGGGATCGAGCCAGATGCTGACGCGCAACGCCACCCGCGGTGAGAGAAGATAACCGGCCAGCCCAATGGGAAGGAAACCGATCAGGCTCAGAACTACGTACCAGCCGTTTCCCCAGGCGAGGTAGATCATCAGCATAAAGATCAAATAGAAGAGCAGGGCAGCGCCCAGGTCCTGCTGCCATCCCAGGAGCAGCAGCGCACCGCCCACCATCACCGCCATTGGCCCCAGAACCACCGACCACATAGACCGCTGGCCGGTCCTGTCCTTCGGGATCTCACGCCGTTCCGAGAGGTAAGCAGCTAGGTAGATCACCAGCAGGAGTTTGAGAGGTTCAGACGGCTGCAGATAGATGCCGAAGGCGCCGAGCCAGAGCTCCTGACCATACCCTGAGGGATTCACACCGAAAACCAAGGTGGCACCCAACAACAGGATCCCTGCGGTCAGCAGCGTATACCGATAGCGTCGCAGCATCCGGGCGATGCTGGGCGTCACGGCTATCCCACACATCAAACCGCACCCGCCCAGCAGCCAAAGGACCTGCTTGATCAACAGCGCCGGGGCCAGTCGCGCTTGCAGAATCAGCCCCCATCCCGTCAGCAGTGCCACGATGGCCAAGAGCACCCGATCGAAGTCTCCCAGCCGCCCACCGAGCAGCTTGACGCTCGCCCCCCAGGCAACGGCCCAGCCCCCCACAACGGCGATCAGGTGGCCTGCAGTCAGCATCACAGGCGATGGGGTGAGATAAAGACTGACGGCGCCGGCAATCACGAAGAGCAGCGCAGCCAGCAATAGCAGCCCACCGGCGGCCTGCTCCGACAGCGAGACACGCTGCAGCGGCGCGGTCACCCGGCACCCCCCTCTGGATCAGCGTCGCCCTCATCCTGGTAGACGACGAAGTCTAAGGGAGCGTGGCACAGCCCGCACCCTACCATCGGGTCGCGGACCGCGCCCTCGCGCTTCACGCAGCTGGCCTCTATCAGCACAGACCGCGGCTCCCAGAAGCGCCGTCGTCCAATCCGAGGCCGGAGAACCATATGCGGACACTGATTTGCCCGTTTGATCTCGGGAACCTCACACGTGCGGCAGAGGGCAGACGACCACCCGTCGGCGCGCCCGGCATCCTCTAAGAGATGGCAGCCTTCGCGCATCGGTGAACGTCGATGCGCGTCCAGATAGTAGTAGGGACACTCCCTTCCGTCGGGTATCTGCATCGTCCTACGCTTGAGAGTAACTCTCGACGTTCCTGCGGTTAACGTACAGCAATCGGCTCTGCACCGGCGGCGTCGCACTACTGGAGGCAAGATAGTGAATTTGAGCCCGAACCACAGGGAAGAAATGGCCCTTCCAAAAATCGAGGAAGTTGTGGAGTCGCGCCTCGCTCAGAAAAGGAACTTCACCGCGCACGATGGCGAGAGGGAGGTTGAGGATCACGATTCCCGTCCGGGGGGCAGCACGGAACTGCTCCCACGCGGCATCCTCAGGGAGAATGAGGAACTGGAGGTTATCCCGGGTTAAAGTCACCGCCTCAGAGCGGCTGGTCGGCAGTCCGGTGAACGACCAGGGCGCCACCCGCGCATCGCTGATGGTCAGGAAGTCGAGGCCGTCCTGATTCAAGTAGTTGTGCGGATTGCCCAAAGTTTCCCAGGTCCCGTCAATCCACTGCAGGTTGTTTGCTGCCAGCACGCGGTGCTCCTGCAGCGGCAGATCGGCACGGCCTGATCCTAACATATGCCACCCCTTCCTCGATCTCTCGGCGCCAGAGCTGCGAACGACCCCATAGCTCCGGGGTCAGTTCTCATCCCGCGGCCTCCGTCAGTCTTTCCAGCCGATCCTCATCAAGAATCGGCGTCCCCAAAGCCTCAGCCCGACGGATCTTGCTGCCGCCGGGTTCCTCCCCCACCACAAGGTAGTCGGTCCTACCGCTCACCGATCCGGTGACCTTACCGCCGCGTGCGGCAATCCAGGCCTCAACTTCGCTCCGCGGTCGGGAGAGTGTCCCGGTGATCACAAAGGTCAGCCCGGAAAGAGGTTGGGTGCCCGGGGACACATCCTCCGTCGGAAGCGTCTCCAACGCCAGGCCGGCCCGGCGAAGTTTGTCGATCAGGGCCTGATGCTTGGGCCGCGCAAACCAATCCACGATGGTCTGTGCCGTGATCGGGCCCAGACCCTCAACAGCGGCAATCTCCTCCGCAGACGCCTGCCGCAATCGCGCCAGAGCATCAAACGCGTTCACCAGCAGAGCCGCAACGGTGCTGCCAACCCCGCGGATGCCAAGCGCCGTCAGGACGCGGGAGAAGGGCTGATCTCGTGAAGCAGCGATGGACGCCAGCAGGTTCTCAGCCTTCCTGTCGGCAAATCCGTCCAGGCGCAGCAGCTCCTCCTTGGTAAGATCATAGAGGTCGACGGGATCGCGAACTACTCCCGCCTCGACCAGCTGCTCGGCGGTGGCCTCGCCGAGACCCTCTATCTCCATCGTCTTGGAAAAGTAGATAAGGTGCTGCACCAGCTGAGCGGGGCAGACAGCGTTGATGCAGGTGTAGGCGATCTCACCCTCCGAGTGCGCGACGGGCTCGCCACACGAAGGACACGCTGATGGTGGTGTGATGGGGCGCTCATTTCCACTGCGGGCCTCAAGGATGGGACCCGCGACATAGGGAATCACATCCCCGGCCCGCTTGACCACAACACGGTCGCCCACCCGGATGTCCCGCTCCGCGATGACGTCGAAGTTGTGCAGCGAGGCGCGACTGACAGTGACCCCGGCAATCGAAACCGGCGCGAGAAGCGCGGTCGGCGTGATTCCCCCCGTGCGTCCCACTGAGAACTCCACCGCTTCCACCTTGGTCACCGCCTCTTGAGCCGGAAACTTGTAGGCAACGGCGCCGCGCGGACGCCCCCCGACACTGCCAAGCTCGGCCTGCGTTGTGAGATCGTCAATCTTTACCACCAGCCCATCGGCTTCGTAGGGAAGCTCAGCGCGCCGCGCCACCATCGCCTCACAGTAGTCAGCTACGGCTTCCAATCTGTCGAAGGCTGCCGCCTCGTCCGGAATCGGAAATCCCAAACCGGCCAGATAGTCGAGGATCGCCTGCTGCGTGGACGGTGTCGTGCCTTCGGCAGTCACGATGCTGTAGGTGTAGAGCCGCAGTGGGCGCTGCGCTGTGACCTGAGGGTCGAGCTGGCGGAGAGATCCGGCGGCCGCATTGCGGGGATTGGCAAAGGGCGCGCTGCCCTCAGCGACAAGGCCCGCATTGAGGGACTCAAAGGCCCGCAACAGGATCAAAACCTCTCCACGGACTACCAGGTAGGCAGGTGCCGCAGGACCCTCGGGGTCGACAGGAATACGCAAAGGTAGCGTCGGCAGTGTGCGCAGGTTGGCCGTCACGTCCTCCCCTACTTGACCGTCGCCGCGGGTTGCGCCCAGCACAAACTGCCCATCGCGATAGTGCAACACGACGGTGAGCCCATCAAACTTGGGCTCAACGACGTAGGAGGGTGGCGGATACTCGGCGGGCAACAGCTTGCTGATGCGATCATGCCATGCGAGGAGCTCCTCCCGGTTGGTCGCCTTGTCCAGACTGAGAATCGGGGCAGGATGCTCGACCTTCTGAAATCCATCCGCCGGCGGTGCCCCAACGCGCTGTGTGGGTGAATCGGACGTGATCAGCCCAGGGTATGCTCGCTCAATCTCACGCAACTCATCGACCAGCGCGTCAAATTGTCCATCGCTGATGGTGGGGCGATTGAGGACGTAATAACGGTAACTGTGAAGCGCAATTTCCTCGCGCAGCCGTTCAGCACGCTGGCGAGCGTGTGTGAGCTCCATGGTATGCCTCCGCGGTCAATCGACGAGTGCGAGGAAGTCCTGCGCCGCCCATCCTTCGCGCTCGGGCGTCACCTCGTCCCGGACAAACCACCAGACATACCCATCGGCATCTCTGGGGCCTCCGACGACGAGGAGCGCCTCACCTTCCGTCGCGACAGCAACCCGCTCGGCCTCGGTGCCCGGTTCGCTGCGGATGTTCAGACCGGCCCCGCCTGTCCCAATCACCTGCACTCGAAC